>JAAELC010000475.1 GCA_024227135.1 Gammaproteobacteria bacterium
AAAATGAAGGAATCGGAAAATCGCATTTTTCGATTCCGTTCCAGATACGTCCCACGGATGGGAGTTTCTGAACGCTTCCAAGTAACTTAACTCTAAGCTATTGATTTTCAGATACCAAGCCATTGTCACCCGTAGACGGGACTAAAGCAAAACCCATCTCTGCAGCTCTCCTCTTGAGGTTTTTCATGACACGATCCTGGTACTGCTGTTCATAGTAATCCTGTCCCTGATCGACATATTCCGTTCCGTGCTTGAGCATACTGTAGATTAGGCGCGCCAATTTGTGGGCCGTAGCGGTGATGGCCTTCGGTGCACCCTGCCTGGATCTCATCCTTCGGTAATAGGCGCCCAGGGCGCTTTTCGAATTGGAAAGCGAAAAGGCTGCCATGCGCAACGCAGCGGCGGCACGATTGGTGGTCGGTTTGGTCTTGCTGCTGAGGATCTTTCCGCCAGAAACCTTGTTGCCAGGACTCAGCCCCAGCCAAGAAGCAAAGTGCTTCTCGCTGTTCCATCGGCTCATGTCCGTACCGGTTTCGGAGATCACCTTGAGGGCAGTGATATCACTGACACCGTCGATGGCGGTCAGATCCACGCCGCACATCCGGTAGAGTTCACCCCGCACATCAAAGGCAGGGGCATTGGCGGCCTGCTTCTTTTTACTCACTGGAAGTTGTTCCGGATCACCTTGCGCATCGAAGTGATTGAGCTGCTGTTCAATCGCTTCATCACAGGCCAGGATTTTCGCCTGGTAGGTGTCATAAAGCTCGACCGATTGACGTAATGCAAAGAGGTGTTCTTCACGGTAGTGTCCTTTCAGGGACTGGGCGATCTCTTGCGCACTTTTTTTACACCGTGGATCCCGATAGGCTGCCAGCTTGTTGGGATCGCGCTCTCCGTCAATAATGGCACGAATGATGGTCATCCCCGTTTTTCCGGTGACGTCAGTTACGACATTGTCCAGCAACAGGTTCATCTGGCGCAGCGCCTTCTGCATGTGCTGGATGTGGGAACCTGCATAGCGCACCAGTGTGCCGCGCTGTCGCATGTAGGCGCGAAGCGCAGTGACCTGTTCCTGGGGCCGAAAGGCGCCTGCCAATAACCCATAGGTGTGAAGCTGCTGCAACCACTGACAATCCAACACGTCGGTCTTGCGCCCTGAGACATTCTTGACATGGCGGGCATTGACCAAGAGGACTTCCAGGCCCCGTTCTTCGAGAATCTCGAATAATGGAATCCAGTAGATTCCGGTTGACTCCATAGCGACGCTCTGGATACCGATCTGCACCAACCAGTCGGCCAATCTTTCCAGATCGCCAGTAAAGCAGGAGAAACAGCGTACCGGTTCATCATCCAGTCCCTCAGGAACCGCAACATAGTGGTTCTCTGATCCAATATCGACTCCCGCCGCATACAGGTTGATCTGATCCAGGTGCTTTGTCAGTCGCTTGCGCGCACGATCGGGTGACGGCTTGTTCTTCATGGTATAGCCCTCCATAATGAGTGAAGGCGTGTGAGGGCGTGGAGTTGTCGAATGATCTTGCATTCTTCCAAAACGGGATCGCCAGGCGTCACCAATGGTGTGCTCGCCAACTCCAGACCACGCTAACGTACGCGTAGGTAACACCAGTGCTATATCGGTCTTTGTGCGCTCACCCGCCGACTCGACCATACCGC
>JAAELC010000476.1 GCA_024227135.1 Gammaproteobacteria bacterium
ATAGCTTTCCTATGCAACCCTTTTCACAACGCTGAACCCGGGCCAAAAGACGAGCAAGACTGGATACTCTATTTTTTCCGCGGCCCTAAGGCATAAACTCTCGGGGTAGCCAGTAGATGTAACGACCATCAACCTCCTGAGCGTAACTGAAACTATCATCGGGACCCAATGGCCGCTTCTTTCCAGGGCGCAATCTCGGCACACTGTGCCTGGCATCGCAATCCGGCTCAGGCGCCGAATCCAGGTGCATCTCGATTCGCTGGGTCGGCAAAGTAGCCACACCCCGTAGTATCTTCAATGATCCCCGCACCCATTGGTCCAGCCTGCGCAACTCGCACCCATCGACTTCGAGCAGGTCCCGCAGCGTATACTGCATCAGCGGACTGCTCTCGACTACCGGGATACCGCCTCGGCGAGTTTTAATGTACACCCCCAGCTTCTCTCTGGACTCATCGATCTTGGGCTTTCCAATCATGTCCTGCAGATTTTTCCCCAGCGTAGCGATGAAGTTGCGACGCAGCACTGACCGACCCGTTGCGTTGAGATCGGTTTCAAAGACTCGCAGCAGCACCAACCACTTCTCCAGTTCATCATGGGTGATACGAACCTCATCGGCCCATTCATCGTCTGCCCTTGCCACCGCCTGAATAACCCTGTGATCCACTGTCTGCTGGCATTGAGTTCCAAGTTTTCCACAGGCATGACGACGTATCTGTTCCCAATAGAGCACGGGGAAATCTACATTTTCTTCCATGTACTGCAGCAGCAGGGGTTCCAATGCATGACCACCTCGGATAGCCTCCTGGATACCACCGATGATATCGCTGCGACCCCAGAACTGCATCTCGTCAGCAACCACCCCAGCCAGATCGCCTCGCAAATTCACAAAATAGCGCCCGAGATCATTGGCTTTCCCCAACACTTCACTGGGGTTTATCTGTTCAATTAGCCTGCGACCCTGGCGGGCGAATGTGTCATACGCCTCCTCACAGTCCAGGTTGCTCTCTTTGCAACCGCGAGGTGTCTGTACAAAATAGAGTGCAACCGGTTTTTCAAATCGCTTAAAATCCTCGACCAGGGTCTTCGGGGCTTCAAGCTCCCGGTCCCCATGATCGCCAAGCACAAACATCACCTTTTTGTGGCCTGGGCAGGTCGCCATATCCTGCATACCCGCTTCGATACCTGCGAAAAGTTTCTCTGGATAGTCATCTGAATCACCACTGGACGCATGAATGCGATCCAGTTGATATAGAAATCGATCACGCAGCGTGGAGATAGCCTCCCGAGAGGCGTTACAGGAGTCAGCGCCTAATGGCAGAGATTCACAGACACCACCGACGCATTCATCGATCTGTGCATCGGCATAGTCATCTCGATAGATACGAAAGCCGAAACGAAAATAGGCTTTCTGGAAACCGGTTTTACCAACGAAGGAGTCCACCACCCGGGTCACCGCCGCTTTGACCTCGTCTATGTAAGGCGCAACGCTTCTGGTGCCATCTATGACGAAAAAGACATCTGTTTTCTGTAACTCATTTAGTCCAAGATTGCCCACAGTATCCTGTGGTATGGCGCCATCCCCCAAAGCACCCACAACACCTACCGAAGGTGCTGCCACCCGCAGTAAACGTCTGCCTTGAACTGTTCTGCTCTCCAGAATCGGCATGCGATTCTGGAGCTGATACCATTTTCCATCCGTGTTACCCAGCACGGGAAAACGCCTTTGGGAGGTTGTCAGCGCATCCTGATCATTTTCGTAGAGAAAATTGATGCTTGAGTCATCTGCCGGGCGTAATCCCAGTGCCGTATTCCAGGCTACCCCTTCTTTGAAACGAACCCAGCCGGTCAGCCCATGACTGTCTTCGAGCTTGAACCGGGAGCTTAGGAGATAGCGTTCGGCTTCCGTGTCAATGGCATAGACATAATAGAGTTGGAATCGAGTCAGCTCGAGACAATAGGGCTCGCAGTTTTCCTCCTCGGACAGCCGGGAAGCCCGCACCACGGAACGCCTGCCATGTTTCGTGGGGGGTGGCGCAATGAAAAGCTTTCGTTCTATACCCTCGGGAGTCTTCAGGGGATTGCCCCGACACAGAACTTTGTTGCGGTCGACCCAGCCGATTCGCCGCCCCCGGTTAGCCAGTGATACCCGACCCAGGAGTTCTCCATTTCCAATGGTTTCCAGACCGGCAGCATAGCCGAACGGCAGCGTCCTTATGACCTCCTCACCGGTCTCTTCCGCGTAAACACTGCTCTCGTCCTGAATTATCCAGACCAGCCGGGTGGAATCTCCCGTCAGGGATGTATCTTCTGCGCAGCTTCCCAGAATGTCTGCTGGCGCCTGCTGAACACTGACCAATAGCAGCAGGATTGAAAAAAAATGGAGCAATCGACGATAGTACACACGCATTTTGCCTAGCCTTGAGTTCCTTGTAACAGCCATTGCAGTTGCCTGCTGAATTGTTCTACAGCGTCTTCGGCTGTCATTTTGATACAGCGGTCTACCTGTGTACCTCGTTCCCACAGATGGCAGCCACCCAGGGTTAACACCCGGGCTTTGGTACCCTGAGTACTGAGGTGGAACAACTGGGATGGCGCAGGGGAAGTTTCATGAATATTTCTGCCCTCTGTCAGGTATATAAGACGTGAAATGTCACCGGTTCCATAGTCCCCCAGCGCAACCACGAGATCGGTACCGGCATCCAGATCCTGGCCACGAAAACGCATACGGTCGTGGAGTTCATCGAATCGGCCCTCCCCATGGCGCCGAAAGTCCTCACATCGCAGTGCCAGCTCGGGACTTCTTCGGCTCGGTACCAGCCATAGATCAAACGGTATCCGCTCTTTCTCAATCTGCTTTAAAGCCGCAAATACTGCTTCGTTGAAGCGCTTACCGCCTATGGTATCGAAGTCTTCAGAGAGAGACATCACCAATACACGCCTTTTGCCTTCGCACACGATGGATTCGAAGGTATAGACCACGCCCCTGGATCGGGTATGGGGAATGTCAGGGGAGTAAAAGCGCACACCATCCCAGGTATCAAGAAGAACAGGTGCTGTACATTCGGTCACATCGATACCGCTGTTGGCATTCCGAACCTTTGCATACTCACAAAAACTGCCGATCCGCCGGGCCATCTCACCCGGGAGATAGGAGCGCCAGTCCTCACTGCGTTCCTGATTCCTGCATTCAGTCAAAGATGGAAAGAAATGGACCTCAAAATCACTGTTGTATGCCAGACCGGACTGGGTCTTCGGTGCCCACAGCGGTGTATCGAACAGCATCAGCCTTCTGGAAAAAACCCGGACCACATCAATATCGGAACTGCCGATTTCCAGCTTGATATTCGCCCATTCGGCATAGTGTTTACTTCGGGATATACGCCGCATCCTGAACTCGAACTGATCAGGCAGTACCCCGTAGTCCGCTGCCTTATCGATGACCGGTAACCGATACTTACCTGAATCATCGAAGACGACAGGCTGAAACTCTGCCACTACCCGGTCTCCCCTCCAGTAGCGAACTTCAACCGGCTGATAGACCGGTAAACTGTTGCAGCTGTCATGGGGCCCCGGGCTGCCGGTGTTTTCGATATCATATTGCCGGGATGAAAAAGGCCATACCGGTCTCAGCTGACGGGTCACGAATACATCATTCGATGATGTTGCCTTCACCGACAGATCGATGGGTAACCAGCCCCGACCATAACTGACCCGTAGCTTGCTGGCAGCCGGTTTCAACCTGCAGGCAAGAACACCTTCTGCCGTTCGCGTTAATTCTGCACAGCCTTCTATGTCAGGCTCGCCCCATACCCCATGGAGTTGTATGGTCGATGGGGGGCAATGCTCCCGCATCTGATGTAACCGCCCCTTGATAAGGTCACTCATATTGACGGTCAGCAGTGCACTGCATCCACTGTGATCTTCCGCCTTGAATCTAAGCTGATAGATCCCTCGACTGAAACCTGAGGCTGCCAGCCACAGCTTGTTTACGCCACCCCGATGGATCACCGTTGGGGGCAGATCTCCCATTTTAACCCTACCGGCTCTATCCTCCATACCGACCTCACTGGGTCTGTTCTCTATCCGGTAATTTCGTTCCGTGACAATCTTGAGCGGTATGCGGGCCTGATCGAGGAGCACTTCGTTTTCTTTAACCGGGTGAATACCAGCTACAGGAGGCAACCGAACACTATCTAACCGCGGGTTCCCGGTACAATTGTAGAATAGCTGAAGTTGGTGATAGCGCCCTTCCCTCGATTCCCTGGCCTTGCCGTTCATCCGGCAATTATTCGGCAGCAACACCGCGCGATGCCAACCGATATGCTCGGCATTGCGAACAAAATCCCGATAGAGGGAAGTGAGCCCGACGCTGAACTTAATCCGCAGCCATTCGCCGGACAGGTTGCCAGAACCAGCAATTTCCGGGCTTGCTGATTCCAGACGGCCCTCCGGTCTGGATAAGCCGGCCAGCTGGACCGGTGAGAGCCTTGGCCCTTGCGCATTGCCCGGCAGGTGGGTAACACTCCCCTGCTCCGTAACCGGGGAAACACCATAAACCGAACCGGAAACGGCGAGCCCTGGGAGAAGGAATATTAAAAACATCCTCCTTACACGCGAGTGCCACTGACTCATGAAAACCATTCAACACCACTGCAATACAATTCCAACCCACCGTGGAAAGATACTGGCGATGGACACTCTATTCTTCCCACTGCACTCGGAACTATGGCTTTTCAACCTGATCGAGACTCTGGGCCAACCGGAACCCAACCGTATCCGCCCTGCCTGCAGGCCAAAGCCGCACACGCACTGATGACCGGGTCCAGTCGGGTACCGAATTCCAGCTTCCCCCTCTGTGAACACGCAATCCCCTGCTCGTAACCCGGGCACACCGGGTTTCGTTGCCATTGTACTTATTGCTGTAATTCGAACACGTCCATTCCGACACATTACCGATCAAATCGAACAGACCGTATTTATTCGAGCTGTAACTGCCAATGGGCGACGTATGGATATTCAAGTCATCACAGGGATGGGTCGAAAGGGAACTGAATTTACCGCCTGCACTTGTATCCGATACGTTGGAAAAAGAACACGCCTGGCTGGAATCACTGCCCCATGGGCGCTCTGTTTTGTTTCCCTCTTTCGCAGCAAACTCCCATTCCGCTTCTGTAGGCAGACGATAACCCAATCCCGTTTTCTCGTTAATCCAGTCGATATAGGCGATGGCATCCATCCAGCTTATACAAACGACGGGATGACTGTTGTCCTGTATAAAACCTGGATTCCTCCAGTCACGATCCTTGACATATCGCCAGCCTGTACCTGAATCCTCGGAAAAGCAGCCAAAGGTTCTTCCATCCCTGTTGGCCTCGGCATCCGTTCGGTGGCCTGTTTCTGATACAAACCGGGAGAACTCTCCTAGAGTGACCTCATACTGGGACAATTCGAAAGCACCAATGCAGACCTGCTGATACCGTTCATCTTCATCCCGTCCAGGCTCCGACGGCGCGCTGCCCATCAGAAAGCACCCCCCCGGTATCTTGACCATGCGCCTGTCGATGGATAGCGGATCCACGATGCCAGGCCCCCTGCGCAGGACGGTACGGTTCTCCCCTGGAGGCGGGGCAGCACTTTGCCGGACTTCAGCCGCTGTGGCGGTGACGGTCAATGGCTCCGGCTTTCCAACCGAATGGCTGCTTGCCGCCCTGGGCCTTTCGGGGGGTGGGGATACACCAAGACTCAGGTCCTGCTTAAGCTTCCTGAATTCATCTTCGAGTACCAGCACTTTGTTCAGATAGGATGAGGTGTAGACCGCCAGGTCAGTTCGGTTTTCATCATAAAACCGGCTGACGTCCCCACGGACGACCTGGACTCGCCGGGCGATGGCTTCAAGCTCAGGGCTGGTGGTTCCGGATACACCAGATTGGCGTTGGCTCATCTCCCGCTCCACATCGGACTCCAGAGCTTTCAAGGATCGATACAATCCGCTGCGCTGCTCTTCCAGAAACGGATCCAGTTTGAACCTTGCTGTTACCCGTACCGTACATTGGGATGGTTTATCGGCAACGGAGCCTTGGTCGCATCGACAGTAATCTCGTGTAACCGACTCCACTATCACCCCCGGCTGAAACGGCAGCCTGGTCTTCGCCACCTGCTCCACATAACGGCACTGAGACTCTCTACTCATACTGCCTGCGCCTGAAACAGCCGAGGTAGCCTCCACAGAGGAACTCCATTGTAAGGGAGTGACAGCAAACGCTGCCAGGCTGGAAACAAACAACCCCGTAAAAAGGTATATTCTGCTGCTGATTATCATAGTGAGAAAACCTGTCTAAAAACCGTATTTGACATCGATACTCTCTCACAGGCCAGGTGCACTGAGAATACCGTTACCGGTCTATCACCGGCTCCCGATGGGGGCCAACCGACCATCGGCGAAGAGCAATGATCCCCGCACCCTTTTTCGTGTGGCTTTATCGGTCTCGCCAACGAAACAGGCGCCACTGGCATACGCATAGACTCCAATGAGAATTTTACCGTTTCTGACCTCACCCGCGATGACAGCGGCAAATGCTCTGGAACGTTTTGGGGTATACCACCCCCCCCGACCACTCTTTTCACCATCCACCCAATCTCCCCAGTAGCAGATCCCCTTGCGGTATCTCATAATACCGAATCCATTCCGGCAATCACCGGACAGACAACCAAAATCCTCTTTCAGACAGGCCGTGGGTACCGAGCCTCGGGTGTTTTCGCACTGGGTACGGACTTTTAACTTTTCCTCATCTGCCCGCCGCTGCTGCTGTGATTTCTCCTGAACCTGGATACTGATATCCGTCGGCGTCTCAGACACTTCAGGCTCAGGCTCAGGTTCAGATTCGCGCCTGGCAGCCGGGATTTCTGGTTTCTTCAATCTCGCGTAGAGGGTTTTATTCTCCTCGAGCAGCAGAGATCTGGTCCACGGCTCGTAATCAGGCTTCTCCACCCGTATTTCATAGCGTTTTCCCTTTACCAGGCGAAAAGGCTGGGGACCTGTCGGTCGCTGGGGCTCATCATCGATATACACTTTGTCATTGGATACGTTGGAACGGACCACCAGACTCACGTACCGTTCCTGCTCCAGCAATCGCCCCAGCAATCGCTCTACTTCGACCAGACAGCCCCCCTCCGGGTACTCACCTTGATAGCGTTCAAGACTTTCCCTGGTTGTCTCATCTCCCAGTTTTTTACAGAACAATGCTTCGGCCGTTGGTTTCTTCTGAAGGTTTTTTATACGCTCTTCCACATAGGCATCACAAAACCCACCGGAGAAAAGCCGCTGGTAGTCTTTGAAATCCTGCAGATCCTCACTTTTTTTCAGCTTTGCACAGAAATCCATATCCTGCCTCACCTTACTTGCGGCATGTTGCCTTTCCACCCGCGCACGGGCTCTCTTCTGACTCAACTGGCGAACATGGAGTGCAAGCTGACCGGCACAAAGGCTTTTACTAAGTGATTTGGCGGAATAGTCACTGAAGAACTTTCTGATCTTGTCGATATCTTCCGATCCCAGCAATTCAGTACAACGGTCTTCGTCTACGAGTTGTCTGACCTGACGTTCGTGCAATGCCAGCTGCGCCGCACAAATACTCTTGTCGAGTGACTGATCGGGATAATCACCCAAAAACCGGGTAATTTCCTTCAGGTTATTTGAGTTGAGCAACTCCTGGCAACGGGCCTCATCGACCACAAAACGCTCCTCGCTCTGCGCCTCCAGTTCCTCTGCCTCTCGGAGCAGTTTTTCGATACTTCCATCCTGAGCACCCGCAGCCACCGGCAGTAAAAGTGCTATCGCTACCAGGTAAAGGGCGCACAACCGCATCAGACTCACCATATACTCCCAATCAAATCCAGTTTCGGATACTGCGCGCGCCAGACAGATTCCAGGCTATAGCCGCCCGAAAAATTCCTTGCAGAAAAGCCTGCGGGACCCCATCGTTAGGGCCGCGGAAAAAAATAATTATCCAGTCTTGCTGGTCTTTTGGCCCAGTTTCCGCGTTGTGGAAAAGGTTGCATAGAACAGCTATGCGCCCCTTTCCATGCCTTGAATCTGAACCAAAATCCAGCGCAATTTCTGGACATTTATTAATTTCCGCGACCCTTATGCCAATAAACCGCTTGCCAGGCGCGTGCCGTCAGCCGGTTAACAGCCCTGACTGGCGTACCGACTGAGAGCAGACACCACCGATTGTCCTTAACAACACCAATACCAGGCAGAAGGGTAAAACAGTGAATTCAGCACCTGCAGAAAAAGAGGAAAAAAGCCACCGAAGTCCACTACTGGGCATACTGTTATCGATAATCGTGCTGATCGGTATCGTCTCACAAGTGACCGCTGTTGCACTTGGCCAGCGGACAGAGAGTGTCATTCAGCAGGAGCAGCAGCAGTTGGAGGCTATCGCCTCAAAGTATGCTGATCTCATCCTGGGCATCACCTTGGGAACCAACAGCAAGCCGGCAGGATTCACGAACATCCTTAAACACCATTTTCAGATCATACCCGCAATGAACGACAATGATCTGATCTTTCAATGGTTTAAAAAACATGGCGCTGCCATGTCGAATTTCAGACGTAAAAGGATCGAACTGCTGATTAAGGAAGGCAGAGAGGAATTCCAAACCGAGTTTGTGACCATGCGTGAACTCAAGCAAGCGTATCATGAGTCTCTCGATTCCCTGTATCTCGGCTTCTGGCTCGAACTCAATGATTACCCCAAAGTGGCAATGAACAGCAAATTCGATCCACAGCAGTGGGGACTATAAAGCGGTCAGGATAAAATCTGCCCGCCCGGCACCCTGGCAGGCTTCATCCTGTTTGGAACCTACCTGGTGAGGACCTGAGCAAGCCCCTCGGGAACGCTTGAAAAGTCCCATAGGACTCATTCTGTAAACAACTGCCGAAGACATTCCGTTCGACAGCTTACATTTAAGACACTTGCACCCGTTAGCATGGCGGCACATCGCTGTACCACAAGACCTCTGAGCCTGGTCAGTGACTCCTTAGCGACATTGATCGTCGCTCAGCGAAACTGACCAAAACACTGCTACTCCGGCCCGATTGCCCCGATCCCGATGAACTGGGATGTCCGAACTAAAGGCTTCTGTGAGGGAGGCTTTCCGTACGTCCTGCAGGGGTAACCACTATATAGTCCAGTTTCCGCTGCAACTGCTTGATATCGTTCGCGCCACCATAAGTCAGCCCACTGCGCAGGCCGCCGATAATGTCCGCAACAATTTTCTGCTCATCCTCCCGGTAGGGCACCTGCACCGTCACGCCTTCTGCTGTTTTCCATTCGGCCATACCACCGTGGTAGTCATCCTGAACCTCGCTGCTTGCCATACCCCGGTATACCTTGTAACGGACACTGTTACCTTCCCCATCCGTACTCGTGAGCACTTCACCGGGGGTTGGTCGGGTGCCAGCCAACATGCTGCCAACCATCAGAAAGTCCGCCCCGAAAGCCAGCGCCTTCACCAGGTCACCCGGACTCCGCATACCCCCGTCCGCAACGATGGAACGATCTACCTTTGCACACTCACGAACAGCTGTCAGATTGGGCACACCGAATCCGGTTTTGATCCGCGTGGTACAGACCGACCCTCCCCCAATTCCCACCTTGACGATATCCGCGGTGCAGGAAGCAAGATAGTCCGCGCCAGCGTAGGTGGCCACATTGCCGGCCATCAGGCAGGCGCTTTTACCCAGGATTTCCCGAACATTCTTCAAGGTCCTGCCCACATATTTTGCATGGGCATGGGCAACGTCGATGCAGAAAAGAGTGGCTCCTGCATCCCTCAAAGCTTCGGTCCGCTCCAGGTCCTCTTCGGAACACCCCACAGAAACGAAGGTGTCGTGACGGCAGGCTTTCCACATGGAAACATTCTCGTCGATGGACATGAACCGGTGCATGACGCCAATACCGCCGTTTTCACCCATGAAATCAGCCATTTCCACGCCGGTGATCGTATCCATGTTCGAACTCATCAAGGGAAGATCCAGCTGTAGCTTGCCTGACCGGTCTGTCATCGAAACATCTACGACACGACGGGACTCCCAGTGATTGTAGGCTGGGACCAGCAGTACATCATCGAAGGTGATAGCAGTATTCATAGCGGTTTCAACCTGTTAATAATTCAGCCTCATCCGAGAAGTAACCCGGTGGTAACCTGGATGTGGGCAGGCAAGGCATTCTACAATGAGCCACTCACCCGGTGCGAGCCTCCTAATCCCGCCTGGGTCTTTGGGACAGAATCGATATGAGAATTCACCGTTCACTGGGAATTGAACCCGATGAAACCCGTAGGGTGACGCTGGCGTTTCTCTACTTTTTCTTTCTTCTCTCCAGTTATTACGCCATCCGGCCGGTGAGAGACGAAATGGGTATTCTGGCCGGAGTGGATCAGCTGCAATGGCTGTTCACCGCTACTTTCGTGGTGATGCTGGCGGTGGCGCCTCTGTTCGGGCATATCAGCGCTCGTTATCCCAGGCGAACCCTGGTTCCGATGATCTATCTATTCTTTGCCGCCAGTCTCCCTGTAGGCTTGGCTTTGGCATCCATGCCAAAGACACTTCCCCCACAGACCGCCCATGGGGGGTAATCTCTGGGGGGTGAGCAATTACACTTCTTCTCTGATTGAAGTAAACCAGTTCATGAAGCGGCCTTGTCCGGGTGCAGCAACCCATCGCCCCCCTGCAGCATCAGGCTCGATTCAAGAGTTTCCCGATTTCTTTTCAGCGCCATCATCCATCTCAGGCAGTCTGGCAATGCTGTCACAACGCCGATGCAGGGCGGCACGGGAGAGTAGCTGCGCACTGACGGGTGCGGTCATGAACAGAAAAAGTAAGGCCAGAATCTCCTGCAGGCTCAACCCCTGTCTGGACGAAAAGTACAGAATTGAACCGAGAAGAATACTGCCGACGCCTAATGTCGTCGCCTTGGTAGGCCCATGCAGTCGGGCAAAAATATCAGGCAGACGCACCAATCCGATGGATCCGATCAGAGCGAAGCTTGAACCCAGCAGCAGAAAAAACACGATAAGCAGATCGATAAGCATACTCATTATTCGATGATATCTCCTCGCAACAGAAACTTAGCCAGCGCCATGGTGCTGACAAAACCAAACAGGGCGATGAGCAAAGCCGCGGCAAAAAAGTCGGCCCGCCCTATATCAACACCGTAAAGTATAATCAGAGCGGCAGAGTTGATGTACAGGGTATCCAGGGCCAGTATGCGATCAGTGGCATCGGGGCCGCGAAACAGTCTCCAGGCATTCAACAGCAGCGCAATACCCAGCAGTACCATTGCAATAGAGATAACCACACTCAACATAAAAAAATCTCCTTTATCGGGGCCTCGTACCGGGTTTTGATTTCCTGGATCAATGCTTCGGGATCATCCGAGTTGAGTGTATGTACCAACAGCACCCGCTTTTCCATATCGATATCCGCGGAAACCGTACCCGGTGTCAGGGATACCAGTGTGGCCAGCAGCGTCGTTACAAAATCTGAATCCACATCCAGTGGCACCTTCACGAATCCTGGCTTGACAGCTTCTGTGGGGCCCAGCACGACCAGGGCCACAGAAAAGTTCGCAGATACGATATCTTTCACGACCCGGCCTGCGAGCTTTATCACCAGCAGCGGACGCCCCACCCCGAGCCGCTGAGGCCAGAAGCGCCTGGTAAACAGGGGGACGACAATGCCAAAAAAACCACCCAGTATCAGCTGTCCCGGCTCTATGCTGTTATTGAGCAGCAACCAGAGCACCACCAGCAGTGCGCTGAGCAGTGGGTGAGGAAAGAACGTAAATGATCGAGACATCAAGAGCCTCCCTGCCCGGCTGGTAATACCACCACTCCCCGGTTTTCCATCACTGCCTCCACATAGCCGGTGTGATCCGCCAATTGGACAGCCGTCGCCTGGGTGTAACCCGTCGTCACGCCGGCTCCGATCATCAATGCAGCGGATCCCAGCAATAACGACGCGGTTGCAGCAGATTGAAGACTGGCAATCCCCGTTGCGGGTTTTTGCGCTTTACCTGTGCGCCAAAATATGGCACTGCCGGCTCGACTCAGGGCAACCACCACCAGCAGACCGCTGATGAGTACAACACTAAAAACCCAGTTCCCGGCAGGATGCAGAAAAGCCGTCTGCAGAAGGTATAGCTTCGCTGGGAATCCCGCCAGCGGCGGCAATCCGGCAACGCCGATGGCACCGACAAAAAACAGGCTACCGAGTAACAGGGGGCTGGATACGGTTTGTGAAGTCACAAAGGAGGTACCTGCATCCCCCCGATCACGGGCAATGAGATCAGCCAGAAGAAACAGCCCCCCACCGACCAGTGTACTGTTCAACAGATAGAAAAGTGCGGAAGCCACGGCACTGGGGGAATCAAGCCCCAACGTCAAAGTCAGTGTGCCCGCGGAAAGAACCACCAGGTGAGCCAGCAGGCGTCGCAGCTCATTGCTTGCCAGTATCCCGAAGGTGGCGACAACGACCGTTATCAACCCCAGGGGCAACAACCAGGGGGTGAACAGAGATGCAGCAGGCCCTGCTTCAGGACCGAACACCAACCCCTGAAGACGTAATATGGCATAGATCCCCACTTTGGTCATGATCGCAAACAGTGCCGCTACAGGTGCGCAGGCAACTGAGTAGGCCGGTGGCAGCCAGAAACCCAGAGGCACCAACGCCGCCTTGAGGGCGAACACCAGTAGCAGCAGTATTCCCCCGGTTTTCAGCAGACCCGCCTGTCCGGTACCCGCAGCGGCTACTTTGACCGCCAGATCAGCCAGGTTGAGTGTCCCTGTAGCGGCGTAGATGGCCCCTATACCGATAAGAAACACAGATGAACCAATCAGATTCAAAACCACTAGATGCAGGGTGGCACGAACCCGAACCTTGCCTCCCCCATGAAATTGCAAGGCGTAGGAGGCGATCAGCAGTATTTCGAAGAAAACGAAGAGATTAAACAGGTCACCGGTGAGAAAGGCACCGTTGATTCCCAGCAACTGCATCTGAAACAACAGATGGAAACGAGGGCCAAGTCGATCATCCCCGGTGATGGCATAGAGCAGGCTAGCCAATGCCAGCAGCGCATTGAGACAGAGCATCAGCGCACTCAGCCGGTCGACCACCAGCACGATACCAAAAGGCGCGGACCAGTTCCCATCGTAATAGACCATCACCTGGCCGGTCCCGGCAACCTGGAGAAGCAGCAATGCAACGGGTAACAGCGCGACCGTTGCGGTAACACCGATCACCCGGTCCAGCCCTCCTCCCCTTCCCCCGATCAAAAACAGCAGCGCCCCGGCTATAAGAGGTATCATCACCGGCATTATCGGCAGGTGATTCATCATTTCTCACCCCCATCAACTCCGTCGTCGCCCAGATCCCCCAAAGCCCGCAGTGCGAGAACGATCAGGAACGCCGACATACCGAAACCAATGACAATAGCGGTCAGCACCAGCGCCTGGGGTAAGGGGTCTGGTAAGATTTCCAGCCCCTGCTCGACCAGGGGTGCACTGCCCTCGGTCAACCCACCGCTGACAAACAGAAAAATATTAACCGCATACCCCAGCAGCCACAGCCCCAATACGATCGGGAAGGTATGGCCTCTTAACAGCAGGAAGACGGCGCTTGCCGTCGTAATCCCTATCAGCAGGGCGAGTATCAGTTCCATCAGACATTTTCCTCGCGCTGGTGCAGACCACCCATACCCGCCAGAATCAGCAGTACCGTGCCGACTACCGCGAGATAGACACCCAGATCGAACAACATGGCACTGGCAATCTCAAACTTACCGACGATGGGGAGCGTCACATAGGCAAATGTGGTGGTGAGAAAAGGAAAACCGAAAACCCAGCTTCCGAGCCCGGTTCCTGTGGCGATGAGAATACCTGCTCCAACCAACTTCAGGTTATCCCAGGGTAGCCGTTGTCGAGCCCGGTCGCTGCCACTCGCGATATACTGGAGCGTCAGCGCCACACCGGTGACCAGACCTGCGATAAACCCGCCGCCGGGATAGTTATGGCCCCGTAAGAACAGATAGGCGGAAACGATCAGCGCAAACGGTAGAATGAGCTTTGATACAGTAGTGAGCAATACCGGGTGGCGATCACCCGCCCAGGACCTCCCCAACCAGTCTTTTTCCGGCCCCCAGATTTTCAGACCGCCAATCATTGCAACTATACCGACGGCCGCTATCCCCAGTACAGTCACTTCACCCAGGGTATCGAATCCCCTGAAATCCACGAGAATCACGTTGACGACATTGGTGCCCCCCCCCCCTGGCTTACTCTGGGAAAGGTAGTAGGACGAAATACTATCCAAGGGTTGGACCAGCATGGAATAGCTGAGGATCGCCACCCCGATCCCGGCAATCACGCCCAGTGTGATGTCCCGGGCCAGTCTTATTCTACTGGATTCCGGGGGTGTCAGCTGGGGCAGGAAATACATGGCCAGCAGCACCAGAATGACCGATGCGATTTCCACCAGCAATTGGGTCATCGCCAGATCAGGGGCAGAAAAATAAGCAAACAGCAACGCTGTCATCAAACCCACGATACTGAGCATGATCACTGCCAGCAATCGTTTCCCATGCCATACCGCCGTCGCGATGGAACCGGCTCCGAGCAACAACCCGCCGATCACAACCGGGATGGTGACCGGGGTCAGCGCTTTGGCAGCAGGAAAGGACTCCCCCCACAGGGATACTGCGCCTGCAGCAACCACGATAGCCAGCAGAAAAAAGCTGTAACGCCTGAGACTGCGACTATCCAGTAAACGATCGACCATCTCCCCCAATTGGAAAATACTTTCAACCAGGCTTTCCGCCCACTGTTTTCCACTGATCTGGAAAGGTATTCGATCGTGGGCCCTGAACAACCATTTGCGACCGCTGTAGAGAATGGCGCCACCCCCCATGGCAACCAGGCTCATGACCAGGGGTGTGTTGAAACCGTGCCAGATACTCAGGCTGAATTCGGGCAAGGGTTGTTGCAACACCGCAGCAGCTGCCGATTCCAGGAGAGGTCTGACCGTAAAATTGGGGAATACGCCAACGCCGATACAGAGCACCACCAGCACTTCCACCGGTACTTTCATCCAGCGTGGCGGCTCGTGGGGCGTTTTAGGTAGATTGACCGGTTCCCCGTTAAAGAATACATCGTGGATGAATCGCAATGAGTAAGCCACTGCAAAAATACCAGCCACTGTGGCCGCCATCGGGAACAACCAATGCCATTGGGCTTCAACCAGCCACTTGAGCACCAGCGTTTCGCCAAAAAACATCTCTTTGGACAGGAAACCATTGAGCAGCGGCACGCCTGCCATGGCGGCGGCGGCCACCATGGCCAGTGCGGCGGTATGGGGCATGTACTTGAAAAGACCGTTCAATTTGCGCATGTCCCGGGTACCGCTTTCGTGATCGATGATCCCGGCCGCCATGAACAGCGAAGCTTTGAAGACTGCATGGTTGATCACGTGAAAAATCGCGGCAATTTCCCCCAGGGGTGTTCCCAACCCGAACAGGAGCGTGATCAGACCGAGATGACTGATGGTCGAGTAGGCCAGTAACCCCTTGAGATCGTGTTGAAAAAGTGCCAGATATGCACCCAGGAGCAACGTCGACAACCCCATGCCGCTGACCATGTAGAACCAGAGTTCGGATCCTGCCAGCACCGGAAAAAAGCGCCCGAGCAGGAAGATCCCCGCCTTCACCATGGTCGCAGAATGCAGATATGCGCTGACCGGGGTCGGTGCCGCCATCGCATGGGGCAACCAGAAGTGAAAGGGGAACTGCGCCGATTTGGTGCCGACACCAATCAGAAACAGCACAAGTACCAGGGGGTACAGGTGATGATCCGCCACCAACCGCCCGCTGGCCAGCACATCTGACAGCTCGTAGCTGCCCACGATCTGGCCCATGATCAGAACGGCCGCTAGCAGCGCGAAGCCTCCACCGCCGGTAACGAACAGGGCAAGCCTGGCGCCTTGGCGTGCCTCCGATGTGTGACGCCTGAACCCGATCAGGAGAAACGAAGCGAGACTGGTCAGTTCCCAGAAGACCATCATCAACAGCAGATTCTCCGAGAGAACCAGACCCAGCATGGCCCCCATGAAAAGCAGCAAAAATGCATAGAACCGTGGGCCGGCTTCAAGCTCAGTGAGGTAATAGCGGGCGTACAGCACCACCAGAACACCGATACCCAGGATCAATTCTGCGAACAGTAAACCCAGGCCGTCGAGGCGGAATGAAAAGGATAATCCAATCTGTGGAATCCACTCGGCACGGCTCAGCAACACCGCGCCGCTGTACACGGGAAAGCCGATGAATAACAGAAGAACCAAAGCCGAAAGAGCCATCAGCCCTGCTACCAGTGATGGCGGCAGACGCAGTCGTTCAGTAGCCGGATAGACCAGCAGAGCACCTATAAAGGGAATGGAAACGAGCAGGTACAGCATCAGGTACTTGCAGCTACGCGGTTAACGCCGGGTTCAACAGAACCTTTGGGGGTAATGATCAATCTCACGTCTCCTTCCAAAACTACCCATCGACATTTTCAGGCTATATTAACCGGGTGCGTAATTGCCCGGCATCATTCATGCCTACATTCTGGCCGATTTAACGTAAAGTTGACAGTACCGATATTACTCGTACTTGACGTACTTGAACCGTGGATCGTCGGGTGTACCCTCTAGGAGCCTGTCCGAGAATAGGGGCCGTAGCGAGGGAAGGTTGGAT
>JAAELC010000477.1 GCA_024227135.1 Gammaproteobacteria bacterium
AACTAGATTCACGCGAGGCAGGATGCCGGTAGTGATAGCTGAGGTGAGAGACCAGCAGGATGGGATGATTCATTTTTTCCGCGGCCCTGAACCAGGCGCCTTAAAGCAGGATTGTATACGTGCTCCCCCGACTTCAAGGAAGCTTCATTCTGAGGCTGGCAGACTCCAATCGACCCAACCAGATCGCATCCATACTGCCACTTTGACCGGTCTCTGAATCGGTCCATCCCATCATCTCACTTTCCCACACCACTCGGACACCATATTCCCCCGACTGTATACTATCGAACTCAAAGGGAAGCCAACGCAGACGGTAGCCTTCCTTCCCGCTCTCCAGCTTTGTCTCTGCCAGAATCACTTCGTCACCGGGGGCAATATTCCGATAGAGTGCCCGATAGAGGGTATTGTCTGTTTTGATCAGGGAACGCGTATCAAAAGCCGAAAGCTCATCTCCTTCATTCAAGCTGATCACTATCCGGCTTGGCTGGAAGAAACCATCATGCAGAAACAACTGGGGCTCCGGTGATAGATTCTTCAACGAAACCCAGAGCCTTTTGCCTTTCAAATTCAGCTTGATTTCAAAAGGACCGCCACTTCCCACTGCCTGTACCTTCGAGTTTCCAAAACAACCAGGCACGATGGCAACCATTGCCAAAGCAAGTGTCACCATCCTGATCTGCAGAGCACCCATGGTCATACCTCCTCGTAATCGACAATCCTTGGCCGTCCATGCTGCCGTTGAAACTCAAGAAACCGATACCCAAACTCCTTACGATAGCAACCAAGATAGACGCTTGAAGAGAGGACTACACGAGGATAAAAGCGATGCTCTCCCTGAGCTATACGAACCGGACCATGACCTTGTTCCAGATAGTAGAGTTGATTGCGGCTGGTTGACAACAACAGATGGTATCGTTGCTTGTCATCCCAGGCAAAGTCGATCTCAGCAATATCCCCACGCAACGACAAACCATCAAGCCGATAGCAACAGGCCTGATCCAGTTCCGGCCCTAACTCCACCAACTCCAGTACCCTGTCGTGCCTTCCACCCCGGAACAGTGCGTGTATAGTTCGCCGCTCAGGATTAATATCCCACTGAACGGGTAACAACCGGGTACGATACAGATGACGTTCCACTATGCAGTCGCCACCATGGGTCAACATAGCATAGTAGATGCCGTGATCAGGTATAGCCAGGTGTAAATGATCGCAATCGGCTCGAATGGCCGGTGCCGTAGACCGGGCATGGTGGGGCAACGGATATCGGTAGCACTCATGGAGACCGGTCCGATCAAAATTCAGGACCCTGAGTGCATTGTTCTCATCAAGAAAATAGAGCTTCAGCGGACCCGTTTCAGGGCAACTGGCCACCCGTAACAGACGTCCGGAAGCGGGAAGATCAGCCTGAAATCGCTCGCCCGAAGCTCGTCCCCAGCAGTACCGACGCGCCTCGACCCGCCCCCCCTCAGGGACTATCAGCCATCTCTCAAAAAAATGCTCAAAACTGTCGGTACGAAAATAGGCGGGAGAAGCCAGAAAGGGCAGCTCTGCTCCCGTGTTCAGGTCCAGTGGTTCCGAGTACCAGGCGCTGAGGGGCCGCTGATAACCGTGCTGACGTAAAAGCAGGCGTGACTCTCCACCAAGGCTGGCACCGATTAGCAGGGTCAGACCATCCATTACCGGATTGTCACGTACAGCTACCAGGCTCTCTACCTCCTCGGCCATGATAACAAGGTCTTCAATACTGGAAACGGCACGCAGGTCCTGATATGTGTAGATCCCCTGAATCCGGTATTCTCCCGCTGCAAGAGGATAATGATAACCAACCGTATCCCAGAACCACTCCCAGGTTTCACCCGGCAGCAGATCCACCAGATCGGGACGTTCATCCACTCGGCCACTGGAACTCATTACCTGTCGTGTGATGCCATTGATCAAACGACACATCTCCCCATCCGTGTTGTAGATTACCAGGGTCAGTGCATCGGTCAGATCATAAGGCCCGGGTAAGGTCAACGCTCGGGAAGTTTGATTCTCCAGTGAGAAATCCAGCCTGAGATAATCCAGGGTGGTCGACTTCGAACTCCGTACCCGCATTTCTAAGTGGAGGGCCATCGATTACCCGTTCAGTTGGAGTTGGCGGGAATGCCAGGATCGTCCACATCCCAGCCGCGTAATTTCAGATTGCACTGACCACAGAAATGGGGTGTATAAGTACCCGGCCGATGATGCAGATGGGCACAATTTCTACTGGAATAACTCATCAGGCAATTGCGATCGGACTGGTCGTGATCCGCTGCCCTGCTTCCACCGGCGTGCTCCCAGTGTTTCAACCAGAAATTGTGGCCCATCTCATGGGCTACAACGTAATACACTTTATCGGGATCCTTCTGATCAATAAACAGAACAGAATCCGGTAACCCGATGGAAAAGCTCCATGTAACGAAATTGCTGTTGGCAGGGGACACTGTCTTATTGCCTGGGGGAGCATTCATGATGTTTACCGGCTTGTGTGTGAGAAAGTTAACCACCACGAAACCAGTCGGATACTCTTTGCGTAGGTTTTCGGAGAGTTTCTTACGCAAATCTTTGTAGATTTTGTTCCAATAGTTATCGTTGACGAAATTCTTCAGTGCAACCTTGTACTGTGCCGCATTCATACTGCCCTGGGAAGGCAAGTCAACACCCACCAAGGTATCGGGGAGCAGTTTTATCTTACGCTTCTTATGGCTGGTATTATCGGCAACGATGGTTTTGTATTCAGAAGACTGCAACACCTGGGTAATCCCTTTGGCAGTTCGTACACCGGTATCCAGGTTCAGATAGGATTTGGCAAATTCTGTTTCGATTTTCCCCCATTCGTTGGAACCTGATCTTGCAGGCCAATTCACCAACACGGCTACTTTCATGTCACGCCATATACGAATAGTGCCGGTTCTCCGCTGAATACGTTTGGATACATCGGTAAATCCGTGAATACTCTCTAGATGATCCTTGTTGGGCAACCCGGTAAAATCAAGCTCAGCCTGCAGCTTATAATCATCCCCCGCAATGAAGGAGGGCCGAAAAAACACACCGGCGCAGCCGACCCGCTGGGGATACTTTGACTCATCGGTGTACACCTTGGTGTACAGCAGCTTCTGGGTACTGTCTTTTTCTACTTTGTAGGGTTTATAACGCTCCCCTTCGAGATAAGCCGTGTATGCGTTGTCGTCACCGCTCTTACGTATTCCTTCAAAATCCTCGTGACAGTTATCCGGTTTACCCCCCGCCCGTCCCCCTTTGAGCTTGAGCGCTTTTTCCACATACTTTCGGGTTTTACTGGGCGAACCGGCTGTAGCGGCATACTGTGCAGAGAGGTCTTCCTGGGGGTCACTGAATCGCCAGTTGATTCTGACCGACCCGACCGCCTTTGGAGCCAGGACACCTGATCCATTCTTTTTCTTAAGTAGAACCACCGCTTCTATGGGAATCAACGGTCTGTTGAGCCTCTCCCGTTCCTTCGTCGCTTTTGACTGGCTGAACTCCCCTGCCTCATAAGTCAGTGCCTCGACAAAAATCCGGCCTTCCTTATTGCTGTCCGTGATGGCGTCACCGGTTATGTATTCACGCCTGCTCTCACCTTTCTTCAATGCACTCTTAAGCTCGCTGGTAATTCCGGCGTCATAGTCACTGTACTTCAGCTGATGTAATCCCTTATTGTTTGCCTTGTAACGGATAACAGCCTTCTTAAGATAGTCATCAAAATCTGCTCCAACCGGACCGCCAAAATAGCCCAATTGACTCAGCTGATATTGAACCCAGGTTTTCTCATCTGCCTCATCGGGTACCTTCTCGTCGGGCGTCAGAGGTCCCTGCCTGAGCATTATCGAATGGTAGAGCAGGTTGAAGTCTTCGCTATCCCCGTAGAACCCACCGTCTGTGAGTCTAACCCGCAAGGGGGAAAGTAACGGTGTGATAAATCTTCCTTTCAGTTCATCCCCACCTCCATTCGCTTTTCCATCCCAGTGAATCGTATGCTGTCCGTCCTTTTTTTCACCCACCGTGAGATCGTAGGTATAGAGGGGATTCCCCTTTGCCTGGGCACTGTGAACCTCCAGAACTACCTTGGCCCCCGCCAGTCCTTCGATTTTGTAAAGGATATCCAGTTTCTCAGCTTCCGGAGCAAACCAGTCATCCACTTTCACAATGGCCAGGTCCGCAGGAACAATGTACTTAAACTGGTAAATCTTTGGATTGTAGATCCTGCATTGAGACGGTACGCAATCTTTACCGGGATGACAGTTCAGCTTGGGGGGTTCCTCTCCCGGGTCGAAGAACATCAGCTCAAGCCTTCTGTTCGCCTGGCTTCGATAATGATCCCGTCCCGGAGCATCAATGGGGAAATGCTCCCCGCAACCCACTCCTCTCTTACTGTCATCCAACCAGGTCAAAGCCTCCCTGTACTCCGCCAGTCCCGCATCATCAGTATCCAGCAATCCCGCCAGGCGAACTATATACAGTTTGAAGAAAGCTCCCCAGGTCTGCTTCCCGACCACACCGTCCACAGCAATAGGTTCGCCGAAATCGGCATCACTGAAATGCTGCTGAAACGCCTTTGTTGCCGCCTTGGTGTTGGGACCGTTTTTGTCGTCAATGCCTTGGGGGTCACAACCCCACTTTTTCCAGCGGGCCACCCAGGTGAGAATATGCTGATAGTCCTCCACCTTGTGTTTGCCATTGACTACTGCCACCCAGGGATCACGCTCACCCAGCAGCAGGTGTTCAACTCCGGCAGCCCGTAGCTGTGACAGCTCCAGATTGTATGCTTTCCCGCCACTGGTATCGGTATGACCCGCAATCAGGAGTTTCTGAGCATCATGGTGTTTGGCGTGAAGATAACAGGCCCTCAATACGGAAAGCCCCCCAAGCTGTCGCTGCTTAGCGATACTGGAAGTTAACCGGGACTCCACCTCGGGCAACAGTACCGCGCTGTTGTGATGAAACAGTACATCTTCCACTTCCAACCAATGAACGGTGTATCCCTCAAGCTGGAAAACATGGCGTTGTCCGGTAGCGCGCGAACGTTTCTTATCCGCATCGTCCAGTGTGATCTTTTCCTTGGGATCAGACATGATTTAAATCATCCAGGCCGACAAGTCGGTCAGTTCAAGGTACGGGGATTCTTATACACCTTTGGGAACAGGATCTCACAGACCCCCTTGGGGATATCATCAAAACGAACCACGCCCGAACCCCCGAGCTTACCTTTCCGGGTCTCGCCATTGGGCAACTTGACCTCGTAGGCTTCACCGGTCGCCGGTTTACCTTCGTTGTCCACCAATTCAATTTCCACCCAGGTGAGTTCATCCTCTGGTTCTTCAACCGGCATCTCTGGTGCCGGTTCATCCTGGACCGGCTCCGGCGAAGCCCCGCCCTCCCTGATACTGGTATATCGATCCCTTTTCATCACAGCCGGGGAAAACCACTTCACCAAGCCATGATCGATGCGATATGAAATCTGCTGGAGGACGGCATTGTCGTCCAGCCTCGATACATCCATGCCAGGCTCACTTTCGGCCAGCAGTGCCCTTAATCTGTCCTGATCCACAGAATCTCCTTCGAACCATCTCAGAAGGGAAAGGTCGCCCTCCCAATCATCAAAACCGTCTCTCCTGAGGTCCCGTTCCCTATCAGGCCACTGGGCTAAATCCAAATCCATGCCATACCCCCAAAATAGATGCTGAGTTGATACTATCCCTATTCAAGTATAGATTCATAGCAGGACTAATGCGTTAGAAAAAACACCCATTTATCAATGCTGAAATAAGGTAAGCACCGGGTTAACCACGTCCTGCTAAGCGCTCGAGCTTATTCGCCTTGGCGGTTTCCACCAGGAAATAAAGGGTAGCGCTGGCCCGTGCACCTCTCGGGCTCCCGCTAAACATCCATCCCTTGCGTCCGATCACGAAGGGCCTGATAGCGTTCTCCGCTTTGTTGTTGTCGATCTCGACATGACCGTCCTCGAGAAAGGTTGTCAGCTTTGGCCACAGTCTCAAGGCGTAGGCAATAGCTTCACCCAATGGGCTTTTGGGCAGTACTTTGGCCACTTTCTCGTCAAGCCAATCCTTGATTTTGTCCAGGATGGGTTTTGACTGCGCCAGACGGATGGCCTGCAAGGCATCTTCCACCAACACCATCAAGCCATTGACCGCTTTTGCGCATGTCTGCGGGGCCGTGTTCAACTGACAGTCTCAGCCCTCTCTCTTCGTACTTCCTGCAGAACGGGGGTAAAGGACAGGTAACCCACAAGCCTGTCGAGTCCATACGATGCTTAAGTAGCATAGCTCTGATTTCCTGATTTGCATTGATCGTAAAGCATGACTCCACCCTTCGTTGAAAAACACTTGCAAGCCTGTTCCTACGATGCTTCCAAAACCAGGGTACCACTGACGTAAGCCCTGATCTCACTACAGTCTTGTCCATGTCATACTGATCAAACTGAGTGCATCCCCGGCTTCGTTGAGTTATACCCCGCACCACTTTTTCCGCCTGCGAGTAAATGACGGCTATGGACTCGTTCAGAGGTTCCTGAGTATGTGACTGTAGACAGAACTGAAACAGATGAGTCCGACCAGGTGTAGTGTTCGTATCCCGTATGTCGCAAGACCGAACTTATTCCTGAGTTTTATAGAGAATCCAACGAAGTCTATCCCGTTGTTCAGAACCACGGGCCTATACTTTCACACCGCCGCGATTTGCATCCCCATATCCAGAAAGGGTGCCAACGCTCTATTGACCGCCTCAGGGTCCGTTTCCACATCAACTTGGGGGGGCACTACATCGGCCAGCATCTGTTCATCAACTTCCGGTATCAACTCTGGTTGTTCAATGGAGTATTGTGGAATGTCAGGCATCGTCAGCTCGGGTACTGGGACCTCTGGTATGGTATAGCTCTCCGCCTGCAATGCAGCCGCCAATCGCACCGCACCTTCGACGGCTTTGGGTATCAACTCAGCAACGCGCTGTTCATCGGATTTATCCCTGGCCTGCAACGCCCAAAGTGCTGCCTGTGCCGCCCAGGCACCAGGTCCCTGAAAATGGGTTTCAGACAGCGTCTGTTCCAGTTCTTCCCGGGTAATACTCCCATCGGAAGCTGCCACTGCGGAAGCTGTAGCTGATACCTCCTCTGGAGGTAGAAAATCATTGACCGCTTTTGCCGCCTCCGCCGCCCATCGCACGGCTTTTTCGTCTGTCAGGGCGTAAGCAAGCAGGGCAACCGCATCGATGAATTGATCATTCTGGATCAGCTGTTTTAGAAAACCGCTGGTCGATGGCTCTTTCGCCAGCATTTCCCTGGATTCAGGTTCAAGATCAACCTGCTCGACAGCTTCCAAGGCATCCTGTTTGGAGAAACTGCCGGGAACAGGCTCTCTAAATTCCAGGGGCCGTCCATCAAGGCCCTGATACTCCGGCCCGAAAAAGGTTACTGGTTGCACACTGGCACCCCATCTACCCGCCGATCATCACGGTGGGGCAGCCCAGCACGATCGTACCGCCGTGGGCCGTGCTATCACCCATTCTGGCTGCGGGCAGTCCACCTATCATCACGGTGGCAGATCCTTTAACGATTACATCGGGTGGCCCTACACAGGTACAGGTGTTTCCAACAACTGCTGCGGGCATAAAACCAACTAACACCGTGGGAACCCCCGGTGGCAAAATCGGTCCACCGACATGGGGTATCGGCGGTGTACCTGGTGTAACCATCGGGCAAACATGCATATCACTGACACGTGCTGCTGGGGGCATAGCCTCTCCCTCCTCTATGTTGATAGCTCGCTTATCTTTGGCAGACCCGATTCCGGGTGAATCCTTATCAGCGTCCCTGGTTCATCCGACTCCATTAAAAAACCTGACAATCCTTCGAACCACAACTCAGACTCCTCTTCATTACAGGTAGGAAGGTAGACGCGTAGAACACGGGGATCATAAAACCGAAAGAAAAGTGGTTTTCCCTCGGGACTCATGACTTGAAGGAACTGGCGAAAATGCTTGCGCATAGCGCGTAAATCCTGGCTGGATTGAACAAACACCCCCCAGTGATTTCCCGGAGACTCCCGAATCACCCAATCACTGAACCTGGAACCCGGATCCATTCTGACCAGATAAGGAGCCACCTCCGCCATATCCGGTTCCAGTTTTCCACTGAACAGGCAGAAAAACTCTGCATCGTCATCGTACAGATGATCGATTAACGCGGGATTTGATGCGCCGTCCAGCAGCCCATATACCTGAAAATCAGGGTTAGCATAGAGACACTTACGCAGGTTCTCTGCTTGTTCGGGCGTCGCCATCTCTCAGTCCTCTAACCTCCTTTGGATTGACGGGCCTTTTCACATTCTTCACAGAATGGCGTACCGTCTTTGGCTGCCTGCTTAAGTACCAACGCCTGCGCGCTGTATTTCTTCGGTTTCGGTGGTTTTTCCTTTGCTTTGGGCTTGGCAACCTTCCCCGCTTTGCTGCTGTCCGCCTCGACTGGCTCTTCAGGCTCATTCGGTCCACTGGGTGATGCCGGCGCTTTGGGTGAGCAACCGGAGCCGGCGCCTGCTGCACCTCCACTATTGATCAGGACAGGCGTTCCCGAAATGGTTACCCCGGCTGGACCTACCACAATGAATCCACCACCGGCCTTGAGTGTCACTGACAATCCAGCTTCAATAACCACGTTCATGCCCGCCTTCAGGTGAATGCCCATTCCCGCGTCGGTGGCATAGTTCATGCCCACCTTCTGCTGTAGATCCATCCCCGCCTTGACAGATAATCCGGTACTCGTCTCAACGTTGTATTCTTTCGCTTTGAGATTATCTCCTCCTGTGATGGCCACCTTGCGGTCGCCTGTCACACCGAGATGTTCAGTGCCGTCAATCTGTTCAAGACTATCTCCACTGATTGTTCGGTGAGAATCTCCTTCGATCTTTTCAACCCGATCCATGACCACCGTCTGGTGTTTGTTCTCTTCGACCTTTTCAATTTGATCTTTCTTGACGAGCAGGTGGCGCTTGTTGCCTATCCATTCCATGGCATCGGCTTTTACCCGGACGTCCTGATTGCGCTCAGCGTGAACGAATATCTGCTCTTCGCCTTTCTTATCCTCCAGGCGAATCTCGTTATAGCCCCCCCCACCTTTCGATGAATTGGATTTGAGCGTACTCTTGGTTTTTTCATCGGGCAGCGGGTATGGTGGACGATTGGTCCCGTGATATACGCGACCGGTGATGATAGGACGATCAGGATCGCCTTCGATAAAGTCCACGATCACCTCATGTCCCACCCGGGGAAGGTAAAGCGCACCCCACCCGGGACCGGCCCAAGCCTGGTTCACCCGGATCCAGCAGGAACTCTTCTCATCAGCCGCACCCTCGCGGTCCCAGTGGAACTGGACTTTTATGCGTCCGAACTCATCGGTATAAATCTCTTCACCGGAAGGGCCGACAACGATAGCGGTTTGAACCCCCTCCACCACCGGGCGCCGGGTGATGCGTGCCGGACGATAAGGCACCTCATAAGGTATACAGCGAAAATGATTGGAATACTCCGTTCCACCTCCAGTCGCTGCCTCTTCCAGTACTTCGGGCTGAGCACCTGTGGTTTCAAGGCTGATGACCAGATACTTGGTGTTGAAAGTCGATCTGACATGCTCCTCCATGGTAAAGGTGTATCCCGGAATGAGACGGGTGCAGTTACTCTCACCTCTTCCCATTTTCCGCAGTGCGCGCTGCTCTTCCAGCCTGACACCTGCCAGCGCAGTACCCACATCGGCATCATCGTATTCACCGGGATAATCGTACACCTCCAGGAACTGGTCCTGATCGGCTTCTTTCTGACTCTCCAGGTTCTGGGTTGGCTTCTTGAAATTGTAGTCGCGCAGCGTGGCAACCCCTGGACGAATCTGCTCGATATAGGAGAAATGATAGATATGGTCTTCCGAAACCGACCCGGCAGCGAACTCATGGTAGAGTACTGCTCCACCATCAGCAATGTCCGGGTGTGCCGACGGATTGTCCCCCATGACCATTACATGCTTTGATTCCTGCTGCTCGAAAAAGTAGAAGACTCCCTCTTCCTCCATCAAGCGGCTGATAAAATTCAGCTCCGATTCCCTGTATTGGACGCAGTATTCCCTGGTAGGGTGAGTACCCTGAAGAATCTGACTGTATTCATCATTCGCCACCCCGACTTCATCGAGAATCTGCCCAATAATTTCGGGTGCTGTCTTCTGTTGGAATATGCGGCTTCCGTAGCGTTGAGACAGCCGCCAGACTTTTGGTACCAGGGTTGCGTAATAGACAGTAAACCGGTCCCCCTGCTGCCCCTGTTCAAAACGACTGATGATGCCATGGATATAGCGAGGCTCCGCCTCTGCAAGCAGCACTAAGACAGCAGACTTATCCACCACGGCATCAAATAGGATCTCATGATCTTCCGAGACCAGCTCGATCTCATACCGATACATGCGCGAGACCAGCTCGGTGCCGGTGAACTTCACGACCCGAAGTTCCGCATCGAGATCGGCGATCACGAATTCGAACCGGGAAATATTGGGTGCTAGCCTCGGCATCGCGATTTCCTGCCCTTCACCAGACATATGCAGCAGTCTGGTGAAAGTTCTGTTCCTGAACTGAGGTAAAGTTCGAGTCGCAACACCGGACTCGAACGATTACCCCTATTGTAGACTGAACAGCAGCCTGGGTCCGCTCTGATATCCAGAGACTAGATCTTCGGTGCCCTCCAGTCATCACTGCCTTCGGTACCGCCGATCTCATGGGTCCAGGTAATCTGGCGATAAGTGAACGATACATCTTCCATATGCGAAAAATGCTCCATTGCTGGATCCTGAGCGTTGGGGCTGTGACCGCTCATATCCACGATCATGGCATCCTCGAGTTTGTGTGTGTAGTAGTGCTCCTGAGTTCCCGCCATGGATGTTCTATACCATTTGATCACAACTTCACTGAGCCGCTCTCCAGACGTCAGTGCCGCATAGAGCAGCGGTGAAGTTTTATCGAAAATCTTGGTGATAACGAGGGGTTGATGCACGCGTTGACCACTCGGCTGGCCGCTTTGGGGATCTCGTGGAATGATGATCTGGTGTTTGAAAGCCTGCACCGTCACCTCATCTTCATGACCCTCCTGGTAACGGTTTCCCATGGAATCCATGGTATTGGCTCCCGCCGTGATGTTCCCCTGGGTAGTACCTTGGACTGACATATATGCGACTGAAGGCATTGCCTCTCTCCTTAATAATTAACTTATCCGATATCCTTGATCCATTTCGTTTTCTTCCTGAAAACGGCTTCTTCATCAATTAAGTACTCACAGTTCGTGCCAATCTCGCACACCACCAGGCAAGCAGGTCTTAACTTACTGTTTAAATAGATGAATTTTGTTCTTTTCCTGACAAAGCAATCATGCGATAAAGAATCTACATTGCTGAACTGAGCAAGATCATGCGCAATCTACAAATTATTAGGGAAATAAAACGCCCAATCGAGCAGCCTTTAGATGCTGACAAGGTCACCCAAAAGCAGGTAGCCGAAAGAAAGACCTGCGGTTCAATGACTTGAACTCCCGCCCCTGCTGATTTGAAAGCGACCGATCTTGTCTACCAGAGAACGACGGGAGATACCCAGCGTCAAAGCGGTACGGGTTTGATTCCAGTTGTTGGCACGCAGGTGCTGCCTGATAATCTCGGCTTCATAATGGCTTACGATTTCTTTGAGATTCCCACCACTGGGTTGCACCTTCCTCACTGGCATGGATTCCGTTGCATTGATCAGATCGACGGATAAATGCTCGGGCATAATGCTTCCTTTGGTTTCCGCCAGGAGTGTGGACCTTTCCACCGCATTTCGCAGTTCCCGGATATTTCCCGGATATTCATAGGCCAGCAACCTTTCCAGGGCTGCCGGGGAGTAGCCTTTAAGCGATTTTCCATAACGTTTCGAGAACCGATCGAGAAAATGATGCAGCAGCGCAGGCAAATCCTCCTTACGTTCACGCAGAGGTGGAAGGTCAATTGGAAAAACCACCAGGCGATAGTACAAATCCTCCCGAAAAGCTCCATTCTGAATCATGGCTTCCAGAGGCTGATGGGTAGCGGCGATCACCCGAACATCGATCTTCCGGCTCTCCAGGCCGCCCAGAGGCCGTACCTCCCGGTCCTGCAGGACTCGCAGCAGTTTGCCCTGTAACCCTAAAGAAAGATCACCGATTTCATCCAGAAACAAGGTTCCGCCATCGGCGAGCTCAAACAGGCCTTTCTTGTCGGCATATGCGCCACTGAAGGCACCCCGTCGGTAACCAAAGAGTTCGCTTTCCAGGAGGTTTTCCGGCAGAGCAGCGCAGTTCTGTACCACAAATGCCTGATCCAGACGTGGGCTGTTACGATGTATGGCATGGGCGATCAACTCTTTTCCAGTACCCGTTTCACCCCGTATCAGAACGATAACGTCTGAGTTCACCACCTTTTCCAGAAGTGAGAATACCTGAAGCATTTTCGGGCACTCACCGATGATCTCGTCGGTCTCGATACCGTTGCCAATGCGCTCCCGCAACTGTCGGTTTTCCTTCTCCAGGACTTTGTTGGTATTGTTCAAAACGTCGATCAGACAGTGCTTCTGTTCAATGAGTTGAACATTGTCTACAGCCACGGCAACTTGAGAGGCAAATGCCGCCACCAGACGTTCCATGGATTGATCAAATCCCAGATCGTGTCCGGTCTCCGGATCACGTCGATTTATGAGTTGCAACACACCGATGGATGATTCCTCATAACCACGCAGGGGCAGCACCAGCATGGAGCGGGTGTGGTAACCCGAAACCCGGTCGTACTCGTAAACTCGGGAAAAATCGAAACCAGAGTAGCTGTATACATCGGGTACATTGATCAAATTGCCGGTAAATGCACAGTATGCACAGACCTCATGGGTATTCGGACCATCCTCCAGCATCAGAGGCAGAGGTGACAAGTCGGCACCCGGCCCGGCTAACTGCTCATTCTGAGAAATTTCCAGATGAAGTTGACGCTTCGTTTGATCGAATAGATAGACCCTGCCCACCTCTGTCCCGGTCAGATCCCGGGCAGTAGTGACAATCATATCCAGCAGGTGGTGCAGATCCCGTTCGGTGGAGAGAGAAATGTTGATCTTGATGAGTTCTTCCACCATCCTGAGG
>JAAELC010000478.1 GCA_024227135.1 Gammaproteobacteria bacterium
CACAAAGGGATATTTGCGACCAAAATAGGCTGGAACGTGGAACGAAAGCGTTATTACAGCTTAACTGTTGGAGACACTTAAAAGAGGCCCCATTTATTTGAATGAACAACTAAAAGAAGATAGTTTGTGGGTGTTGGTGATTTAATGGAGGGAATTTGAGGAAAAATTAGGGTGGTCTTACAAAGCGGTTACTTATTACCTTTTGCATGTTATGGAGTGGTGCAGTGATCTTGGATGTCACTCCATAACATGCGCTGAATTACTCTTTCATATCAAGCGCCTCGGCCATCAGTTCCATGGTATGGGCACAGCGGATATCGGGGTCAGCCTTGCCCATGGCGCCTTTAAGCATGATCATGCAGCCGGGACAATCCATAGCCACGGTATTGCTGTTAACCTCCTTGATGGTTGCAATCTTATCGGCAGTTATCTGTTTGGAAATCTGGGGATGGCTGAGAAAGGAGTAGGTACCGCCGAAACCGCAGCAGCGGTCACTGTTTTTCATCTCTTCCACCGAATAGCCGGTGGCACCCAGCAGGGCACGCGGTTCTTGAAAGACATCGTTACCGCGTTTGAGATGACAGGAATCGTGGTAGGTAACCGATCCCTGCGGCTTGAGACCTGCAAGTTTTTCCGAGGCTCCAAGTACATTTTCAAGGAAGTCGGAGGCGTCCATGGTCTTTTTGCTCAAGGCCATGGCCTTTGCCGACCAGTCCGGGTGGTCGGCAAGACGTTCGATAAAGTCTCGCTTGACTCCCATGGTACAGGTCGGACATATGCTGAGAATAAAATCAACCTCGGCTTCCGTGAAGGCCTCCACGTTCTGTTTCGCCAGGAACCTGCCGGTTTCCGTATCACCGGAGTAGAGGGCCGGAACCCCGCAGCAGTTCTGTTTCTGCGGAAATACCACCTCTACATCAAGTGCATTCAGCACCTTGACGAGACTGGTACCCACTTCCGGATAGACAAAATCCGCGCCGCAGCCGACGAAGAAACCTACCCTGTATTTCGGCTTTTTGACTTTCTGGACGATGTTTTTGAACTGGTCCCGAAAGGATTTTTTGGCAATCGAGGGCAGATTACGCCACTCTGTAAAGTCACTGTCCATGAAATGCATGGGCAGATGACGGATAATCCGTGCCTCATCGCTCCGTGGATTTTTATGGGTGACCGGCCGTTGCAGTTTGGAAGCGGCACGGACCATGGAGTGGAAGAGTCCGCGGTTTTTCATTACTGCCTTGAAGGCAACATTTTTGATCACTCCCATGCCGTACTCATTGGTAACCTGCTTGCGAAGATGGAGGATGATCTCTTCGAGGTCGATGTTGGAAGGGCAGACCGCACTGCAGGATCGACAGCCGATACAGGCCCGGGTAATCTCTTTAGCCTTGTCGAGACCTTCATAGAAGGCGGTGAGGATAACACCGATGGCAGATATATAGATGGAACCGAAGACATGACCGCCGACGGTCTGGTAGACCGGACAGACGTTGGCACAGGCCCCGCACTGGATACAGCGGAGAGCATCACGGCAGGCCTTGGATTCGTAGAGTGCTTCCCGACCCCCGTCGATGAGGACAATGTGCTGCTCCTTGGCCTTGCCATTGGTGGGAACGGTACCGCGGATCCAGGTGATATAGGAGGTAAGTAGTTGGCCGGTGGCATTCCGGGGCAGGAGCCGGGTGATTTTGATGGCATCCTCGACATTGCGCACCAGTTTATGAATACCGGTATAGACAACGTGCACATCCGGCAGCGTTGAACAGAGTCTGGCATTGCCTTCGTTGGTGACAAGACCTA
>JAAELC010000479.1 GCA_024227135.1 Gammaproteobacteria bacterium
GAAATGAAAGTTACGATTTTTGGGTCGGGATATGTAGGACTGGTAACGGGGGCCTGCCTGGCTGATGTGGGCAATGACGTCTTGTGCGTGGATATCGACAAGCAGAAAATCGAATCCCTCAATAGCGGCGGGATTCCCATCTACGAGCCGGGGCTGGAACAGCTGGTGATCAGTAACACCGACGCGGGACGTCTCCGGTTCACCACCGATATTGATCAGGCGGTGGAGCACGGATTGTTTCAGTTCATCGCCGTTGGGACCCCTCCGGATGAAGACGGTTCTGCCGACCTGCAGTATGTACTCACCGTGGCCGGCAACATCGGTGAGCGGATGAATGAGTACAAGGTGGTCATCGACAAGTCGACGGTACCGGTGGGTACCGCTGACAAGGTGCGTGCCAGGATCAGCGAGAAGCTCCAGGCGCGGGGTGAGAGTGAGTTGCAGTTTGACGTGGTTTCCAATCCGGAGTTCTTGAAAGAAGGGGATGCCATCGACGATTTCATGAAGCCTGACCGGATCGTGGTCGGTACCGATAACCCCAGGACGGCGGAGCTGCTGAAGGCTTTGTATGCGCCTTTCAATCGCAATCACGATCGACTGATCGCCATGGACATCCGCTCGGCGGAACTGACCAAGTACGCGGCCAATGCCATGCTGGCAACCAAAATCAGTTTTATGAACGAGCTGGCCAATATCGCCGAAACCGTGGGCGCGGATATCGAGCGGGTTCGTATCGGTATCGGTTCAGACCCCCGGATCGGCTACCATTTTATTTATCCCGGAGTGGGATACGGCGGTTCCTGTTTCCCGAAGGATGTCAGGGCGCTCTGGCGTTCCGCCAATGAGCAGGGTTACCCGGCCAGGATTCTGGAAGCGGTCGAAGCGGTCAATATCAGTCAGAAAGCGGTGTTGTTTCAAAAAATCAGCCGGCATTTCGGGGGGGATCTGAAAGGCCGGACGATCGGCCTCTGGGGATTGTCTTTCAAGCCAAACACCGACGACATGCGGGAAGCGCCCAGCCGGGTACTGATGGAAGCGCTGTGGGAGGCGGGGGCCAGTGTAAGGGCGTTTGACCCGGAAGCCATGGGGGAGACCCGCAGGATATATGGTGACCGGACCGACCTGACGCTTTGTGATTCCCCCGATGGGGTGCTGGAGGACGCCGATGCCCTGGCGGTCGCGACGGAATGGAAGGTTTTTCGCAGTCCCGACTTCGACCGGATCAAAACGGCTTTGAAGACCCCGGTCGTTTTTGATGGCAGGAATCTCTACGATCCTGACTATCTGCGCAGAAAAGGCTTCGCTTACTACGCCATCGGTCGCTAAAACGACCATGGTCCCAGGGTGAGGTGCACTTTAATCCAGTCCACGTTGCCCACCTGACCTGACTGAACAACCCTTTGAATTAGTCACCCCGGTAGCACGAAATGAGTGAATACGACAGACTCCAACAGCATCTCGAATCCAATCGATACACCTGGCTGGTCACCGGCGTTGCCGGTTTTATCGGCTCCAATCTCCTCGAAACCCTGTTGGGTCTGGGCCAGCATGTGGTGGGACTCGACAATTTTTCCACCGGACACCAGCATAATATCGATCAGGCGCTGGCTGACGCCGGGCACCAGCCGGATACCGATGCTTTCAGAATGATTGAAGGGGATATCTGTGACGTTAAGACCTGCCAGGAGGCCTGTCACGGGATCGATTTCGTACTGCACCAGGCGGCCCTGGGTTCAGTTCCCCGTTCAATCGAGGATCCTGTTCGCACCAACATGGCCAACATCGACGGTTTTCTGAATATGCTGGTGGCTGCCAAGGACGGGAATGTCAGGCGTTTCGTTTACGCAGCCTCCAGTTCCACTTATGGGGATCATCCCGATCTTCCCAAAGTGGAGCACAAAATCGGAAGTCCGTTGAGCCCCTATGCCGTCACTAAGCTGGTTAACGAACTTTATGCCGGTGTGTTCGCAAGAACCTATGGGTTCAAAACCATCGGGTTGCGCTACTTCAACATCTTCGGAAAGCGGCAGGATCCTGAAGGCGCCTATGCGGCGGTCATCCCCAAATGGGTCGCAGCCCTGCTGGCGGGAGACGAAGTGTTCATCAATGGTGACGGTGAGACGAGCCGGGATTTCTGTTACATCAAGAACACGGTGCAGATGAATCTGCTGGCGGCCACTTCCTCAAATCCCGAATCCGTCGATCAGGTTTACAACGTGGCACTGAGTGACAGAACCAGTCTGAATCAACTGTTCGACATGATTCAGCAACGCTTGATAGAACGCAGGCCGGGGCTGGAGCCTGTTTCCCCCAGACACAGGGACTTTCGCGCGGGAGACGTTCGTCACTCCCAGGCTGATATCGGCAAAGCCAGCAATTTGCTGGGCTATGCCCCGACCCACACCATCGGTGATGGGTTGGATGAGGCGATGGACTGGTACGCAAAGACGTTGAGCTAGCCCGTGCTTTTTCCCTGCAGCCTCGTTACTGACGGTCATCCCTGATTCGCTTTCAGGCAGCGCCCGAAGAATCGTTAGTTTCCCAGGAATAAAAATTAAGTAGAAATCTGTTTCCTATTCGTGGAATCATGGGCTGTCCTTTGCTACGAGGGGTCTCATGGAAACGAAAGAAACGACTATCTGTGTACGCTGCCTGATTTCCGGGAAGGTTCAGGGGGTGTTTTTTCGTGCCTCCGCCCGGCACCAGGCAGAATTGATGGGTTTGTCCTGTCGGGCGAGCAACCTGCATGACGGGCGGGTTGAAGTCCTGGCCTGTGGTAACCCGAAGGATATTGGTAAATTGAAAGCCTGGCTGACCAAGGGGCCGCCACAGGCACGCGTGAGCGGTGTCGCCTGCGAAGTGATGGAGCAGACAAATCTCTGATTGGAGCGCCTTTGGGCAAGTTCAATACGGACTGTTCAGCGCATAGCGATTTTAAGCCTCATTCTGTTTGGCATGGGTCTGGTTATCTCCCGGTCGGATTCGATTGGAAGGCCGGATTGCGTTGTTGCGGGCTTTTTTTCTTCAGAGGAGTTAAAATTGAGCATTTTTCGGGTGGAGTGTTTTCGATGTTCAGCAAAGATATGCAGATAGGTGGCTATGACGAAGAGCTTTGGGCGGCGATCCAGGCTGAAGAACTGAGGCAGGAAGAACACATAGAGCTGATTGCTTCCGAAAACTACACCAGCCCCCGGGTGATGCAGGCTCAGGGCAGCGTGCTTACGAACAAATATGCGGAAGGATACCCGGGTAAGCGCTACTACGGTGGGTGCGAACATGTAGACCGGGCCGAACAGCTGGCTATCGACAGAGCAAAGAAACTGTTCGGTGCCGACTACGCCAATGTGCAGCCCCATTCGGGTTCCCAGGCCAACGCCCCTGTCTACATGGCGCTTTGCCAGCCCGGCGATACCATTCTGGGGATGAGTCTGGCTCACGGAGGGCATTTGACCCACGGCGCCAAGCCCAATTTTTCGGGGAAACTCTACAATGCAATTCAGTATGGCCTCGATCCCGAAACCGGGGAAATCGATTATACAGAGGTTGAGCGTCTTGCCCGGGAGCACAAACCCAGAATGATAGTCGCGGGCTTCTCCGCATACTCCCGGGTCGTGGACTGGGGGGTGTTTCGGCGCATAGCAGATGAGGTCGGAGCCTATTTTTTCGTCGACATGGCTCACGTGGCCGGCCTGGTGGCAGCGGGACTTTATCCCAGTCCGGTTCAGATCGCCGATGTGACCACCACCACCACCCACAAAACCCTGCGTGGTCCCCGAGGGGGGCTGATTCTTGCGAAATCCAACCCGGAGATCGAGAAAAAGCTCAATTCGCTGGTTTTTCCCGGTACCCAGGGTGGGCCGCTGATGCATGTTATCGCCGCCAAGGCGGTGGCCTTCAAAGAGGCGATGGAGCCGGACTTCAAAATATACCAGGCACAGGTGCTGGCCAATGCACGCGCCATGGCCCGGGTATTCATCGAAAGAGGCTACGACGTGGTCTCCGGTGGCACCGACGACCACCTTTTTCTGGTCAGTTTCATCAAGGCGGGGCTCACTGGTAAAGAGGTCGATTTGTGGCTGGGTGCGGCCAACATCACCGTGAATAAGAATGCGGTGCCCAATGATCCCCAGTCCCCATTCGTGACCAGTGGTATCCGGATCGGGTCTCCCGCCCTCACTACCCGGGGTATCGGCGAGGCCGAAACGGCAGAACTGACTGGCTGGATGTGTGATCTGATCGATGCCAGGGGTGACTCTTCGATGATCGAAAGGGTCAAGGGGCAGGTGCTGGACCTCTGCAGTCGGTACCCGGTTTACCGGTAGTTGCCTGACAGCGCTCGATTGTCGGATCCGGTTTTCGTCGAGCGCGGGTCAGCATAGCTTGCAGACATCTGTGACAACCCCGAATCTGAACACTGTTTAAACTTCCCGAATTCTGATGCGCTGTCCATTTTGTGGTGCCCAGGACACGAAAGTGATCGACTCACGATTGTTTGGTGAGGGTGATCAGGTGCGCCGACGTCGAAAATGTGTCGCTTGTGATGAGCGGTTTACGACTTACGAAACCGCGGAGTTGAACCTGCCCCGGGTCATCAAGCAGGACGGTACTCGCGTGCCCTTCGAAAATCACAAACTGGTGTCGGGCATTACCCGGGCCCTGGAAAAACGGCCCGTGGGTACCGAGGCTATGGATGATGCACTGAACCGCATCAGGCGCCGGTTGCTGGCATCGGGGGAAAGGGAAGTGCCCTCCCGTCAGATTGGTGAATGGGTCATGGATGAGTTGCGGGGGCTGGATCAGGTGGCTTATGTTCGGTTCGCTTCCGTTTACCGCAAGTTCGAAGACGTTAACGCCTTTCGGGAGGAGATCGAGCGTCTGGAGGGGCAAATGCCCCCGGAGATGCGGCGTAACCAGCTGGATCTGCTCAAAAACGACGGTGAAAAAGAGTGAGCAACGCTGACCACCGTTACATGGCCCGCGCCATGAAACTGGCCTGGCGGGGACTGTACGGTACCCATCCTAACCCAAGGGTCGGTTGTGTGCTGGTGCGTGGTGATGAAATCGTCGGTGAGGGTTACCATCGTAAAGCCGGGGGGGCCCACGCCGAACGCCATGCACTGGAAGTTGCAGGCGAGCGGGCGAGGGGCGCTACCGCATACGTAACCCTCGAACCCTGTTGCCATCAGGGGCGAACACCGCCTTGTACGGATGCTTTGATCGCCGCGGGTGTATCCCGGGTGGTTGCTGCCATGGTCGATCCCAATCCCCTGGTTTCGGGAAACGGATTGGCCCGGCTCCGGCAGGCGGGTATCGAGACGGAAGCGGGTTGCCTGGAGAAGCAGGCGGAGGCATTGAATCCCGGTTTCATTAGACGGATGCGTACGGGGCGGCCTTATGTCCGTTGTAAACTGGCGATGAGCCTCGACGGACGAACCGCCATGGCCAGTGGTGAGAGTCAGTGGATAACCGGGCCCAAAGCACGGGAAGATGTACATCGGCTGCGTGGGCGAAGCGATGCTGTGGTGACCGGTCTGGGAACGGTTGTGGCCGATGATCCTTCCCTCAATGCCCGGCTCCCCGTGGCTCAAGACTCGGATGATGAAGCAGCGGCTCACTGCCTGCACCCGCTGAGGGTGGTGTTGGATCCGCAACTCAACATGCCCGAAAACGCAGGGATGGCCCGACTACCAGGGGATACGCTGGTGCTCTGCACAGCGGCGCCTGCCGAACGCAGGGAATTACTGGAAACTGCCGGTATGGAAGTGGTGGAAATAGCAGGGAGTGGGGGTCGGGTCTCTCTGGGGGCGGTACTCGACCACTTGGGGGGGCGGCAGATCAACGAGGTATTGATCGAGGCCGGAGCCACACTTGCCGGTGCCGCTCTCGACCAGGGCCTGATCGACGAACTGGTGGTTTATATCGCTCCCCATATCATGGGCGACGGAGCGAGGGGGCTGTTCTGTTTGCCGGGTCTGGAGCGGATGCAGGATAGAATCGGGCTTGAGATTCTGGATATACGGGTGGTTGGCAGGGATATCCGGGTCACGGCCCGTCCGGGGGAGTCCGGGCTGAGTGCATGATTCGGGTTGACTGAAAAGGTTTAAAATTGAAAACCGTGAATGAACACCCTTCGAATATGACCCGGTGGGGCAGTGTTGCCAGGCCAGGGTCTGCCCTGGTACTCCAGCAATATCACGTTGACGGAGTACTGGTTTTCTGTGAGCCACCACCTGTGCCGGAGGCGGCATGTTCACGGGCATAGTCCAGTCGGTAGGAGGTCTGGCAGGCATCGAACTCCGTCATGGTGGCGATGCCCGGGTGCATGTGAAAGCGGGTGCCCTCGATATGTCCGATGTCCGACTGGGCGACAGCATCGCCACCAATGGTGTCTGTCTGACCGTGGTGGGTATGCCCCCGGGTGGATATACCGCGGACGTTTCCAAAGAGACGCTTTCTCTGACCACGCTGGGTGGGTTGAAAGCAGGCAGCACGCTGAATCTGGAAAAAGCGCTGACCCTGAATACCCCGCTTGGGGGGCACCTGGTCAGTGGTCATGTGGATGGTGTGGGACGGGTTCTGGAGCGCTGGGACGATGCCCGGTCGGTACGCTTCCTCATAGAGGCGCCCCATGAATTATCCCATTACATAGCCCACAAAGGGTCTATTTGCGTGGATGGTATCAGTCTCACGGTGAATACCGTGGATGGTGCCATCTTCGGGTTGAATCTGGTGCCTCATACGCTCAGAGAGACTTCGATGGTCGATCGCAGATCCGGCGATTTGGTGAATCTCGAAGTGGATCTGCTGGCACGCTATCTGGAGCGGCTGATGCTCAGGGATCAGCGTGGAGAGGCCGGGTCCCGGGGAGTCACCCTGGAACTCCTGGCAAAGCAGGGTTTTCTTCGATCCTGACACCAGCACGACAGTATTCCAGAGAGCGCCGCCCACTGTGTTATTATAGTGTGTTTTTTTCGCGCCCTAATTGATTAGCAGAACAGTAGTGCCATGAAATTGAACAGCATTGAAGAAATCGTTGAGGATTTAGGTAACGGCCGCATGGTTGTCATCATGGATGATGAAGAGCGCGAAAACGAGGGTGATCTGATCATGGCGGCGGATAAGGTGACGCCGGAGATGATCAATTTCATGGCCCGATATGGTCGTGGATTGATCTGCCTCACGTTGACCCGGGAGCGCTGCGAGCAGTTGCGGTTGCCCCTGATGGTGGGTGTCAACGAGTCCTCCCATGCTACCAATTTCACTGTTTCCATCGAAGCGGCCCAGGGGGTTTCCACGGGTATTTCGGCAAAAGACCGGGCAACCACGGTACTGGCTGCCGTGCAACCGGATGCCCGGCCTCAGGATCTGGTACAGCCCGGCCACGTTTTCCCCCTGATGGCCCAGCCGGGCGGAGTACTGGTGCGTGCGGGGCATACCGAAGCCGGGTGTGATCTGGTCCGTTTGTCCGGGCTTTCACCTGCATCGGTGATCGTGGAGATTCTCAACGAAGATGGTTCGATGGCTCGTCGACCTGATCTGGAGGTTTTTGCCCGGGAACATGACCTGAAAATAGGGACTATCGCCGATCTCATCCAGTACCGGGTGCGCAACGAAAAAACCGTGGAGCGGGTGAGTTCCTGTGCGATTCCCACCGAATACGGTGAGTTTCGTGTCATCGCCTACCAGGACGGTGTGGATGACGAACTGCATCTGGCGCTGGTGATGGGTGAGGTCGATTCGGCGAAACCGACCCTGGTCAGGGTGCACATGCAGAGCAGCCTTTGCGATCTTTTTCAGACCAGTCACGAGCGTTGTGGATGGCCTTTGAGAAATGCCATGCAGCAGGTTTCAAAAGAGGGCGGTGGGGTCATTGTGGTATTGCGTAATCATGACTCCACCCGGGAAATCATTCAGCGCATGCGCACGTTTCAATCCATGGGACAGGAAGAGGTCACAGGGTCAGGGTATCTTTTCGGTGCCGGCGACCGGCGTAAGAATCTTCGTACCTACGGAATAGGTGCCCAGATTCTCAGTGATCTGGGCGTGCATAAAATGCGGGTACTCAGTGCCCCCAAAAGCCTCTATGGTATTTCCGGTTTCGACCTGGAGGTGGTTGAGTACGTGGAATGCTGCTGATTCGCCGTTTCTCCGGTATCCAGCCGGCGTGATCGGCTGACCTGGTGCTGCAGCATCGATGGCGCTGGCGGGGCGGGGAAATTCTGACACATTAATAGGGTTAATGATTATGGCCGTAACAGAGATTGAGGGCGACCTTGGCGTCAGAGACGCCCGTTTCTGCCTGGTGGTTTCCAGGTTCAACAGTTTTGTAGTGGAAAGCCTTCTGGCAGGTGCACTGGATACCTTGAAGCGCCACGGCGCTGCAGAATCCGATATCGTCGTGGTTCGAGTTCCCGGTGCTTTCGAAATGCCCCTGGCCCTGGAGAAAATCGCCGGGGCGGGTGGCTACGATGCCATCGTGGCGCTGGGTGCCGTTATTCGCGGCGGTACCCCTCACTTCGAGTACGTCGCCGGGGAGTGTGTCAAGGGAATGGCTCAGGTAAGCCTGAAACATGGAGTCCCCATCGCGTTTGGTGTACTGACGGTCGATACCATTGAACAGGCCATCGAGCGGGCCGGTACCAAGGCAGGCAATAAGGGCTCGGAAGCCGCTGTGTCCGCCATCGAAATGGTCAATCTGCTGAGGCAGTTCGACTGATGAGCCGGAAGAAAAGCAGCGCGCGCAGCCATGCAGTGCAGGCCATATACCAGTGGCAGATGACCGGGCAGGATATACGGGAAATATACGGTCAGTTCATCGCCGCCGATGAAGAGGCCGGTGCATTTGATACGACTTTTTTCAACACGCTGCTAAGGGGGGTTCCCTCCCACCTGGAGGAACTGGACGATTGCCTGAAGCCGTGCCTGAGCCGATCCATCGAAAGCGTAGACCCGGTCGAGCGGGCTATCCTGCGCCTGGGCGCCTTCGAGCTTATGTTCAGTCCGGAAGTGCCCTATAAGGTGGTGATCAACGAAGCGGTGGAATTGGCCAAGGTGTTCGGAGCGGAACAGGGCCACCGCTACGTGAACGGCGTATTGGATAAACTGGCCAGGTCTGTCCGTAAGGCTGAAGCCAGTTGAGCTGTCCTCTGCCCTGGTATCGTCATACGATCAGGGGGGGGGCGCTGCCGGGTCATCTTTTCCATGGTTTTTTTCCACCTGTAGGGGGTCTGGCATCCCGTGCTCTCTGACAAGGGGTATGGTGATTGCTTGAAAGGCGCCCCTGTATATGGGCGTTGCTAAATCCGCGGAGCATCCATTATCACCATATTAGGGGAGTGCTGACGCACTGTCTGGACGATGGCCTCTTCAGAATTCGAATTGATCGCAACTTACTTTTCCGGAATAGGCACGGCCAGAAAAGATGTTCATCTCGGTATCGGGGACGATTGTGCGCTTCTTCAGGTGCCACCCGGTCAGTTGCTGGCCATCAGCATGGATACGCTGGTGGAAGAGGTGCATTTTCTGGCGGGTACCGATCCCGAGTTGCTTGGGCACAAGGCACTGGCTGTGAATCTGAGCGACCTGGCGGCAACCGGTGCAGTTCCCGCATGGGCGACGCTGGCATTGACCTTGCCCCAATCCGATCCGGACTGGCTGGCGGGTTTCAGCAGGGGGTTTCGCCGTTTGGCCGAACGCTACGGTGTGCAGCTGGTTGGGGGCGACACGACCCGGGGACCATTGTCCGTTACCGTGCAGGTGCATGGGTTTGTGGAGGCGGACAATGCATTGCGCCGTGATGGAGCCCGCCCGGGTGACCGAATCGGGGTTACCGGGTCTCTGGGGGGGGCCGCGCTGGTGCTTAAAATAAGAAACAAAGAGTATTCAGCGATGAGATTGAACACTGATTTGTCCCGGCGCATGGATCAACCCCAGCCCAGAGTCGAAGCGGGGCTTGTTTTATCGACACTGGCCCATGCGGCTATCGATATCTCCGATGGCCTGGCGGCGGATCTGGGGCATATTTGTGCACAAAGTGGTGTCGGGGGTCGGGTGGCGCTGGCTGAACTGCCCCTTTCCGATGCTGTGAGGGGGTATGTAGACGCCACCGGTGACTGGTCGTTGCCACTGGAGGGGGGGGACGACTACGAACTCTGTTTTACGGCAGCGCCGGAGCGTTGTGAGGCGATCGAGGTGGGTATGCGACAGGCCGGTTGCCGTCTCAGCTGGATCGGTGTGGTCGAGCAGTCGCCAGAGCTACGCTGGATACATCCATCAGGGGGCGCCCTGGTTGGATCGGCGGGAGGATACGATCATTTCCAGGCCCGCTGAAATCCGCTGGACAAATCCGGTGCATCTGCTGGCTTTTGGTCTGGGGTCCGGGGCTTCACCGGTCGCACCCGGGACCGTGGGTACCATCGCGGCGCTGCCCCTCTATTTTCTCTTGCGGCCACTGGCGCCTTCAGTCTATCTGCTTCTGGTCGCAGGGTTGTTCCTACTGGGGATATGGTTGTGCAGCCTGGCCTCCAGGGATCTGGGGATTCATGATCCAGGTGCTATCGTTTGGGATGAATGGGTGGGTCTGCTGGTCACCCTGTGGTTAATTCCGGAGGGCGTCTGGTGGCTGTTGGCAGGGTTTGTGTTATTCCGGATTTTCGATATTCTCAAGCCCTGGCCCATCGGTTGGCTGGATCGGCGGGTGCCCGGAGGCCTGGGTATCATGTTGGACGATCTGGTCGCGGGGTTGTATGGTTTGATCTTGATACAGCTGGCCGCGTACCTGTTATAAGTTCTGCTCAAATCATCTGCCCTGGTATTCCTCCTGGAAGCGGGTCTGGAGAGTGCTCAAATGAATAGAAAGCATTGGCTCGGTTTGATTCTTTTGTTCTCGATCTGGCTGCCGTTTGCCAACCTGTCAGCAGCAGTCAGTTTCAGAGTCGTGGCGCTTTTCAACGGTAAAGCAATGTTGCAGATTGAAGGAAAAAACCACCTGCTGCGTGCAGGGCAGCAGGGTCCCCATGGATTGCTGCTGATCTCGGCGGATTCTTCCAGAGCGGTTATCGAAGTTGACGGGCAACGGGAAAGCTACGGTCTGGGTCGCCATGTCGGTGGTGGTTTCGTCCGCAAAGAGCAACTCGAGGTTACCATTCTGCGGGATCCCCGGGGGGCCTATCTGATAACCGGCAGCATCAACGGGCGCAGTACCGAAATGCTGGTGGATACCGGAGCCACTTCCGTCGCCTTGAGTGAGGTGGAGGCGCGTCGGTTGGGGCTTGATTACAGAGTCAGTGGCAGGAAATCCAGGGTTCGTACGGCTTCCGGTGTGGCTCCCGCCTACAGCCTGATGCTGGATCGGGTGCGGGTAGGGGAGATCGAACTGCGCAATGTGGAAGGGGTGGTCATACAGGGAAATTCGCCCCATCGGGTGCTACTGGGTATGAGTTTTCTTACCCGGGTCGAGATGGATAATCAGGGAGCTATTCTGGTCTTACGCAGCCAGTTCTGAATCGACCCCCCATCAGGCAGGATGCCGGTGTACCAACTTCAGAGGGGTGCCGGGGCCGACACTATCGTTTCAGGCGGTTTCGGTCTAAGCCTGCTTGTCGCTTTCGATCAGTGCATAAGCCGAATGGTTGTGAATTGATTCGAAATTCTCCGATTCCACCACATATGCACCGAATCGCGAATCCCTGTTCAGGCGCATGGCAACGTCTCGTACCATGTCCTCGACAAATTTCGGATTATCATACGCCCGTTCTGTTACATGCTTCTCATCGGGTCTCTTCAGCAGGCCGTAAAGCTCACAGGAGGCTTCGCTCTCCACCAGCGCAATAATTTCCTCGATCCAGACGAAACCATTGGTGCGCACCTGTACGGTCACGTGGGACCGCTGATTATGGGCGCCTCTGTCTGATATCTTTTTGGAGCAGGGGCAGAGGCTGGTCACGGGAACCACGACCTTGACGTACATGATGGGTGTTCCGCCGTGGATCTCCCCTATCAGGGTCACGTCGTAGTCCATGAGGCTTCTGACCTTGGATACCGGTGCCTCCTTATTGATGAAATAGGGGAAGTTCATCTCGATATGCCCGGAGTTGGCCTCCAGGCGTTGCGCCATCTCAGAGAGAATATTTTTGAAAGACTCGACGCTGATCTCCTTGTCGTGGGCATTGAGTATTTCAACGAAGCGGGACATATGAGTCCCTTTGAAATTATGGGGCAGATTCACATACATATTGAAGTTGGCAATCGTATGCTGATAGCCGTCGCTTCGGTCTTTTACTTTGACCGGGTGACGGATATCCTTTATCCCAACTTTGTTGATGGCGATCTGGCGAGTGTCGCTGGAATTCTGGACATCCGCAATTTCAGATTTTACGTCGGCGCTTTCCGTCACTGTGCTGGTCCTGTGATGACGCCCGGGGCGCCGTTTCTTTGCTTGGGTACAAGTTATATCGGGATAGCCTAATATAAGGTTGATAACCGAAAAACTGGCAATCTGTCGGGTAATCCAGATTCTCCCAAGTTTCGCGAGAGGTAACCGAGCATTATCGGTGTGCATTCAGCATTCTGCAAGAAAAACCCCACACTCTCAGCCGATGAGCGCCGGACCATCCTCTATAAATCAGCCCGCTGAATCGTCGATTCCCGGGTGTATCTTCAATCCGGCAGTTTTCCCAGTGTCAGATCTTCCCCCCGGGAGGAGGGGGAAGGGCGAAGCGGGGGGAAGGGCTGTGGGGCTATGGCGGGCAATGGCATCAGGCAACGGCGGGAGTACTGGGTTACTTCTTTCCACTGACCGGGATTCGGTCAGTGGGAGCGTTTGATGATATAGCCGGCCAGCCAGCGCAGCGGGTCGGCTTTCTCGTCCAGACTTTCCAGGCTTGCTGTGGCTTCTTCGCACAGACGCTGGGCCATATTGCGGGCTTCCTGCATTCCCAGCAGGGCGGGATAGGTCGGTTTCTCCGCTGCTTGGTCTTTTCCCGTTGTTTTGCCCAGTGTCTGGGTATCTCCGCCTACATCCAGGATGTCATCCTGAACCTGGAATGCCAGGCCGATGCACTTCGCGTAGTGGTCCAGGGCACGGGATTTTGCCCCATCCTCTTCCGGGGTTGAAAGGGTACCCAGTCGAACACTGGCCCGAATCAGTGCGCCGGTTTTGTGTATGTGCATGTTTTCCAGCTGTGCCAGGTTCAACTCCTTACCCACGGCATCCAGGTCCATGGCCTGACCGCCCGCCATGCCTCGGGACCCGCTGGCGATTGCGAGGGTCTCGATCATCTCCACCCGCTTATCGGGGTATCCCTGCAGCGTCTGGTTCTGACAAAGCACTTTGAATGCCAGCGCCTGCAGGGAGTCTCCGGCCAGAATCGCCGTGGCTTCGTCGAACTCCACGTGGCAACTGGGTTTTCCCCTTCGCAACGGATCGTCGTCCATGGCGGGTAAATCGTCATGGAGCAGGGAGTAGGCATGAATGAGTTCAATAGCGCAGGCGGGGGGATCGAGTCTGTCCGGGGAAAGGTTCAATGCTCTTCCGGCCCCATAGACCAGCACTGCCCGTACCCGTTTTCCTCCGTCCAGGGTGGCATATCGCATGGCGGCATGAAGTCGCTCAGGCTGGGTGGTGGCGTGGGGCAGCACCTGATCAAGGGCTGTTTCGATCCTGCTCTGGCAGGCGCAGAGGTAATGTCTGAGTGCGGCTTCAGCCGTCATGGTCTGGGGGTTCCGGGGTGTTGCTCTCGGGCGCTTCGCCGGTGAGCGTTAAGATTTTTTGTTCTGCTTGTTTCAGCGCATTCTGGCAACTGCGGGTCAACTGGATACCCCGTTCGAAAGTCTTCAGGGAGTCTTCCAATGAGAGGTCTCCCTGCTCTAGGGTCTCCACCAGGGACTCCAATTCGGTCAAGGAGCTCTCGAATGAAGGAGCTTCGGTCTTTTTTCTGGTCAATTTCTTTGTGGTCCACGAAGTCTGAATTCAGGTGTATCGGACAAAGCTACCCCAGAGAATCCATGCTGGTCAAACCCGGGGGTAGGAAATATTCTCCTTGAGCTGTCAGATTTCTTTACATCACACATCAGATTTATGAAGGGGAAAGTTGTAACCCCTTGTAAACTATGAAAAATAGCATTCTGGTATGGGTTTTGCATGCAGTGTAGACATACAGATGACTTGGTGTGTCAGGATAGACAAATACTGAGCCAGCTTGGTTAGTATGGGTGGTGGTATCGGCAGGATAAAAAAAGAAGACCGTAGGTAAGTAGTCTTTAGCCCCGTACTATACGGGGTTTTTTATGGGTGTTTGAAAACAGCCCGATTTTAAAACATCTGTGAGGTATTCCTGTGGAGGGACCGTCAGTTTGCCCGGCCTATGGACTTTCCAGTGCCGGAGCAGAGACCTTTTAGCCCACGCTAATCGGTTGCCACGTGCTAAGATGCGCCTTTCGAATTTCTTCCAACCTCAGTTTAAAACTCATTGATCAGGGTAGTATGAGAAGCTCCTACGATGCCTCGGATATCGAGGTTCTAAGCGGCCTTGAGCCGGTGCGCAAGCGCCCGGGCATGTACACCGAAACCACCCGGCCAAACCATCTGGCACAGGAAGTGATCGATAACAGTGTGGATGAGGCGGTTGCGGGCCACGCCACCTATATCGAAGTTGTCCTGTTCAAGGATGGCTCGCTTCAGGTGGCAGATGATGGGCGCGGTATGCCCGTCGACGTGCATCCAAAGTTAAATCTTCCCGGCGTAGAGGTGATCCTGACCAAATTGCATGCCGGGGGCAAGTTTTCGGGTAAAAACTACAAGTTTTCCGGTGGGTTGCATGGTGTCGGTGTTTCCGTGGTCAATGCGCTTTCCAGGCATCTGGAAGTATGGGTAAAGCGTGACGGGGGCGAATACAACATGGCGTTTGCCGATGGCGCCAAGGTGTCGGATCTGGAGCGCATCGGCAAGGTGGGCAGGAACAACACCGGCACGAAACTGCGATTCTGGCCCAACCCCGGATACTTTGATTCAAACCGCTTTTCCATTCAGCGGCTCCTGCATATCCTGCGTGCCAAGGCGGTATTGTGCCCCGGGCTTGAGGTACGTTTTCGTGATGAGGCCAGCGGGGATGAGAAACAGTGGTGCTACCAGGATGGATTGAAAGACTATCTGCTGGACCAGCTGGAAGATACGATACTGGTTCCCGAAGCACCCTTTGTGGGATCCATGGAAGGCACCACCGAGACCGCCGACTGGGCGGTTGGCTGGTTGCCCGAGGGGGGAGAGGTGGTATCCGAGAGCTACGTCAACCTGATCCCGACGGTATTGGGTGGGACCCATGTGAATGGTCTGCGCACGGGGTTGACTGAAGCGGTCAGGGAGTTTTGTGAGTTTCGAAATCTGATTCCCCGTGGGGTCCGGCTGACCCCTGAAGATGTCTGGGGTCGTTGCAGCTACATTCTCTCGGTAAAGCTGGCCGATCCCCAGTTTTCAGGACAGACCAAGGAGCGGCTTTCTTCCCGGGAGTGTGCGGCATTCGTCTCCGGTGTGGTCAAGGATTCATTCAGCCTGTGGCTGAATCAGAATACGGCGGCTGGGGAACTGATTGCCGACCTGGCACTGACAGCCGCCCAGATTCGCCTGCGGGCGGGACGCAAGGTGCAACGGAAGAAGGTGTCCCAGGGGCCTGCCCTGCCGGGGAAACTGGCCGACTGCAGCTCGTTGGATCCCCAGCGCAGCGAGCTTTTTCTGGTGGAAGGCGATTCCGCCGGCGGTTCGGCAAAACAAGCCCGGGACCGGGAGTTTCAGGCAATCATGCCGTTGAGAGGGAAAATTCTCAACACCTGGGAGGTGGATTCCTCCGAAGTGCTTGCTTCCCAGGAGGTTCATGATATCTCTGTGGCGATCGGAGTTGAGCCGGGGTCGGATGACTTGAGTCGGCTGCGATTTGGAAAGACCTGCATCCTGGCGGATGCGGATTCCGATGGCGCTCATATCGCAACCCTGCTTTGTGCCCTGTTTTTACGTCATTTCAGGAAACTGGTGGCGGAAGGGCATGTCTATGTAGCCATGCCCCCGCTCTTTCGGGTCGACGTGGGTAAGCAGGTGTTCTACGCCCTGGATGATGCGGAAAAAACGGGTATTCTCGACCGGATTGCGGCGGAGAAAATCAAGGGTAAAGTCACCGTGCAGCGTTTCAAGGGCCTGGGAGAAATGAATCCCAGTCAGCTGCGGGTGACCACCATTCATCCCGATACGCGCCGGCTGGTTCAACTGACCGTGGCGCAGGGAAGTGACAGCGATCACATCATGGATATGCTGCTGGCTAAGAAACGCTCCGCCGATCGGCGTCACTGGTTACAGGAGAAGGGAGATTTGGCAGAGGTATGAAACGATGAGTTATGAACTGACGAAATTCCATATGGCAATGATCATACTGGTCTTGCTCGCTGCCGGGGGGCAGGTCATTGCTGCGGGCTGGGAGATCCGCGATCCTCACGACCACGTTCCCAATCACATCAAGGAGTACGAATGGGAGGAAGGTGAGGCGGATCTACCTAACTACCCTCAGGAGGAAAATCTGCTGCCCGTGCAACTCGGCTACTCGGGATCGAAGTTCAGCTACTTCGTGGACTCAGAGTCGCTGCAGGTGGGTGAAGACGGAGTGGTGCGCTATACCTTGGTCATACGCTCGAAATCAGGAGCCAGCAATGTTATGTCAGAGGGTATCCAATGCAGTACCCGAACCTATAAAACATACGCATATGGGGGAAGCAAAGGAAAATTCAGCACTCCTCGAAATCCTAAATGGCGGCCTATCCGGGCAACAGGCAGCCGACGCTACCGCTACGATCTCTGGAGCTTTTATTTCTGCACACCGGACGGAGGACTCAGAGCGCAGGATCGGCAGACCATTGTGAGGGCTATCAAGTACCCTGAAGATTCCGGCCGGCAATAACCCCTTTACCTGTTTAGCCCTTCGGGTCAGGATTACTGTTGCACTGAGTGATCCTCGGGCTGGTGAACGATCTCCGGGGAGTAAAAAACGGCGTGCTGGACAGGACTTGTCTGAGGGAGGCTGTCCGAGAACTCAGTTTTTGGCAAAACGCGATTTTTAACTCATTGATTAATAATGAATTAATTTTGTCGAAAACGCGGATTTTGCTATTCTCGGACAGGCTCCTAGGGTGTTACCCTCCGGCAGCCTGTCTTGAACCGGATAAGTCATCCGGGCTGATGGCCGTTCCCGGGGGGTCAGCTGGTCGCGGCCTGTTCCATTGAGGGTACGCTGTTGATGCGCGTGGACAGCTCGCTCAGTATTTCCTCTGCCTGTTCGTTATCGACCTGGCAGGTGCCCGCTGCCTCGTGCCCACCGCCGCCATGTTCCAGCATCAGTTCACCCACGTCGACCCGGGAGGTGCGTTTAACGATCGACTTGCCTACCGCAAAGACGGTGTTCTGTTTCTGCCGGCCCCAGATGACATGAATAGAAATATCGCAATCGGGATAGAGTGCGTAGATCATGAACCGGTTTCCGGGATGAATCGTCTCCTCGTTACGAAGATCAAGAGTCACCAGGTTTCCATCCATCGTGGAGCATCGCTCCAGCTGTGCGCGAAATGCCCCTTCATGCTTCCGGTAAAGATCCACCCGTTCTTTGACGTCGGGCAGTTCCAGCAGCTGGTCGATGGTCAGGGTTCTGCAGTTGTCGATGAGTTCCATCATCAACTGATAGTTTGAAATACGGAACTCACGGAAACGTCCCAGACCGGTTCGGGCATCCATCAAATAGTTGAGCAGGGGCCAGCCTTTTGGATGGAGGATTTCGTCCAGGGAAAAAGCAGCCGAGTCCCCCTTGTCTACTGCAGCCATCATATCGGCCCAGTGGGAGGGGAACTTCCCGGCTCCGCCGTAGTAGTCGTGGACCACTCTGGCTGCAGAGGGCGCGTCAGGGTCGATGATATGGTTCGAATACTCGGTGTCCGCGCGAAGAGTCTCGCTGGAGTGGTGATCGAATACCAGATGGGCGCCCTCAACGTAGGGGAGATTGGTGGTGATGTCGTTGGGGGTGATCTCGACCTTTCCGTCCTGCATGTCCTTGGGATGAACGAATTTGATATCGTCGATCAAGTCCAGGTGCTTCAGGAGAACGGCACATACGAGACCGTCGAAATCGCTACGGGTAATGAGACGGTATTTTTCATGACTGTTGGGCACGTGGAATCCTCCTGGGTAAGCCGCTTGTCTGAGTTCGCACAGCTTATCGGCTGATGCCCCCAAGGGCTTTAGGAGTAAAGTGCCTTTTGGATTTATTCCGAGGTTGTGATCCGACCAGGGAACTGTTCAGGCCTCAGGTCAAGCGGGTCAGTAGCCCTGCTTCCGGTCCACCTGGTTTTCCAGTGCCTTGCCCGATTCGTACCCCCTGATCTGCCGGATGATGAACGCGGCGATCGAACGGGGGTCGCTGGTAGCGGCATTGTGGGGGGTGACGGTGACCCTTGGGTGTGACCAGAGCGGGCTTTCGGGTGGAAGGGGTTCCTGTTGAAAAGTATCCAGGGTTGCCGCTTTGAGTGTCCCGTCTTTGAGTGCTTCCAGGATATCCTCTTCCACCTGCAGCGCCCCCCGTCCGGCATTGATCAGTACCGGCCCGATCTCGCCCCTGGCCAGTTTGCTGAACACCCGGTAGTTGAGGATTCCCTGGGTTTGTTCCGTGATCGGCAGCAGGCAGATCAGGATTTCGCTGACGTTGAGAAAAGAGGTCAGGCCCGGCTCGCCGGAAAAACAGGCTATGCCCTCCAGGTTTTTCCGGGTTCGGCTCCAGCCCGCCACCTTGAAGCCGAGCAAACGTAAATGGGTTGCAGCCTGTTGTCCCAGGACTCCCAGGCCCATTATGCCCACCTTGATCCGGGAGGCCGGGGGTTGGGGCAGTGGTTGCCATTTGCGTTGTTTCTGCAGTGCATCGTAGTCCCGTTGCCGGCGCTGATGGATCAGAACGTGCATCAACAGGTACTCGGTCATGCGTGCGCTCAACTCGGTGTCCGTGACCCTTACCAGGGGTAAGTGATCGGGGAGTTCGGGGTTTCGAAGCAGGTGATCCACGCCGGCCCCCAGGGAGAAAATGACTTTCAGCCCGGAAAGTTTTTCGAACAGCGTCGGCGGGGGATTCCACAGCAGCGCATAGTCAATCTCCCCGGCACGCCCTGTGTCAGGCCACTGCCTGACTTCGATTTCAGGGCCTGCCTCGTTCAGAGCCTGGATCCAGGGGACGGGATCTCTATCGTTTGCGTAGTAGAGCAGGGCCAATGTTCGGGTTCCTCCTGGGGTAACGAGCTCAAGGTCAGTGTCTGGCAGATGACCCGTCAGGCCGGTTTTGAATTTCAGTTGGCCGGGGGTTACCTGCAAAGCCCCAAGCTTTGGATGGAGATTAATCATACAGGAGAAGCTAATATCGGGGGTTGATGAAGATTAGAATCCACGACTGTATCGATGAGATCCCGGCTGATCAATGGAATGCCCTGGTAAGGGACAACCAGCCGTTTCTGCGCCACGATTTTCTCGGGGCAATGGAGCGGCACGGTTGCGTGGGTGAGGTGTTCGGCTGGTTACCCAGGCATATCGCCATCCGGGAAGACGACCACCTGATTGGTGCCATGCCCCTTTATGAGAAGCACAATTCTTACGGGGAGTTTGTGTTCGATAATGCCTGGGCGGATGCTTATCGGCGGGCCAATCAATCCTATTTTCCAAAACTGGTGTCGGCGGTTCCCTACACCCCGGCAACCGGTCAGCGGCTGCTGTGTGAGGCCGGGCGCCAGGATGAGCTGTTTCCCGTGCTGCTGGGTACTGCCCTGGACCTGACCCGGCACATGGGTGCCAGCGGATTCCATTGTCTTTTTCCCTATGCTCAAGAACAGACTTTTCTGGAGAGCCAGCATCTCATGGCCAGGCACGACTGCCAGTTTCACTGGGAGAATCACGGGTATTCGGACTTCGATGACTTTCTGAGCCGGCTGACTTCAAAGAAACGGAAGAACATCCGCCAGGAGCGGCGCCGGGTGCAGGAGTCAGGGGTCGTGCTGCGGCGTCTCGACGGTCACACCGCCAGCCAGACGGATTGGGAGGACTTTACCCATTTCTATACCGAATTGTTTGACCGGAAGTGGGGTATGGCGACCCTGAATCTGCCCTTCTTTGCCGAGGTGGCCCGGCGGCTTCCCGAACAGGTGCTGTTGACCATGGCCGATCTGGATGGCCGCTGCATCGCAGGGTCCCTGATGTATCGCAGTGATACCACGCTTTACGGCCGGCACTGGGGGTGTGTGGACTATATCGACGGCCTGCATTTCGAGGTCTGTTATTACCAGGGTATCGATTACTGCATCGAGCGGGGACTGAAAAGCTTCGAGCCGGGGGCTCAGGGAGAGCATAAGATTGCCCGGGGATTCAGTCCGGTGCTGACCCGGTCCAGTCACTGGGTCATGGATGACGGTTTCCGAAATCCCATCGATGCCTACGTGCGCCACGAACAGCGGGCAGTGGCCGACTACATGGAGCAGTTGAAGTCCGCCACCCCTTATCGGGCTGCTGACTCCCTATGAAACCCTACTCCGAGTCCTGCGATCAGAATCGCGATCCCATATTCAGCATCATCGATTCCCTGTTTGCGGAATGTAGCAGTGTGCTGGAGATCGGCAGTGGTACCGGACAGCATGCTGTGTACTTTGCAGCCAGGTTGCCCCATTTACTCTGGTATACCAGTGATCTCCCGGAATACCATCGGGGAATCCGTCAGTGGCTGGATGAAGCTGCGCTCAGCAATACCCGAGGGCCGTTGCCTCTCGATGTTTGTCAGCCGGAGTGGCAGGTGCCTGTCGTGGATGCCATTTTCTCCGCCAATACCCTGCACATCATGCATTGGTCCATGGTGGAAGCGTTTTTTCATGATATCGGACAGCGGCTGTGCCCGGGAGGACGGTTGGTGTTGTATGGCCCTTTCAACTACCGGGGAGGTTATACCAGCGAGAGCAATGCCCGTTTCGATCTCTGGCTCAAGGCACGGGATCCACTCAGCGGAATTCGTGATTTCGAGGCCGTTGACTCACTGGCGCGGCAGGCAGGGCTGGTCCTGGAGAACGATCATGAGATGCCAGCCAATAACCGGATTCTTTGCTGGGGACGGGCCGATGCTACCCGATAGCGCCTTGTCCAGGCCTGGACTGCGGGGTGCTGAGCCCCGTTCCAAGGCACATTTTGGAAACTCTGAGCGGGAATGGGTGGTCCTATTTGGATTGGCATCCCTGCAGATGGACCGCTACCGGCAGTCTATACTGGTAAAGTTGAGGTGCTTGCGGCCGCAGAAACAGAAGTACCGTATAAGGGTTTTCCCCCTGTATACCACGATGCGGTAGAATATCGATATTGTCTGGCAGGTTTGCACCCACTGGCGGCACCTGCTTCCCACACGGATTCCGAGCCCGGATACCTATGTCAAAGATTGAAAGCACGTTCGCCGCAGGTCGATACCCCCTGTTGGAGTCCATCGACTACCCCACGGACCTCAAGCGTCTGGACTCCTATCAGCTGCCCCAATTGTCTGCGGAACTTCGGGATTTCCTGGTCGATACCCTCTCCCGGACCGGTGGGCACCTGGCCGCCGGACTCGGCGTCGTGGATTTGACCATCGCGTTACACTACGTATTCGATACCCCCGAAGACAGGTTCGTCTGGGATGTGGGGCATCAGGCCTATCCCCACAAGATCCTGACTGGAAGGCGGAAGCTGATGTCTGCCCTGCGGCAGAAGGACGGGCTGTCCGGGTTCCCCAGGCGGGAGGAAAGTGCTTACGATACCTTCGGTACCGGCCATTCCAGCACCTCCATCGGCGCTGCCCTCGGCATGGCTGCGGCCGCTAAACAGAAGGGAGAGCACCGGCACGTAGTGGCCGTGATCGGCGATGCCGCCATTGGTGGGGGCATGGCCTTTGAAGCCCTCAACCATGCGGGGGCAATGGATCTCGATCTGCTGGTGATCCTCAACGACAACGATATGTCGATTTCTGCTCCGGTGGGTGCGGTTCGCAACCATCTGGCCAGAGTGCTGTCCGGCAAGCTGTACACCACGGTGCGCGAGGGGGGCAAGAGTGCCCTGAGCAATCTGCCTCATCTCAGCGAACTGATGGGGCGGGCCGAAGAACACGTCAAAGGCATGGTGATGCCCGGTACCCTGTTCGAGGAACTGGGATTCAATTACATCGGCCCCATCGATGGCCACGATATGGATACCCTGGTCACCACCCTTGAGAACATGAAGCCGCTGGGGGGGCCGCGGTTGCTCCACGTGGTCACTAAAAAGGGCAAAGGATACAAGCCGGCGGAAGGGGATCCCTGTGTTTACCATGGAGTGACTCCCTTCAACCCTGAAACCGGGAAAATGGACAAGAAACCGGGTGGCAAGAGCTACACCAGTATTTTTGGGGACTGGCTCTGCGATCTGGCGGCCGAAGATGATCGCATGATTGCCATTACCCCCGCCATGTGCGAAGGCTCGGGACTGGTGGAGTTCTCCCGGCATTTTCCCGACCGATATTACGATGTGGGGATCGCAGAACAGCATGCCGTCACCTTTGCCGCGGGACTGGCCTGCGAAGGGGTCAAGCCGGTGGTTGCGATCTATTCGACTTTTCTGCAGCGGGCCTACGATCAATTGATACATGATGTGGTGCTGCAGAATCTGGATGTCACCTTCGCGGTGGACCGGGCGGGTCAGGTGGGGGCGGATGGGGCCACCCACGCGGGAAGTTTCGATCTCAGCTATGCCCGGGTTCTACCCAACCTGGTGGTCATGGCGCCGGCGGATGAAAACGAATGCCGACGGATGCTGCAGACCGCTTATGAGCACGAAGGGCCCGCTATCGTTCGCTATCCCCGGGGAGCCGGTCCTGGTGTGGTCGTGGAAGAGGGGCTGAACCCGTTGCCCCTGGGAAAAGGGGAGCTTCGCCGGGAGGGAAGCAGGGTGGCGTTTCTGGCCTTTGGCAGCATGTTGGCCAGGGCTTTGGATGCGGCCGAACATCTCGATGCCACCGTGGTCAATATGCGGTTCGTGAAACCTCTGGACGAAGCGCTCGTGCTGCGCCTTGCCGGCAGCCATGACCTGCTGGTAACCCTTGAAGAGAATGTGGTGCAGGGCGGAGCCGGTTCTGCCGTCAATGAGTTGCTGTTGCACGCCCGCCATCCGGTACAGGTGCTCAACCTGGGATTGCCGGACCAGTTTATCGAGCAGGCGTCCGTGGATGAGCAACTCAGAGACGCCGGCCTCGATCTTGATGGCATCCTCAGTGCGGTATCCGACACCCTGGGTCCCGTCAAGGTGAACCTGGAGCATGGAAGATCATGAAAAAGTTTCTGCTGTTCATCGTAATAGCCGTTGTCGTACTGATGGCCGTACCCGCGCTGGTTGGAATTAAAGTCCAGGAAGAGTACGAGGCCGGGATTGGCAGGTTCAAGCAGGGTGGGTACGTGCTGGGCGTGGGTGACTACCAGCGGGGCTGGTTCAATTCCCGTGCAACCGTTGAGCTGGGTTTCGAAATACCGGCCTCCGATGGTGCGCCCGATGTGATGAAGCTGACGCTGGTCGATCATATCAGTCATGGTCCGATCACGGCCCTGGGAACGGGGCTGGCGGGGGTAAAATCAAAAATTCTGGTAGATGGCATGTCGCTCTTCCCGGAGGATTTCCCCGCTCCGATACGGACCCTGATTCAGCTGGGTGGTGATGGAATCACCACGATCGACATGCCTGAGGTGTTACTTCCGGAAAGTGATGAGCGGCCCCAGGTAGAGTTCGGCGGTTTGACTGGAACTCTGGTGTTCGATGCCGGGATCCAGAACGCGGAGATGAAAATTGTGACCCCGGGTCTTGAGCTGTCCTCCGAAGGAGCGTCGGTGGTCACCATGGGTGAAGCAACCATGGATTCCCGTTCGTGGCAGGGCGCGTCCGGTCTGCCGCTGGGGTCGGGAAGCCTGAGTCTGAAAACGCTTACCTTCAACGACCCGGAGTCGGGTAAGGAAATGATGCTGCACGGACTGAGCGTGGAAGTGGATACCGAGGAGCAGCAAGGTGAGGTGGCGGGTGTGGTTACCTACCGGTTCGACACCCTGGATACGGGAGACGGGGTCTACGGCCCCGGGGTTATCTCGTTGGAGCTGCATCGTTTGTCCGCACCGGTGATGTTGAGTCTGCAGCAGTCCATCGAGGAAATCCGTGGCCAGCAGCTCAACCAGTCACAGCAGGGTATGGCCATGATGAACGTACTCATGGGCAGTGCATCGGAATTTCTGGAGACCGATCCGGGTATTCAGATCAAACCATTCCGCTTAAAAACCCCCGACGGCACCATAGAAGGGAATTTTACTCTGGATTCCAAGGGGTTGCGTTGGGAGCATATGGGCGACACCCAGGTTCTGTTGAGCAAGCTCGAAGCCGGGCTTTCACTGAAAATGCCGGAAAAACTGCTGCGTACTCTGCTCGAGGTCCAGGCCCATGGAGAGCTGGAAGCGGAGATCGAACGACTCTCCGAGGAGCAGGGAGAGGCCCTCGATATCGATCAGGAACAGATGGATGGGATGGTGGCGGAACGGGTTGAAAGCCAGATGCAGCTATTGCTGGATCAGGGGATGGTCGACCTGGACGGTGAATACCTGCTCACCACCGCCCGGCTGACCGAAGGAATACTGACGGTCAATGGTCATCCCATACCCCTGGCCGCCCTGGGTCAGTAGCGGGCAGGGGGGAGTCATCCGGCGGTTATCGCCTGTCCCGGCAGTCCCTTCTCTCCATCATGTTTTCGATGATTGGCTGGAGAACGATTTCCATGGCAAACCCCATTTTTCCTCCGGGTACCACGATAGAATTACGCCGCGACATGAAGGAACCGTCGAGCATCGAAAGCAGATAAGGGAAATCGATGCAGAACCGTTTCGGGTCCCTGAAACGAATCACCACGAAACTCTCTTCCGGCGTCGGAATGTCACGGGCGATGAAAGGGTTGGAGGTATCGACGGTCGGTACCCGCTGAAAGTTGATGTCGGTGCGTGAGAACTGGGGGGTAACGTAGTTGATGTAATCGGGCATGCGCCGCATGATGGTGTCGACGATGGCCTCTTCGGTGTAACCCCGCTCCGCATTGTCCCGGAAGATTTTCTGAATCCACTCCAGGTTGACGATGGGTACCACACCCACGCCCAGGTCCACGTGCTGGGAGACATTGTCCTCCCCGTCAATGGCCATTCCATGGAGCCCTTCGTAGAACAAAAGGTCTGTGCCCGTTTCCAGATCTTCCCAGGGGGAGAACTCTCCCGGTTTCATACTGGTGCTGAGCCGACCATTGTGAAGATCGGCCTCATCCTGGGTATGAATGTAGTAACGCTTCTTTCCCGTTCCCGTCTCACCGTACATCTTGAACAGTCCAGCCAGTTTATCGAAGTGATTGGCATTGGCACCGAAGTGGCTGAGTCCTTTGCTCACCATCGTGCGCATTTCAGCACGGTTGTAGCGGTGGAAGCTGTCCCCCTCCACGACTGCTGCCTTGAATCCGTCCCGATAAAATATGTGCTCGAAAGCCCGTTTGACTGTCGTTGTTCCGGCGCCTGAAGATCCGGTTACTGCGACGATTGGATGCTTCTTTGACATGGTTTTCTCCTTATGTAGTGCAAACTTCGACCACACCCGATTGTTGACCAGGCCAGGCCAAAAACTTATGGTATTCATAAGGTTGAGTAGGGGTTTTCTACCCTTATTCCTAGAATACGAACAAAATATAGCACGATACGATTACATCAGAACCGTTGCATTTCTGATGCAAGGTCAAGAGAATTCTATGAAGACAAAATCGGCATTGCCGGTTTACCCCCGCTCGACGGGCTGTGCCGGCAAAAGTCTTGCAGGCGACAGGTCAGTACTCCGAAACGTACTGGAAGCGGATGGGGTATGCAGGGGCAGGGTTACACCTCAACATTGCCGGGGTGCCGGGTGAAGCGTCCCGGGCTGTCGTCATTCGAAACGAAGCTAAGGATATTGATCATTATGTCGGATACATCAGCTTTCGGTATTTGGGCCATGCTCGCATTCTGGGCCTCGGCCATCGGTGGTATCGCCATTGCCATTACCTGGGGCAAAACCCGGGGGCGTAATCCTGGGCACAGGGACCTGCTGATCAAGTCCCTGAATCAGCGCCTGGATAAGGGTGAGATAAGCCAGGAGGAATACCAGCGTAAGGTGGATGAACTTCCGGGTAGAAGAGAAGAATGAACAAAGGTCAGTAGTAACTGCTCACCCCCCAGAGATTAC
>JAAELC010000480.1 GCA_024227135.1 Gammaproteobacteria bacterium
AGCCTGGTCTGCCCCCTTAGGGCTCAGGAACTTGAGACTGGCCATAGCCTGGTCATCAAAACCTTTTCCAATGCTCAAGATCGTCAAGGCTGTCAAATTCGTCATATATATCGTAGTGATCGAACAGTCCACCGGTTTTTTCCCCAAGATCAGAGAAGTAAGCAAACAGGTCTTCCAGTGTTTTCTTGCTTAGCAGTGTGTTGACAATAACTACTATAGGATAATCATCGTACTCCAAGCCGAAATAGCACCGATATCCTCGTAGGGTAGCAACATGACACGCCTTTTGAGCCTGTTTTTCATCGTTGAAAATCAGATCAAAATGGATATCCTGAGGTATCGATATATCAACATCACCGAGTTTTAGATGTTCCAGAAAACCCTCTGCGGTAAACCATTCATCTTCTATTTTTTCAAGGCTCTGCAAGCACTCAGCCAGAGTCTCCGGCTTGGTTACAAACCTCTCAATCACCATTGCGACTGCTTTCAGGGGGGCGGGACTATTGGAGTAGGCGGCAAACATGTCACTCTCCGAGTCGAACTCAATACCTGATATATCAATGCTGTTTCTGCTGCAGAATAATTCGACTGCCCTTTGCCATGCATAACCATCGGAGTAAAGGTCATTTTCATGAAATAGGTTTGCGCTTCTATCCAACTCATGAAATGACAAGCTGTAAATACCCCCTCTATTTCAGAAATATTTACCAGGACTTCATTGCTCTCTTTCATACTCATTGTTCGAGACCATGGACAGCTTTTATAAACCCAAGAAACCGGTCAGGTTATCGGCATATAAGCCTTACAAAAAAACCCCAGTGTTAACGTATTCTGCCCGAGTTTCGCGGTGTTTCACTACTGGAAATAATGCAGAAATTTAGGTACAGTTTGCCATGGTCAACGTTTTTAGTCCTTAGAAAACCACGGCCAGTGACGATTGTCAGTCGCCACGAGGAAAAGCCGCTCATTCGTCACGGGACTCTTCTCAGCCGCTGACACAAGAAGTTACATCAGCACTGAACTCAACAAGGAGCAGTTGAAATGAAGAATAGGGAAATCAAAGCTTCAGTAGCCGACCTGATCGCGTCTGGGGCAGAAAAGTCGGAGGTTTTTTCGAAGCTGGTAGCCCAGGGTGGAAAAGAGAAAAAGGTTGCCCACTACATCGCATCCTACCCCGACGAACGTCTTGGCTTTACTCACAACGGAAAGGTCAAGGTTCTTGTTACGATCATGTTCGTACAAGTTATCATTGCATTCTTACTGGGGTATGGCATCGCCATAGACTCCGATCCGACCCAGAAGTGGCTCTATGGCGGCCTGGCTGCAGCAATTCCACTGTTACTCCTGTGGGGCTTTTACAAGCAGTCCCTGATCGCTTACAACGCGTACATACTGCTTTCCATAACCCAGTTCCCAAGACAGCTTTCCGGTTTTTTTGAGGCGCCCGTCGAGAATACTATCGCTCTTGGTATCTCGCTCGTGATACTTGGCTTCGTATGGTTCGTCCGGTCAAAACTGTTCCCGGATTTAGGGTTCATATCACCAAGAAAGCACAACGGAGAATATGTTTTTACATCGTGACTACTCACCCCGCACGGGCAATCTCCGGGGGGTGAGCAGTTACTTTAGATGAGCCAGAAGAAACCACAGGGTAGAGACCATAGTTTCTGCTCTTTGACTTAACGTAGTGATAAAAACCATGCCTGGATGCTCGGGGCGTCGATATTACTGGACGATCCACGTTCCAGGTATGGCATTCATCCAGCCATCACTATTCTGGTGGACCGCTACACTGCCGTGATACCCGCGTTATGACAACCCAGGGAGGTGAAGGCAGCGTTGTGAAGCAGGCGCGTCATAACGAGCAAGCATGCATGCTTTACCGCCAGAAAGCAGGCACCGAATCAGTCGCCCGGAGACAAAGGATTCCCTCCGCCTGGTCGACTGTAAGTAAAGTGGGAGTCGGCCTGTAAGCCGGGTTCTGTCTGGGATGATCATTCCTCTGGGATACATGTCGCCATGTACCTCAAGCAACCTACCCGGGGACCGTGCGGGCAGCACGTTGCGACCGAAGCCGGCTGTCCCCCTATTTGGTCTTGCTCCGGATGGGGTTTACCCTGCCACCACTGTTGCCAGCAACGCGGTGCGCTCTTACCGCACCATTTCACCCTTACCTCTCAGCTGAGAGGCGGTATATTTTCTGTGGCACTTTCCGTAGACTCACGCCTCCCAGGCGTTACCTGGCATCCCGCCCTTCGGAGCCCGGACTTTCCTCCACATCGCCCGAAAGCGAAGCAGCGATCATCCGGCCGACTCCCGGATCACACCTTAGGGCAATACCCGACGGGCTTCAACCCGGGATCGTTAAAAGCTCCGTAATCCAGCTCGGGACATCGAAAACCGGTATGGCCAGGGTATCTTAGCCGGGCTGACTCCCAGCATTCCGTTCACGCAGTTCGATACGGCGCACTTTGCCGGTCGTGGTCATAGGCAACGCATCCATGAATTCGATCTCCCGGGGGTATTCGTAGGCCGCCAGCTTTTCTTTCACCGACAACTGGATTTCCCTCGCGAGCACTTCCGATTGATCGTATTCAGGCTTGAGGACGATAAACGCCTTGACGATATCACCGCGCAACTGCTCCGGGTCAGGCACGCCCACAGCCGCGACCTGCAACACCGCCGGATGCTGCATGATGCAATCTTCTATCTCCCCGGGACCAATACGATAACCCGCACTGCTGATGACGTCATCGTCGCGTCCCATGAACCAGAGGTAGCCATCCTCATCACGGTATCCCACATCTCCAGTACGAAACCAATCGCCAATATATTTTTTCCGGGTCGCTTCGGGATCCTGCCAGTAACCGAGAAAATGTACCGGATCGTCCCGGTGTGCCCCGAATTCTCCGAGTTCCCCAACCGGCAAACGCTCACCCCTGGCATCGATGATTTCGACCCGATGCCCTGGGTAGGGCTTACCCATGGAGCCCGGCTTGACCTGCTGGAGTCGCGCGCAGTTGCCGACCAGATAGTTGTGCTCGGACTGCCCCCACATCTCATTGAGTTCCATGCCCATTGCGTCAGTGGCCCAGTTGAACAGTTCCTCCCCGAGCGCCTCTCCTGCTGACATAACACCGCGCAGACTCAAATCGAATCGATCCCGAATCTGCCCGAGACGACGCATCATCTTAAGCGCAGTGGGTGGAATGAACGCATTGGTAACCGAGTATTTCTCCATAATCCTGCAGGCTTTTTCAGCATCGAATTTCCGAAACTCGTAGCCGACCACGGGAACCCCGTAATACCAGCTGGGAAACAATCCATCGAGCAACCCGCCAGTCCATGCCCAGTCAGCGGGCGTCCAGAACACGTCATCGGCCTGGGGAAAGAGATTTTGCGAGAGTTCGAACCCGGTCAGATTACCGATCAGACCACGGTGTGCGATCAACGCACCTTTCGGGGGACCGGTGGTACCGGAGGTATAAATGATTATGGCCGGATCATCGGCGGCAGTATTACAGCAATCGAAATCACCCGGCAGGGAAGCGATCATGTCCCACAGGTTTCCGTCGGTCTCTCGGTCACAGCAGATAACCTTCTCCAGATGGGGTAACCTGTCGGAAAGTTTTTCGATATCGGCCTTGCGTGAGCTGTCGGTGATCACCACCCGGGCGCCGCTGTTCTTCAACCGGTACTCCAGAGCCCCGGGGCCGAAAAGAATCGACAAAGGCACCGATATGGCGCCCAGCTTATGCGCCGCCAGGTGAGCCAGTGCCGTCTCCACCCGCTGGGGCAGAACGATGGCCACACGATCACCCCGCTCCACAGACAATGTCCCCAGCCCATGAGCAAGCTGATTGGATAACCTGCGAATCTCACCGAAACTGTACCTGGCCGTCTCTCCGTTCTCATGCTCGTAAAAAAGCGCTGTCTGATCGCTGATTGCGGTGTGACGATCGCATATGGCCGTTGCCATATTGAAACGCTCCGGCACAGACCAGGCGAAGCGCTGGTAAATCGTATCGTAGTCAAGCCCTTCATCGGGTATCAGCGGTGAACTATTCACGATTCAACAGTATCTCCTGAGGTTGATACGAAGAACCCTACCATCCGGCAGATGCACTGGAACCGGTTAAGGGCCGCGGAAATTTATCAATGTCCAGACAATGCGCTGGATTCTGGTTCGGACTCAAGACACGGAAAGGGGTGCATGGCTGTTCCAGGCAACCTTTTCGGCCAGCCCGAATTGGGAGATCCAGGCATGAGCGCAGGAGCCTGTCCGAGAATGGGCTTTTTTCCCTGGCCCTTGGGACCATACTCCCAGATTCCCGGCGCTCAATGCAAAGTTTTCCCCGAGAAATAGCGCCAGGGTTTCGGAAACCAGACCCATCGCCCGTTTAACCATACCAGCCCGTCATAGCTCTCTCCGGCACCGCTCTCGTCAGTGACGTACCGCCAGGTCAACCAGACGTTTTGAGCCACGAGCCTGTCTGCCACTTTCAGATAAGCTTCGGGAAACTGTACCGAAAGGTCGTTTCGGGATCGGAGAAGACCCGCAGCAGCGGCTTTGACCTGAATATCAAGCCAGTAATCAAGGGTGTCCACCTCGGGTAATTGAGGGCAATAGGCCAGATAGCCCTCGCGGGCCTGTTTCACAGCCTCCGGGGTGAAGGCCGCGGTAAAATCGTCCGGACCGGGAACCAGTGTCCGGGCTGTCCCGGTTCCACTCTCCCCCGCCAGCGCTTCCAATAAGGGAGTAACGCTCGAGGAGATCATTTCTGCCGCGGCTTTAACCTGCTCCAGGGCCGCCGACTGCTGCTCCCGGCCATCCCGATCGAATTGCGCCAGAGCCGTCGCTATCCCATCCCGATAAGCCTGGATACGCACCTTTCGAAATCGCCCCGGATCCCCGGCCATCATCCTCCTGGCAGTATCGCTGGAGAGGGTGGACACGGGTACGCGGTCTGCCCCAGACGGGATACGCGCTATCACAGCATCCACGGCAGCCAATGCCTCCGTGATCAACTCGTGATAAGCGACACGCGCTTCCCGGTTCGGCGATGACGGCGGAGCCTGCCCGACCAGACGCTCAGCCAGCAGCAACAACTCACCAGCGTCCAGCGCTGGCTGACAGTCGCTCTTTCCCAACTCATTGACCAGAGCGAACTCGGCCAGCCCCTGGGGAATCATGATGCTGGACACAGGGTATACCGCCACCAGCTGGTCATCGTGCATGAGAACCTGATGCTCACGCCCTTGCCGGGGAACACCCCGCAAGTCGAGAAACCAGTTCGCTTCGTCGGAAGACAGTATTTCCCGCAAGGGCCAGCTGACCCGAGTCCTGGACAACGCCAGGGGCGCGACTGACTGTATAAGGGACACGGGCAGTTCCGTATCCAGCCTTTTCAGATCGCCAACGGAAAGCAGTTCATTGTCGATGGCCAGGAGTGTCAGCGCGGTCACCTCCAAAGGCCACACGGCACGGGGATGGTGGGGCAGATCGCGGTTTGCCCAGAAAAGCCGGTTCGATGCCGCAGCCGCGGCGGCGATCCCAGCAAAGGCATGACCATCCCGCTCCAGCATCGCGCGCACTAAATCAAGTACAGGTTCAATACGAACACCGCGGACATCCGGTGCCAATCCCTCGGCATTTTCCAGTACCTCTTTCAGGAGTCTTTCCAGGGATTCCAACTGCCAGGGTGCAACACTGGTGGTTGCAAGCAGCTGACAGTGTGGACCCCAGACAGAGTGCATGATGGCCGCGGGCGGGGTGCTGGCACGAATGACCTCCCCACTGCACAACAGCCGCAAGCTGGTGATGTCCCTGGCCATGACCGCGCTGGACCATGCACCTATCCAATGGTCCAGGACAAATTCGAGTGCGGCGATGTGCACGGAGCGCGAGGGCATTTCAGGCTCGATCAGAACCACCGAACTACCCTCTCCGGGCCCCTCATTCCGAAGCTGGCTCAAAACAGCGGCCTGACCCGCCCCAGCTGCCCGCGCCAAAGCCTGCCTGACTGGGGTGCTTTCCTCACCGAGCGCGAACAACAGCTGGGCGCGATCGAGTTCGGTCTCCAGCAGTATCAGTATGTCTCGCGGAGCAGGCATACGGGATCTGAGTTTTGCCAGGGATACTTCTGTATCCTGCAGCAGTGCCCGACGCAGCGTATCCGTATCGACTTGCGACATGGGTAAGTTCCTACTTGCAGTCAATGGCCCGGTAAGTCCAGGTGAGATTTATCCGGATCGATACCGGCTTCCCTGAATACTACATAAACAGCCCGCCGGAAAGTATCGAAATCCATTACCCAGTTACTCTGTCTGATCACCCCGTCATTCAGTCCGGATCGATTGTCCCCGAAACCACGTCCCTCAGCCGGGGCGGTTGTCCAGCTGATGCCCGGTGGGCGACCTGTCCAAACGGCAGCTGATACTCGGGACCAGACGATAACATTTTAGCATGGGTATCGGTTTCCGCCAGCCACTGCCTCCCGATGAGCGACACCCCGGCTGACTGCCAGATGCAGCAATTCTCCCAAGGGCGGCAAGTCCGGCCGCTGATAAGCAGGACCGGTCCGTTAAGAATACCTCAGTGGTTTGATACTCGTCCTGTGACGCACCGCAAAATTACAAAGACTATTGACGAAGGGCCTGAGATAATCAAACCCCTCTGGACCACCAGGAGTCAAACGCCCAACACCATGTGCTACCGCGAAAGTTACAAAAAGTTGATTACCAGAATTGCTGAATCCATAGAGGTACCGGGAATCGAGGAAATCATCCTGCCCGTGAGTGGCCGGGAATCGGAAAAGGAGGACGAGTTCGGTTTTGTGGTGCTGAGGGATGGAAGTGTCGGGCCTTTCTATACCTGCCTGGGCGATACTTTGGACAAACTGGCCTGGTGTCGTTCCCAAGGCAGCACCGACGGTCTGAGTACGCTGCAGACCGCCATGAAACTCGGTGACCCCGAACTGTCAGTAAGTGCATTGGCTCTGGGTGCGTTCAACGCCCTGAGCCAGCACATAATGAGACGGGCGGGTTTCAATCCGACAGACATCCCATCCCCCACGTCCGAATTCAAGGGAGGACGAATCGGTGTTGTCGGTTACTTCCCGCCACTGGTCAAGCGCTACCTCGCCGCAGGCCACCGGGTGACAGTCATCGAGAAGAAACCGGAACGTGTACCGGATCTGCCAGGTATCGAACTACATACTTCACCGGATGCGCTGAGTACCTGCGACTCGGTTATCTGCACGGCATCGACACTCATCAACGGCACCATCGATCATATCCTGGAGGCGGCAGGACCCGACGCCGGCATCGACCTCATGGGCCCCAGCGCCAGCGGGCTGCCGGATCCCCTGTTCGATCGAGGAATCCGCAGTGTGGGTGGAATCCTCATCAACCAGCCAGTGCAACTGAAAAAGGCGGTGGCCAACGGGGAGAAATGGAGTGCCTGTGGCCGAAAATACCAATTGGGCGCCATGCAGTATCCTGGTATCGGTCAACTGCTGGCCGGCAGCCAGTGACAGTCCGAATGAGTCCATCCCGGACATTTCCAGAGTACAGCCCTGGGCCGCCGAAAAACTTAACCAGGAGAAACCCGGATTGTATCTCCCGGCAAGACCCGAACCCGGGAGGAGACCTGTCATTCCGGGAATGCTACTCGGAGACCACGACCTGAATACCCTTCAGCCGCAGCGCGACCAGCACGGGAACTGCCTGATCAGGACTCAACCGTACCCGCTTTCCGCCTTTGAAGTAGCTGCCCTTGTCCAGATACAGTTGCTCGACCTGGATGGGGGATCCCATACCCTTGAGGAGCGTGCTGATGATATCCAGCACCGCCCAATAGGCGGACTCAACAAAATAGATGGCATTGCGCCCGGGAAAATAGTGTACCCGGTCCATTGCCAGATTATAGAAGATACGCATTTCATCGGCGGATGCCGATAGTTTGATCTCCCTGTGTCCATGACACAGATTTTCGGCACATTTGGAATCCACAGGGCCAATCATCTACACACCTCCAATACCGGAGAAAAACCAGAAAATTCCCGGGAAGACCGGTAAATTCGGAAAAATTCGTTGAAACTCACAATAATAGTAAATATAGTACTGTGTTTTTCCATGCAAACAGACAGACTTGTTGGGGCAGCCTGGGCACCGTTCAGACGCTGCCTTTTATTATTCTACCGGGAGGATGTCGAATACGACACCACCGCGCTGGGATGACACTTCGGCACTGTCAGCCGATATCGGATGGATCATACCAGATGAGTCGACTACCGACAGCGCGTCGGCCTGTCCCCCCCAGCGACGGCAGGCATATCCTCACTGCAGGTACCGGAAAAACCGGGGGATCCTGATATGACGGACACTTTGATGAAAACCTACAGACAGCTACCAGTCAGCTTCGAAAGAGGCGACGGTGCCTGGCTCTGGGATACCGACGGCAAGCGTTACCTGGATGCCCTGTCCGGGATAGCCGTCTGCGGCCTCGGCCACGCCCATGCCGCGGTGACCGAGGCCCTCTGCAAACAAGCCGGAAAGGTGATCCATACTTCCAACCTTTATCAGATCCCACTGCAGGAGCGACTAGGCGACCAGCTCACCAGGATCTCAGCAATGGATCGGGTGTTTTTCTCCAATTCCGGCGCCGAGGCCAATGAAGCTGCGATAAAACTCGCCAGGCTCCACGGTCACAATAATGGCATCGAAAAGCCCACCGTCCTGGTGATGGAGCACAGTTTCCATGGCCGCACGCTGGCCACCCTCTCGGCGACTGGAAACCGCAAAGTCCAGGCAGGGTTCGAACCCCTGGTTCAGGGATTCGTCCGCATGCCTTTCGGGGATATGGATCGCCTTGAATCCGTCGCCGACAGCACCCCCGGCATAGCTGCCATTCTGGTTGAGCCGATACAGGGAGAAGGAGGCATCAATATCCCTCCCGACAACTACCTCCAGGGGATACGCGAACTCTGCGACCGTAAGGGTTGGCTGATGATGCTTGACGAAATACAAACCGGCATGGGGCGCAGTGGCAGGATGTTCGCGCATCAGCACAGTGGCATCGTGCCGGATGTAATGACACTGGCCAAAGGTCTGGCGAACGGCGTACCCATTGGTGCCTGCCTGGCCAGGGGGGAGGCAGCCAGGGTATTCGGCCCCGGGACCCATGGTTCCACCTTTGGCGGCAACCCCTTGTCCTGTTCGGCCGCACTGGCAGTGATCGAGACGCTGGAAAAAAAAGACCTGCCCTCCCGTGCCACCGTCCTGGGCAATCGAATTCGTACCGGCCTGGAAGACGCTCTGGCCGATAATCCGGGTATCGTGGATATTCGGGGCCAGGGACTCCTGATCGGGATAGAACTCCACAAGCCCTGTGCCGAGCTGGTCACCCTCGCGCTGAAAAAGGGATTGCTGATCAACGTGACCGCGGAGCGGGTCGTGCGTCTTCTGCCCCCCCTGATTCTCAGTAACACCCAGGCTGATTTACTAACGGAGTCTCTTTCACGTTTGTTGAAAGACTTTCTGTCCCCGGCAACCCATACATCTTGAGACCACGATGGATAGCAAACACAATAGTTCGACAAAGCACTTTCTGTCTCTACTGGATTTGCACCCTGACGCACTGCGAAACCTGCTGGCCCGGGCCATAGAGCTGAAGAAATCACGCAACAGCGGCGAAATCTACGAGCCCCTGAAAAACTGTACCCTGGGTATGATTTTCGAGAAAGCCTCGACCCGGACCCGGGTATCATTCGAGGCGGGCATGACCCAGCTTGGCGGCCACGCCATTTTCCTCAGCTCCAGAGACACCCAGCTGGGAAGAGGTGAACCCATCGAAGACAGTGCCCGGGTACTGTCCCGAATGGTGGATGGTGTAATAATCCGTACCTTCGAGCAGGAGACAGTCGAACTGTTCGCCAGATACTCCCAGGTACCTGTCATCAATGCGCTGACAGACCTGTACCATCCCTGTCAGCTGCTGGCGGACATGCAGACCTATTTCGAACATCGAGGCGATATCGCCGGACGAAAAGTGGTCTGGGTGGGTGATGGCAACAACATGTGCCACTCCTATGTCAATGCCGCCCGCCAGTTGGATTTCCAGCTCGATATCGCCTGCCCGGAAGGCTACGACCCGGACCCGGGTATATTGCAAGGGGCAGCCGACCGCTGTCGCATCGTACGCGACCCGCTGGAGGCCGCTGAATCGGCCGACCTGGTGGCAACCGATGTCTGGGCCAGTATGGGGCAGGAAGGCGAACAGTCCGAGCGCACCCGGGCCTTCAAGAACTATCAGGTCGACGACGCGTTGATGGAACGAACCGGCAGCGATGCACTCTTCATGCACTGCCTGCCCGCACACCGGGGAGAAGAGGTCTCGGCTTCCGTCATCGATGGACCCCGCAGCGTAGTGTGGGATGAGGCGGAAAACCGCCTCCATGCCCAAAAGGCGCTGCTGGAACTGTTGATGAGCCACAAACAGGCCTGAACGGCAAAACCGCTGGCCGAACCCACAGGTTTAAGGCCAGCGGCACTTTTTCTCCGGTTGCATCCCTCCGGATAACCCTGCACTCGAACTCATCTGCAATCGAGGCAAAACCACTGATTGGTGACCATACCTACCGGGAGACACTCGAGGATTCAAGTTTCCGACATCCGCCCGTTAGAGATCGGGCACCCGGAACAAACCCGGGTAGCACCCCTTCCCAGCACGCACCCGAAAAAAAATCTCTTTGCTGGTAACTTGTTAGCAAGGGTTTCATCTACGCCCCCATACCACCGGGACGACCTTCGAAGCGCCCCCTGGTCTTTTCCGGGTTAAATCAAGGGAGCCTGACCCCAAACCTGCTCTTGCATCTGAGGCAATAAAGGCAGAGGATATTAGCTCTACAGCAATAAGGGAAATCAAAGGTCCGTACAAATTCCGTACAAATAGAGACCTCCCAAAGGCTCGGTTGCACCATAGAAAACAGCAGTAATCGCCTATGAACCCCACAGACCTCGATCCAGTACGGGAACACCTGGCATCCCGTGTTATCGGCCAGCAGAATCTCATCGACAGCATGCTGGTCTGCCTGCTCAGCAACGGACACCTTCTGGTGGAAGGTATGCCGGGACTGGCTAAGACAACGGCCGTCAAAGCACTCTCCGAAGCCGTTGAAGGCGACTTCCATCGGGTGCAGTTCACACCGGATCTGCTGCCTTCGGATCTCATCGGCACAGACATCTACCGCCATGAGAAGGGGGAGTTCGAGTTTCGCCCCGGTCCTCTGTTTCACAATATTCTGCTGGCGGACGAAGTCAACCGTGCACCGGCGAAAGTCCAGTCCGCATTGCTGGAAGCAATGGGGGAACATCAGATAACGGTTGGCCAGCGAACCTACCCGCTACCCAATCTGTTCATGGTTCTCGCCACCCAGAACCCGATCGAGCAGGAAGGAACCTATCACCTTCCCGAAGCCCAGCTGGACCGCTTTCTAATGCAGGTGTGGGTGGATTATCCGAACCGGGATGAAGAGCTGGCGGTCCTCGAACTGGATAGCATGCAACAGCGCACGACCCCGCCCCCCCCTGCCAGCCCGCTCCCTCAGCAGCAGTTGTTTGCCATGCGAAGGGATGCGTCCGAGGTGTTTCTCGACCCCAAGCTCAACAGCTACATCGTCGACCTGGTTCAAGCCACGCGCAAGCCGGGAACCTACGATGAAACCCTGGCACGCTGGTGCCGGTTCGGCGCATCACCCCGCGCCTCAATCGCGCTGGCGCGATGCGCCAGGGCACGAGCCTGGCTCGATGGTGAAGCCTTCGTTTCACCCGATCACATTCAGCAGGTGGCTCCGGAAATTCTGCGGCACAGAGTGCTGCTGACGTTCGAAGCGGAAGCCGAAGGCATCACCAACAACGACTTCGTCAGCCGCCTGCTCGATATGGTCGCCATCCCTTGAACAGGTAAAGCGCGATGGCCCTGCACCCTCGCCTCGACGACCTTCTGGAACTGCGGCACCAGGCCCGGACCCTGGGTCTGGCATCCCACCATCTGGTCAACTCCAGCTTCAGCGGTCTTTATGCCTCGGTTTTCCGCGGGACCGGCCTGGACTTCGAAGAGGTCCGGGAGTACCGGGAGGGCGATGACGTGCGGAACATGGAATGGAAAGTCACGGCACGCACCAACAGCCCTCACCTGAAAATTTTCAGAGAAGAGCGGGAACGCAGTGTGGTGCTTTGTGTCGACCAGAGCCCGCATATGAGTTTCGGCACCCGTGGTACTTTCAAATCCGTTCAGGCTGCCCGGGCAGCCGCACTGCTGGGCTGGGCTGCCAGCAGCCTCAACGACCGGGTGGGTGGATTACTTTTTGGTGACGCCGCAGATGTACCTCACCATTTCCGCCCCACCAAAGACCGGCGTGCCCTCTGGCGTCTTCTCAAAGCCCTTTCCAGGGCCGGAACCCGCAGCGACGGGGTTAAAGATCCCCTGTTCAACGCGCTGAAACAGGCAGAAAGAGGAACCGCAACAGGAAGTCTCATTTTTGTTATTGCGGATATGAACCGGGAGACCGTCAGCCTGGAAACCACCTTGGGCCGATTGTGCCAGTGTCACACAGTAGTCCTTGTACCCATCGATGATCCGGCCGACAGAGAACTGCCTGATATGGGGAGGGCACTGTTCACAGACAGCGGGGGGAATCTGGTGGAGGTGGACACCGCCGACGCCAAGGGCCGTCAGGCTTATCGTGAAACCTGGGAACAGTACCGCCATACCCTGACGGGCACCGCCAATCGACTCGGAATGCCTCTGATACCCATCGGAACCGACCAGGATGTACACAGTGCATTGATGAAAGGTATGCTCAATAGCGCCCATACGAGGATACTGCGCTGATGAACGGGCAATTGCGGGCTATTCATGGGCTGGACCCGATCTCCTGGTGGCCCCCGGCCAGCGGGTGGTGGATCAGTGGTGCTCTGATTTTTCTGGGGATTTTTTTATTGATTGCCCTGATCAGGCATCTGATCAAATATCCTCCTGGCAGCTGGCACAGGGAGGCCAGGGAAGCCATACTCGAGCTTCGCAAACAGAGCCGACAGCTGACACCAAAGGAAACCGCGGGAAGACTGTCGGTGCTGTTGCGCCGTATTGCAATGGCCCGGTTCGGGCGCCACGGCATGGCAAGTCTTTCGGGCCAGGAATGGCTGGAATGGCTGGATCGGTCGGATCCCAATCATTTCGATTGGTCGGGTCGTGGCCGACTGCTGCTGTCCCTGCCCTACGCTCCCGACGACCAGTCAATCGATCCCCGGGACATCGAAGTACTGATCACCGCCACCCAGCGGCTCATCAGCGTCAGTAAAGAAGATGCAGCGGGACGGAAAGCGGGACGGAAAGCGGGACGGCGGAAAAAGCTGATAGGGAAGTTGAAAAATGTTTGAGTTCCACTGGCCCTGGATGGCGATCCTGCTACCCCTGCCGCTGCTGGTGCGGCAACTGTGGCCGCGGGTCATCGACACCGGAGAGGAAAGACCCATCGAGGGACGTCGAACCACCCTGCTTCACCCCTCCACCCAGCGTCTGGAATCCAGCTTTCATTCCCGCCGTCTCCGTAACCCATTCTCGGGCAGGGCCCATAGCCTGCTGCTGACCCTGTTGTGGATCATTCTGATACTGGCATTGATGCGCCCCCAATGGCTGGAGCCCCGTACCGAGGTTAAAACCGAGGGCTACGACCTGATGCTTGCTGTGGACACCTCCCGCTCCATGACCGCACTCGATTTCAGCCGGAACAACAGGCCCATCAGCCGCATGGCGGTGGTCAAAGGTGTCATGGGAAAATTTGTCGAAAATCGTGCCGGTGATCGGGTTGGGCTGGTCATTTTCGGCAATCAGGCGTTCGTCCAGTCACCCCTGACCCTGGACTTGCGGGCGGTTCGCCAGGTCCTCGACGACGTTACACCCGGTATGGCAGGAAACGCCACCGCCATGGGTGATGCCATTGCCCTGAGCATAAAGAAACTGCGGGAGCAACCCGCAGGATCCAGGGTACTGCTACTGGTCACCGATGGGGAAAACACAGCGGGCCTGGTTCCACCCATGGAGAGCGCACGACTGGCGGTTCAGGAGGGAGTGAGGATTTATGCCATCGGGGTCGGCAGTAACAAACAGGAAGTCATGATAAGAGCGAACGATGGCAGCTACCAGTCGGAGACTGACATCGGACTCGACGAAGAGATGCTGATCAAGATCGCCGAACTCACCGACGGTTCTTACTTCCGGGCCACCAACACCCGGGCACTCGAAGAGATTTACAAACAGATCGATACCCTGGAAAAGACCGAAGCCCAGAGCCGTACCGTTTTGATTCCCCGCCCGCTTTTTCAATGGTTTCTTGCCCTGGCGCTGATACTTTTTCTTATCCTGGGACTGTTTCCCGAAGGGAGAATGCGCACCCCGGGAGGAAACGCAGATGGCTGAATTCAGTTTTCATTTCGGTTCACCCTGGTGGCTACTGGCGCTGCTGCTGATTTTTCCTGTCGGTGCCTGGCTGAGACGCAGCACGGTGTCCGGCAAAATCGCACAAATCAATCGCTATGCGGACCCCCATCTGCTACCCCACCTCACGGGAAGCAGGGAACTTCGGACCCGGGAACGTTGGCGGCGTTTCAGCCGATGGGCGCTGCTGTGGACGGTACTGGTACTTTCCATTGCAGCACCCCGCTGGGACTATACCCAGGTTCAGCTGTTCACCCCCGGGGCTGACCTGGTCATACTGCTGGATATCTCACGCTCGATGGAAGTCAGCGATGTACCGCCCTCCCGCCTGAGTCGGGCAAGACAGGAAATCGAAGACCTGATCAATCAGAACCATCAAGTGCGTGTCGGTCTGATCGCCTTCGCATCCGTAGCCCATGTGGTGACTCCGATAACCGAGGACGGGCAGGCCATTCGGAACCTGCTCCCATCGATCTCCAGCGACCTGGTCAGGCTTCAGGGCAGCCGACTGGGACAGGCACTGGAGCGGGCAGGTTCGTTGTTTGCCGGCCAGCCGAAAAACAGCCAGCACAGCATACTGCTGATTTCAGATGGTGACTTTGCGGACAGGGATCTGGAGCAGCAGGTGAAAACCATGGCCGCAGAGGGAGTGCGCCTTCACGTGCTGGGTGTCGGCACTCTCGCTGGAGGGCCGGTTCCGGGCCGGAACGAACGCTTTCTGAAAAACAACCGCCGAGAGGTTATCGAATCGAAGCTTGATGAAGTCGGACTCGAAAAGATTGCCATGCTGGGTAATGGCGTCTACCTGAGAGCTGATTATCGGGATGAAGACACGGCCGATATCCTCGAACTGGCAGCATCCGGTGCCAGCGCCCGGCACTCAGGGGATGAGCAGGTCCGGGTATGGAATGAACGCTTCTACTGGCTCTTGATACCCGCCATGCTGATGCTCCTGCCGCTGTTCAGGCGGCATCTTTCCATCGATTCACAGGATCAGGGAAAATGAAGTACTTTGCGCTCCTCCTGACCAGCCTGATACTCGGATTATCCGTCGCCCAGCCAACCCGGGCTGTGCTATCCGACTGGTTCGAGACCGATGAACAGCGGGGCAAACGCTTGTTTGACCAAGGGGAGTTCGAGGAGTCAGCCAGCAGTTTCCGAGACAACTATCGCCGGGGAGTTGCCCTTTACCATTCAAAAAACTATCAGGGGGCAGCCAAAGCTTTCGAACGGGTGAACCGGAAAGAGGTCCAGCAGGATGCCCTCTATAACCTGGGGAATGCCCGTTTCCAGCAAGAGGACTACGAAGGGGCTGTAAGAGCCTACGACGAGGTACTCCTCAATCAACCCGACCACGATGATGCACGGTACAACGGAGGACTGGCCCGGGCTATGCTGGCAAAAACTGATCCGGAGGCACTGGAAAAGCTCGATCAGGAGAAGGAAGAGAAGGAAGAGAAGGAAGAGAAGGAAGAGAAGGAAGAGAAGGAAGAACAGGAATCCGAATCCGGCGACCAGCAGCAGGAGCAGGAGTCTGAGTCCGGCGACCAGAAGCAGGAACAGGAGTCCGAATCCGGCGATCAACAGTCGGAACAGGAGTCCGAATCCGGCGATCAACAGTCGGAACAGGAGTCCGAATCCGGCGATCAGCAGCAGGAACAGGAGTCCGAATCCGGCGATCAGCAGCCGGAACAGGAGTCCGAATCCGGCGACCAGCAGCAGGAACAGGAGGCCGAGTCCGGCGACCAGCAGACGGAACAGG
>JAAELC010000481.1 GCA_024227135.1 Gammaproteobacteria bacterium
AAGCCCAGCCAAAGCTGGAGTTGGCCCGACAGCCCGAAGAAGAGGAGGAGGAAGCCCAGCCAAAGCTGGAGCTGGGCCGACAGCCCGAGGAAGAGGAGGAGGAAGCCCAGCCAAAGCTGGAGCTGGGCCGACAGCCCGAGGAAGAGGAGGAGGAAGCCCAGCCAAAGCTGGAGCTGGGCCGACAGCCCGAAGAAGAGGAGGAGGAAGCCCAGCCAAAGCTGGATTTATCAGGGCACGCCCAGGACGGGGCACTGGCAAAACAAGGAGATACAATTCCCGAACGTTCCAGGACCGCGGGTGCACGGACAGCCCGCTACGTCCAGAATATGGGCGGGCGCGGGCAGCCGATGGATGCCACGGATCAAGCCTGGTTTGGACAACGGATGGGGTATGACTTTTCCACAGTACGCGTTCACACGGGAGGAGATGCAGAGACCTCAGCCAAGGCGTCCCGTGCAAAAGCTTACACCTACGAAAACAACGTTGTCTTCGGAGCCGGCCAGTACAACACCTCGTCTCACGCCGGACGCCAGTTAATGGCTCATGAACTCACCCATGTCGTGCAACAAGGTGCCGCGAAGACCCAGGGCACCGGCGCAGTGCAGAGCCGGGTGGGACGCAAAGTGCAACGCGGATTCTGGGGTGATTTGTGGGATGGAGTCACCAGCGGGGCACGCGCGGTCTGGGGTGGCGTGACATCCTTCGCTTCATGGTCATGGGATGTCATGAAATCCGCGGGGGGCTGGGTTTGGAATCTGATCACCTGGGGCCCTGCGCGGGTCTGGCGGATTCTGAAGCACATAGGCAGCGGTATCGTTGGGATATGCCGTTGGCTTTGGAATGGCCTTACTGGTGCGCTGGGCCACGTGTGGGATGGGCTCAAGGGTGTCTTCAGCTGGGTTGGAAGCGGGCTTGCAGGGCTTTTCGGTTGGATCTGGCGAGGACTTCAAGGGGGGGGCGCATGGGCCTGGAAACTCATCAACGGTGATTTCAGTGGATTCTGGGATGGGGTAGCTGGTTCCTGGTCCTGGCTTGGTGAGGGCGTGCGCGGGCTTCTCGACTGGGGCTGGCGCGGACTGGAGGGCCTGGTGCGATGGAGCTGGACAGGGATCAAAGGCTTTGCTCGCTGGGTTTGGCGCGGTGCCATGAGCGGGCTCGCCTGGATCGGCCGCTACCTTGCGAAGATCCTCGACGTAATCGGTCTGGGAGAGATATGGACAACGCTCTCCAATTTCATCAAGTTCTGGTCCACACGCACCTTGAGCGGCGTCGAGGAAGCTGAAGCGCGCAAAGTCTTTGGTGGAAGCATCCCCTATTGGCAGGTACGAATCGATGAAGCGTCGCTGATTGCAATGATCGGCGCCTGGTTCAAGGGAGCTTCCGGCATGGGAGTCACGACCGCCCAGACCATCAATTTCAACCGAAAAATAAACAGCGCTGCCGGCAACGGCGATATGGCGTGGCTGATCCACGAGCTGGCACACGTGGCCCAGTACACCCATGTCGGTTTGCAGTACATGGGCGAGGCTATTCACGCCCAGGCTACCAGTGGATATGACTACGGTGGCGGCGCCGCTCTGGCCGGTAAAGACCTGAAGGACTTCAATCGAGAGCAACAGGCTGATATCCTGAGACATTACTACCTCTACGTGGTACACGGCTCTTCGGCTTTTGCAAGTGACTACACGCGGTTGCGCAACCAGGCCGTCCAGGGTAAATTTTAACTATGTCCACACGCAGGCTCGGGCCACCCACCGAAGTTCCATTGCGGCCTTCATCACCAAAAGCCTTTGAGAAAGGCCTTAGTTGTGCTGATAAACTGACGAGCGGGCTGGACGCCCTGCGCCAACTCCTGGGAGAGCGCATGGGATTCTATCTCGATTCCCGTAAAGGAAGACCCGTCAGCATCAACTCGCAAGTCAGGAGTGACCTTGGCCGCTTCAACCTTCCACTGCTGATTCCAGAGATTCACGGGCAACGGGAGAACTTTCTGCTGCTGCTTGGTCTCGTTCCCCATATCGAACCGGATTTTTTTGAATCAGTGGTCATGGAACATATGCCCGAGGGTGGAAATTTTCCACTCTTTGGCGGGATCAAGGGAACAGGGCACCGCGGGTTGCTGCCCACCGGCGAGACAGCTCAGTTTGTTTTGGCTGGAGAGGCGCTGGAGGCGCGCCTGGATGTCTGTACACTGTTCGATGAAGAGCACATCTTCAGCCAGCGGGGCATCCTCTCACTGGAGCCGGTTAAGGAAGGCGAGCCGGCGATGGGAGGACGAATCATGATCGCTCAAGAGTGGGTCGATAAGCTGGTATTCGGTAAAATAGCAAGCCCCAGATTTGGTGTTGATTTTCCCGCCAGGCGTGTCTCGACGCGGATGGGATGGGATGATGCTGTCTTGCATACGCAGACACGAAGGCAGGTTGAAGAGTTAGCCTTGTGGCTGGGACACCGGCATCGCCTGATGGCTGACGAAAACCTGGGCCGCAAGATCAAGCCGGGGTACCGCGTTCTCTTTTATGGCCCTTCGGGCACAGGAAAAACTCTGACTGCAGCGCTTCTCGGCAAACGCTTCGGTCATGATGTGTATCGGATTGACCTCTCCCAGGTGGTATCGAAGTACATCGGGGAAACTGAGAAAAATCTCGAGGGTGTATTCAGCCGTGCCCAGACAAGAGACTGGGTGCTTTTCTTTGACGAGGCCGACGCGCTGTTCGGAAAACGCACCAACGTGCAAAGCGCTCACGACAAATACGCTAACCAGGAGGTAAGCTACCTGTTGCAACGGGTGGAAGAGTTTCCAGGTTTACTCATCCTGGCTTCGAACTATAAAAACAATCTTGATGAGGCTTTTCTACGGCGGTTCCACTCGCTGGTTCACTTCCCGATGCCAGGTCAATCCGACCGTCTGGAATTGTGGAGAAAATCCCTGCCATCGGGGCTCGAACTTGCTGATGATGTCGACCTGCTTCACTTCTCGAAAACCTACGAAATGAGCGGTGCGGGGATTCTCAATGCCGTTCAGGCTGCAGCGCTCCAAGTGTACGCGCGTGATGGCGAACAGCTTGAACTAAGGGACCTGGTTGAAGGCGTACGCAAAGAATTCATGAAGGAGGAGAAATCGATCTGAACTATCCTCCCTTCTGATTTTTGGTGGTGCCCAACTCGTCCAAGGTTGCTTTCTCGAGTTTTAGCCCGACTTCCTCCGAGATCACGGTGGCACCGGTAAGGATGGCTATGTCCTGCAGCATGGCCTTACGCCGGTCTCCAAATCCAGGGGCTTTGACCACACAGACCTTGACAATGCCTCGGATGGAATTGATCACCAGGGTAGCCAGAGCCTCACCCTCAACGTCCTCTGCAATTATCAACACCGGCTTGCCGGCCTTGGCGACGGACCTGAGGCCTTCTCGAATCTGTTCCTACTTGAGCCTTCCTTATGCTCACTCGATGTCAATCCTGTGCCGCTCCGCTTTGTGGGTTTTGGGCAGATGCACCTCAAGCATACCGTCCTTGAAATCGGCTTTTACATGCTTTCCATCCACCTCATCCGGCAGCCTGATGGTCCGACCGAACTTACCTTCGACAACTTCGGAACGGTAGTACTCGTCATTCCGCTCCTCTTCCCTGTGGCTGGTTTCGCCCTTGATTGTCAGCGTCTGCTCGCTCAGGCTGATGTCCAGGTCCTTCTTTTCTACACCCGGCAATTCAGCCCGCACCAGGATTTCATTTTCCCGGTCAAGCACATCAACCCGGGGAGTCTTCATGTCAAACCCCTCTTCACCGAAAAACGGCCAGCGAGGAAACATCTCATGGAAAGGCTGCAACATGCGACGATTGAGCATCGTGTCAAACAACCGGCCCATCTCCCCAAACGGCGTGAGTTCAGCCCTCGCCTTGGGTGTCGTATCGAGAATGTCGTTGCGCTTTGTAGTCATCACACACCTCCTTTACAACGCCTTCCTGATTTTTATATAGGTCTTGATAATCTGATTTCAAGGTCTTGTGAAAACGAAAAATATCTATTTTAAACAATAAGAACCAGCCTTGCAGGAGGCTGATCAGAGCCTTGGGGGGATACCGGCAGGGTAGGGGATTAGTGGATATTGAAAGTACTCCGTTCAATCCCTAAATATTTAGCAGTCGGACAATTCAAGGAGGGTTTTGTTGATGTCTACAATGCAACAAACCCGTGAAGGCATGGACCCGCAATCAGATATTGCCGCACTGGTGATCGAAACCGGCGGTCTTATGGCGCTGCCACTGGGTGACTCTGGCAAGTTGGAAGTTGGTGAGTGGGTGGTGGCTATCGGCAACCCCTTTGGGCTCAGCAATACACTGACGGTGGGGGTGGTTAGCGCCAAGGGGCGTACCAGCCTCGGGATAAGTGACTACGAGGATTTTATTCAAACCGATGCGGCTATCAATCCCGGTAACTCGGGAGGTCCACTGGTCAATCTGGACGGGGAGGTCGTAGGAATCAGTACGGTACTATTTTCCCGCAGCGGTGGTTACATGGGTGTCGGTTTTGTAATACCCATCAATCTGGCCAAGGGTATAGCCAATCAATTGATTGAGCACGGCGAGGTCACAAGAGGTTACCTTGGAGTTGTCATCCAGGCGCTGACACCCGAACTTGCTGAGTTGTTCGATCTCAAGCAAAACAAGGGGATTCTGGTTGCACAGGTATCGGAGAATTCTCCGGCTGCACGGGCTGGCTTGAGGCAAGGGGATGTAATCACTGCCTATCAAGGCAGCCCGGTAACGGATGTTGGTGGATTTCGCAATCGAGTCTCGCTAACCCAACCCGGAAGCCGGGAAAAGCTCACCGTGATCCGAGGCGATAAACTCCGGAGTATATCCGTGACCATCGGCAAACTCACTGAAGAAAAACTGATCGCTCAGGGATCGACCAAGCGTGTCGAGGAACTTGGTCTGGCTGTGCAGACGATAACATCTCAGCTGGCTGAACAGTTCAATGCCAGATCAGGTGAAGGTGTCGTAGTGACCAAGGTTGAGCCCGGTTCCATTGCTGCAAGGCAGGTATTGAACCCGGAGTCGTGATCCTGCAGGTAAGCCGGAAGCCCGTTAACAGCGCAGCCGAGTTCGAACGTGAGATGAAGGAAAGCATTGATGAAAAGCGTGTAATGCTGCTGCTTCGCAAAGGCAACATGCAGCAACATCTAGTGTTGAGCTGGTAACTGAATAAGCTAACTCTTAAATACAAGTAACTGCATGTTAAACAGCAGGTTATACCGGAATGAATCCCCTGGTGCAGGGTACTTGAAAAATAAAACTGAATTCCCAATTGATGCCGGACTTACAGGTCAGATCAACTAATCAGATAGGAGGTAGCGCAAAGGCGAGGTACCGACACTGCACATATCAAAGCGTGAACAACATAAACAACGCAAAAATGAAGTATGCACTGCATAACATTCATTTTTGAAAAATCTGGCTATAGGCTATCGCTCTGGTGTGTATGACTCGAAGCGGGACGCCTGGAGCATGACGAGCACTTTTCAGATCCCACAGTTCCTCTGTGCATCTGATTGTCTGGAGAAATCATTTAAGTAACAGAAAACAGGAGTTTGTTGATGATTCGGGTTAATGATTTGATTCGAACCTACGACGATTTGACCGCGGTCGATCGGGTCTCTTTCGAGATCGACCAGAGAGAGATCGTCGGACTGCTCGTGCACAATGGCGCGGGTAAAACCACCATCATGAAAATGCTGACCGGTTACCTTGAACCCACCGGCGGCCACATCGAAATAGGTGACTTGGACATCGAAACCCAAAGCACAGCCGTACAAAGCCTGATCGGCTACTTGCCGGAAAACGATCCCCTGTACCCCGAAATGACGGTTATCGACTATCTCGACTATGCCGCTGAGCTGCAAGGCGTATCGCACTCATAGAGACCGGGGCGGATCAAAGAAACCATTCACAGGACTGACCTTTTTCTGGTGGCTGCAATCACAATGCGGATGTGGTCAGAGGAGCGTCGCTCCGGCACACTGGAGTTTCTGCTTACCTTGCCTGTGAGCGGTTATCAGTTGGTGATAGGTAAGTTCCTCGCCTGTATGGGGCTGGTGGCCGTTGCCCTGGCACTGACCCTGTTTCTGCCATTGACTATTAGCTTGCTTGGTCCTCTGGACTGGGGGCCTGTATTCGGAGGAAGTGTTGCCGCCCTGTTTCTGGCCGCAGCTTATTCATCCATTGGACTGTTCATCAGTGCGCACTCGGCTAACCAGATCGTCAGTCTGATAATGACTACAGTAGTTTGCGGTTTCTTCTATCTCCTGGGATCAGACACGTTGACCGGTCTTTTTGGAAACCAGGCCTCGGAGACCCTCAAGCTGTTGGGGTCGGGCTCGCGATTCGAATCCATCACCCGTGGGGTTATCGATTTTCGTGGCATCTACTATTACCTGAGCCTTGTGGGTGTATTCCTTACCCTGAATGTATTTACTCTGGAGTGGCTGCGTTGGGCCGGTAATGCAGCCAATACTAATCACCGTCGCTGGGGACTGATGACAGGGTTGTTTGCAGCCAATTTTCTGGCAGCTAATCTATGGCTTGCACCCATTAGCTGGATTCGGGCCGATATGACCCAGGGTAATGTCTATTCCATCTCCGAGGCTACCCGCAGCTATCTTGCGCAGCTGCGCGAACCGATGCTGATACGCGGGTATTTCAGCGCCCAGATGCATCCGCTGCTGGCACCGCTGGTACCGCGTCTGAATGATCTGCTGGAAGAATATGCCATTTCAGCACTGATCTAGTTTGTCGACGCCTTCTTCCCACCTTAAACTGAAACGTAGCGTTTCCGTCCCGCAGAATGGTAGCTGGCCTACGAAGACGACGGCAGCCTGTATGTGACCTGTGACTGTGGTTTCGTGGATGAACCCGTGTGCAAGCACGCGGTAGCAATACTCTACAGCTATACCGCCCACTGGCGCGAGCTAAGTCAATCGGCTAATCCAGATCGACCTCGGATCTCGGGAGAACTCGGAAAGCTCATTGGGCGGATGTGGGAAGCCAATCCTCTGCATCCTATAGGGGCGGCAGTGGGTATCGATTTCCCCATCAGTTCCAAGCCCAGTCATAGCATTCACATGCAGTAGGGGCGGGCCTGCCGGGCTTTGGAAGGCCCGTCCGGGGGCCGGAGTCAAACCGCCCGGGTATTCCCGATAACCCACAGACTAGCCCTTATAAAGGTGCTCTCAACAGGATTCGACTCTGTCACCGATTCCATTTCCCGGGCCCACTCAAGGTTTTCGAATATCGACCGATTCAAATTGGGAGGCTGTCCAGAAAGGGAGGGAAAGCTGATTTGAGCCAGATTTTTCGGTTTTGGCGAAAATGACCGGGGAATCTGACCACATCCAGCCGCTGCACGCCATGGAGAGCGAAGCGAAGGCGCGTTGTCCCCGGCGGCCGCGAGGCGCGACTACTCACCCGACGTGTGCGCAGCACGCCAGAGGGGAGGCAAAGCGAGCATCCTAATACGGCGTTAAGCCATTGAGGGAGTGCTGCCTGCCAGTACCGGGCCAGAGATGGTATGGCGGAGCAGCACGGATGCAGGGCGTCCGGGGCACTAATTAGGTTATCGAAGATCGAGTGGGGGGACTTGGATGTCCCAAAATGCATCCTGATCGGTTATCGATGCACCACGAGATTGAAGACACGCTTGTTTTCCACAGTAAGCTCGCTATTCTTGGACAGACTCCTGGAATCGCTTGTAGCAGGGCGGACACAGGGGAATCACTCATGCTCGATAAAAAGCCGTATGATCTTCTGGGCAACCTTACTGCAATGCGCTGCCCGTCCCCCGTCAACCAGCCCCCAGGATGGCATGAACTCCTGCGGGTGCTTCCGTTCCGGTATCCTTTCGAAGATGAACAGTACTTCGAAACGGGCCAGGGCCGGCGGATTCTGTTACGGCCGGTTCGAGTGGGTGATACACCGGCTTACACGGAGATGTTCCAAAGGCTGCACCGGGACGATGTACGTTTTCGTTTTTTCTCCTATCTCAAACAGTTGCCCGATCAGGAACTCCAACGGTTCCAACAGATCGACTATGACCTGAATGTCAATTTCGTTGCCCTGGGGATTACCCAATCCCATGAACGGGAGATGCTGGGTGTGGTGGGTGCAACCTTGTGTCCGGAGGATTCGAGCGCCGAATTCGGTCTTTTGATTCGCACCGATCAAAAAGGCCACGGGCTCGGAAGAGCATTGATGAAAAAACTCATCCGGGCCTGCATAGATCGTGGGATCATCACCCTTCGTGCCGAGGTAATGATGCACAACAGGCCGATGTTGGACCTGGCCCGTTCCCTGGGATTTCAGTTTTTCTACCAGGCTGACGGCAGCTATATGGAAGTCCTCTTGCGAGCGATGGATTCCAGACCGGACAGACCACGGAGGAGGCCCCGATGAACCGGCGAAACGAATCCACTATCAGGCGTTCGTTGCTGTACGACGAGGCAACCGGGTTGCCTGGCCATCTGTTGACCCTGGAACTGCTCGACAGATTGATCAGTCTGGCGCATCGCAATGATCGTGTCGTTGCATTGCTGGAACTGGGTGTGTATGGGAAGTCTGGCGCCCCGACAGGATCCCCGTGTGATTCTGTTTTTCGGCGCCTGGCCGGCATTCTCAAAGCGACCATTCGCAACAGTGACTTCATCGGTGTCGATGAGGATCGCAACTTCGTCATCGTTTTCGCCGATCTGTTCAGCCCGGGGGATGCAAACAAGGTCGTTACCCGCCTGATCCAACGGCTGCGCCGAGAAATGGCGGAGGACTTAGGCACACTGACCCTGGCTGGCGGTATCAGCCTGTGTCCCATAGACGGAACCGACACCGAATCGCTGTTGCAAAAAGCGCGAAATGCACACCGGAGTGCTATTCGGAACAAAACCATCGTGGCGTTTGCGTCGCAGCAGATTTCCCAGAGCATCCTTGAACAGACGGTGCTGGAAGAACGCCTGCTGCAGGCACTGGATACCGGGGAACTTGGGGTCCGGTATCGAATCCAGTATGGGTTGACCAGTAATCGGGCTGAAGGCATCGAGGCATTGCTCTACTGGCGGCATCCGGAATTCGGTATGATCTCGTCCTCTGCGCTGGTTACGCTTGCAGAGGATCTCGGGCTTTCTGTAAAACTGGGGACCTTCGTGCTGGAGCACGCTATCGCCCACCACCACATCTGGAGTGGAAATCCTGCTGATTCGTTGGATCTGCTGGTGTACTTGCCTGCTTCGAGCTTTATAGACCGGCGCTTTCTGGATATCGTCCACCGTGTACTGGCCGAAATGGACATTCCTCCGGGCCGTCTTTCCCTCGGGTTTCCGGAATGGAGCATACTTCAGAATCCGGAGAAGTCCTCCCAGGTGCTTCCGGCCTTCGCCGATCTGGGTGTGAGGCTTTCGGTTTTCGGGTTCGGGGGAGGGTATACTTCCCTCGCCGGGCTGGTACTCTATCCGGTTGACAGCATTACACTGGATTCCACAGTGGTTCGCAATGGCATCACCGACCTGCGCGCACGCCGTATGCTCGAAGCGATCATGGCGGCTTCGACGCGTCTGAATTGCCCTGTCATCGCCAGTGGTGTGCAAACGACGGAACAGGCCGAATGGCTTCGTGACCTCGGCTGTACCCGTGCGCAGGGACCGCTGTTCGGTCCGCCTGTGGAGGGTGAGGCGCTCGCTCTGCAGTTGTCCGGTCCCTACTGATTATTCAATCCAGTGCAGTGTTTAGAAACTGGCCTGCGCAATGTGGAGATTAAATAAAGGGATAAATCGGCGAGCATGGCATAACGCTGATCAAATGAAACGACTAGATGGCTTTGTGTGTTGGATGTCAAGCCATTAAGAGAATTGGAGCTAATGCGCGAGTGGCTGCTGTCGACGATCCTGAGGATATGCTTTGGGTCGGGTCACCGGGTCTTGCTCGAGCGCTCGCTGAGGAGATCTCTTCAGCTGCGCCTGACATAGCGAATACACCCTTCGAGGCCCTCTCACTCAACGTTGTCGGCAGTAGCAATGCAGCAAGTCGTGAGCAGGTGAAGTACGCACATGATGCCATCTTCGCGACATGAATCACTGCCCCCGACATCCGGGCGAATTGGCCAACGCACTGGCATCTTGGACTTTGTCCTCTATAAAAACAACCCAACCACACGATTCCAAAAGTCTGGCAACAGTGGTCAGTAGATGCAGGACAATTTGAGAATGGAAGATCTGAAAAAGTAGCGTCAATCCGGTAGTTGCCCGAACGGTCACCTCCAGCGAGTTCATTTTCCAGTCATGGAAATTTTGTAAATTCGGACGCCTTGGTGCTACGCTATTAAACGTAACTGCATAACTCTAAGAGAGAATTACTATTGTAGGTTCGAAATCAGAAGGTTAGCCAAATCACAAATCAAATTGATTGGAAACTGATATGGCTTTTCAACAAGATCTATCGCACCATTCCGACAATTTTTCTGTTATTTCACAACATTCCAGGCCTTTACCGCCCGATAGTGAACGATATATTCAGCTGGTCGAGCGCAATGGCGAAAAGATGGTGTTTAACCCGACCGGAAACAGTGCCCCGTCAATCCAGACAAAGAAGATAACGGTAACCTGCCTGCGACTGGAATTGGGAGAAAATGCCAAGATCAGCATATTTGATCAATTAAATAACCGACCTGATATCAAAGAGTTATCGATTTATGCGGGTAACCCGATGATTTTATTGAGAGTGGGTTAGACGAATATTTACTTATGCGGACCATCTTGTTATTAGCAGCCCATTAATATTACCCGGTACCACAGTAACGATCTGGGCAAGAAAATTGTCGTTTATTGGAAATGCTCATATCAATACAACACCAAAGTCAATCAATATCCGCAGCGACAAAGCAGAAGCGATGAATGGGCAGAATGGCGGCAGTATCTTTTTGTATGCCCGCGACATCGATACACCTGGCAATAGCAATCGCTTTATTACCAATGGATCACCTGGACAGGATGCACAGTTGGGTCAAAAAGGAGAGCCCGGAACCAGCGTGACGCCGTGGAATGGGAAAATTGACGGAGCTCCGGGTTGGCTTGCTCCTGAAAATCTCAGTTGGGCGCGGGAAATAGCCGGTCTGCATTGGTCTCCGGTTATTGTCTACTGGGAGCAACTGGTTCATATCCAGGCGAGGAAAGGTAGTCTCCAGCATGGGTGGGTAAAAAACTGGCAGAAGCCAAAAATTATTGGTAATCAGTGGCCAACGGACGCTCTCGCCCCAGCTAAAATCCCCGGCACTCCGGGCCCTGGTGGGGATGGTGGTCATGTGTATTCATGTCACGGCGCGCGTTTGCAGTCTGTATCCGCTCAAACCAAGGGGGGTTCCGGCAAGAAGGCGGTTGATCTGGACGCTGTCAAAGGAGGCACACCAACAAAATCATGCAAATTGCAAGTTGGCTATAGAACCCACGAATTCCTTCCGCATGGGGAGGCGGGTGTCAACGGTAACGGAATCATGAACTGGAAAGACCCGAAGTATTTTCAGGTCATCGAAAGACGAACCACAAGGTCATACCCAAAATATCCCGCACCAGATGCAAAACCGGATCCTATTGACCGTTCTGGCCTCCAGAAAGCTTTACCCACCACCAATCCCTCCTATTGGGTTAACCCTCTGACCCTTGACGTGCTGGCGTCCTATACACGCGACGCTTTCAGGGTTGGATCGCCCGAAGTTGCCAAACCGCTGCTGGATGAGTACTTACCGGCACTGGAGGTCGGCTTAAGGTGGACACCACCTCAAAAAACGGGTGCAGCTGCCAGCCAGCAGGAAATGCTGCAACTGGACTTGGTTCTACGACATTCTGAACTTTTAGACCTGGTTCAACGGATAAACGGTCCTAATGATTTTTTTGGCAACCCCGCCGGCTGGATTCCGGGTCTGTCTTTTCAGAGTAATTTTTCTGCCTATAAAAATGAAATCAAGGGTGCCATCGCGTGACTGTATTTAGGTTATTGGCTGGAACATAACCAAGCTTCGAAATCTGCACGTATTGAATCTACCAAGCAGGCTATTGAGGAACTTCAAAGAGAGAGTTTAGAGGCAGAAAAAATACACAACTCTACGCTTTTAATATTGAAAGAACTCGCCGAGGAAGAGGCGGAACTAAGTGTCAAGATCAAGCAGTTTGTTAATGATATCGGCTTGCTGGAACGTGAATTACGACGAGCTGCAATCGAACGAAAACAATCCGAACACATGTTCAGAACAGCTGGTAAGATCCTTGGTGGTGTGGCCCAGATCATACCCGTTGGCCAGCCGGCCCTGGGAGCGGCAGGGCAAGGATTGAGCGCCTTTGCCAATTGGGAAGGTGAAGGTCCATTCGATGCAATTACAACCATTGGCGCTGCTGTCTGGGACAGCAAGTTGGTCGAAGATGTCGTTTTGCCCAAGGCAAAGGAAAGAGCTGGAAAACTGCGGACGTCACTGGAAACCACCATAGGCTATGAGAGAAAGAGCAATGGCAGTGTCGACGCGCCTTTTGACAAAGAGCTTGCAAAGACTCAATTGAGCGCTAAAGTCAAAACGCATATCGCACGCCAGAGCGAAGCCAAGAATCAGGTGATATCAGCCCTGGGAAATCTGTCCGTCTCGAAGGAAGAACTGGAAGCTGCCGTAGCTAAAGCGATTGCTGATTGCTGATTGCCCCGAGTATCAGGAAAAAGCGGTAACACTTCAAGCGCTCAACAAGCAAAAGGAAATGTACCGGTCAAAGGTACTGGCAGCTGTAGAGAGATTGGACGACGCTTCAAATACTATCCTCACCAACCACTTGGCCCAGATCGAAATTCGCGCAAGTCTGGCTGACACCGCTTCATTACTCAGCGCAGAAGCGCTCAGGTACACTCGTTCAATGGGTGAGCGGGCATTGGACCGGTTACGGCGTTATCAGTATTATTTTGCAGCTTCCTACTCCTATCTGCGTCTTGAACCTCTGACGGAGTTTGATGCCAATTCAGAGTTCATGTTTACGAAACTGCGGGATACGCTCAAGGCTTCAAATTCCGACGTGCTGAAGGGTATCGATTATGACCGGCTTGCTGTGGTGTTTGAGGATAACCTTACTTCAGTAGCCGATAAAATACTGACCTATCACAACGATACAACGCCGAAGCTTGATAAAACCAATAATGCAGTTCTCAGCAAGATAACCCTGGAGTTGACCGATCAGCAGCTGGCGCAGCTGAATGGCAAAGACAGCTGCGTAATTATTGATCCCATGGCATTTGGTAAATTGCACCTGAGCAGGGAAGACATTCGAATTTACGACGTGATTGTACACCATGCTGAGTTGGTGGACCCGCCCGAAAAAGCCACTGATGTACGTATAAGCATCAGTCATTCAGGAACGTCGACCTTGAGATTCGGTGGGGAACAGTACATATTCCGCGGGGCACCTCACCGTTGGGGTGCCATAGTCACCCACGCCCAAGGCAAAACGTCAGTACAGCCCGAAACCCTGGATCCTGTGGATTTGTCGCTGATTAAGCACTTGCTTAAAGGTAGCAGCACTGACGCGCTGTTTCCCCGACCATCAGCCTGGTCACAATTATAGATCAGTCGGCTTTTGATGGATATGAACTCGGACTATTCCGCTAAACTGTCGGCACTGACACTGGAACTGCACTACACATCCCGTGCTGTAGATACCAGTAAATTCAAAACCTTGTTTGTCAGTACGCTTGGAGACGTCGCTCCGCAGATTACGCTGAGCCAACCCGATATCTCGGGACGCAAGGATGGATCCGGTAATTTCATGAGAACCTACCGCCGCAGTACCAAAATCACCCTGACTGCACCAAAAGCGTTTGGCAAGCATATCTTTTTGGGCTGGCACGTTCGAGGCCAGAAGGGCAACCTTGATCTTACAACACCCATGCCCATTCTGAGTCCGGAGATCTCTGGTAATGTAGATGATCTGGGCCACCTTGTAACGGGTACGACTATTGGGCTTGATAAAGATGAGGACAAGCTGATTTACGCTGTTTATGTTCGCCCGCTGGCAGATGTAAATTAGCCTGTCAGTTGCATTGATTATCTGGGTTTTCGCCCCAGAATAATCAATAGTATCTTAGCGAAGCTGTGCGGTTTGAAATCACTCCTGTGAGTTTTTCAGGATTAAAGTGCCCAACAGGCTGTATTGTTTTTGCATCATGGGTGATCCGGCCCGGGGAAGCTGAGCACAGCGCCGATATAGGCCCCTACAGCCAGTAGTATCACCCAACTGAAACCAAGGTGAATCGATAGCAGGCTGGCCAGTATGGCACCGATCAGTGATGCGCACCCGTTGATTCCCCAGGCCCAGGGCACCAGCGGCGGGTGCTGCCTGGCGACCTGGGACAGACCCAGGGGAAATGGCATGCCCATACAGAAACTTAAGGGTGCAATCAGCAACAGGGTCACCGATACCTTAGCCGCCAGCGACAGGTCGGCGAGAACACTGAACAGATGCGGAAGCAGCCAAAGGTAGGTAACAGCCGTGCCCCCCAGCAGGATGACGACTATGCCCAGGCCCTGCGGCCGGTTGCGTCTGGCCAGGCGTCCACCATAGAGACTGCCCAGGCCGGAGAATACAAGGAATCCCGAGAGTATGACGGCGATAGCGTAGATGGGATGGGAGAGAAAGAGTATGAACTTCTGGATATAGGCCATCTCGATAAACATGAATCCGACACCGATGGAGAGAAAATAGAGCATGACCCGCAGCTTGTCGGCTTTTTCTCCCACATTTTGCTCAGCGCGCAGGAAGCGCAGGGGTAGAATGATCAAAAGCAGGCTGACCAGAGTAGCCTGGATCAAGGTGAGCACAAGGATAGGATACCCCAGTTCGAGGAGCGACACACCACCCTGCCGGTACATAGGTAGAGCCTCGGGAAGAATGGCCCACTTAAAAAAATTGAAGAAGTAGGGGCGGTCGTCGGTGGCCGGCTTCAGGTCGAACTTGTAGTGTTTGATAAAAGCATCTGCGTCTGGGCCCAGGAGCGCTTTTGCACCCTGGAAAAAATAGGGCTCGGCGAGAATATTGTAACGATTGGCCTGTCGCTCACTGATCCCGGGGTAGTGCACCAGATCGAAGGCTCGCGCTTCGCAAAAATGCCGTAACTGCTGGATATCCTTTTTCGTGATCTCGCCGTTCTTGACGATCAGCGTGCTGGTGCCCCAGCCACGAATGAACAGCATCCGGCTGGCGGGTTCCTTGACGCCGGCGTGCCGCAGCGCTTCGGTCGCGGTGGCCAGCAGCTTGAATCCATCCCGGGGAGGCAGTTTGAGCCAACGGGTGACGGAGAGCAGGCCATCCGGTTCCAGGTGCTCCAGATATTCGGTGATTGCTTCCTGTGTGTAGAGGTAGCTCTCGTTGAGCGCATGCACACCGGCAGCGGCCGCATTGGCCGAATCCAGCAGGGATATCTGGATCAGACCGTAGCGACTGTCGCTGGCAGCGACAAAACCCCGCGCCTCGCTTTCGTGAATCCGCGTTACCTGTCGGAGCCAGTTCCAGCCGGCGTAGTCCGCGTAACGCTCGCGTATCAGTTGCACCAGCTGAGGATTGACCTCTACCGCTTCGATGTTTTCAGCGCGGTGATAGCTGGCTTGCAGAACAGTGCTGCCGCCACCCATGCCGAGAATCAGTACCCGGCCCGGCCGGCGCAGATGGTAGGGCAGAGCAGACGTCTGATAATCCAGATAGCTCAGCGATTCGCGGTTACCCTGGTACCGGCTGATGGCCATAGGTGACTCGCCGTCGATAAAAACACCGAGTTGTGCAGGCGGCTCGTGGCTGCTGAGGAGGCTGAGACCCGGTGCCAGGCGGAAGGGAATAAACCGGCTTTCAACCAGGGTGAGCAGGCCGAGTGGGCTGGAGCTTTCCTCCAGCACCCTGGTATCGGCGATCTGAAGTGTCTGACTAAGTGGCTTGTACTCGGACAACCGTACAGTCATCCAGTTTGTCGGCAACAGCGTGATTAGCAGTGCCAGCGAAAGGTAAGGTACCGAAGTAAGCCAGGGGCGGAGCATGCCCTTTCCGGGCGAGACCAGCGCAGCTGCCAGCAACCCTAGAATGGCAATCGCCCGCAATACACCAAGCGGTGACTGGAAGTGAAGTGCAAGGATAACTCCGAGCGCACCCAATCCTGCCCCTATCAAGTCGAAAGCGTAGATTCGCGATATCCCATCGGGAAAACGGGCAAAGCATAGACAGATGCAGTTAGCGGCGAAAAAGAAGGGGATGAGCAGGAGCAGATAGCAGAGCAGAAGCAGCAACCATTGATCAGGATCCCAGAACATTTCCAGGGTGTTGAAGGGCAGCTGCTGAGCCAGTAGAAAACAGCCGACAGCACTGAGGCTGAACAATGCCGCATTGACGATGAAACTGCGGTGAAAGCTGGCTGTCAGCCGATCACGCATCAGGCTGAGGAAAGTACCGCTGGCGCCGTATCCAAGAAGCGCCAGGCTGATCACCATATAGGCGAAGTGGTGCCACTGCACGATGGAAAAGAGACGCATCAACAATACCTCATAGGCCAGCGCAGCGGCTGACACCAGCATTACCGAATAGATCGGAGGTGCAGTTTTAGCGTGCATCTGTCTGACTTCAAATCAATCCGTTTTCATTCCCCGAACCCATGGAATTCATGGGACAGGCGGCACCGTGATGGCCGAAGAGGACAGGTTGGCGGTAGTCGTCAATGACCGCCGGTCAAAGGTACGAAACGAACCGGCAGAATCTGACGGACTCTGATTTCGTCGTCGGCCTTCTTGATCAACATCAGCTGCTGAACCTGAAAACGTCCCCCGATCGGGATCACCATACGTCCGCCGGGTTTCAGCTGTTTGACCAGGGGCGGTGGCACGTGACCAGCTGCAGCGGTGACGATGATGGCATCGAACGGGGCTGCCGACTCCCAGCCGTAGTAGCCGTCCGCCAGCTTCGATTCGATATTGGTGTAGCCCAGGCGCTGGAAGGTTTCCGATGCCCGACCTGCCAGTTCCTCGATGATCTCGATGCTGTAGACCTGGCCCGTCAATTTGGCCAGAATTGCCGCCTGATAACCGGATCCGGTGCCGATTTCCAGCACCCGGTGATCAGCCGCCGGGTGCAGCAGATCGGTCATCAGTGCAACGATGTAGGGCTGGGATATAGTCTGACCGTAGCCGATCGCAAGCGGTCGGTTCTCGTAGGCATGGGATCTTTTCCTCTCCGGTACGAACTCATGCCGGGGCACCCTGCCCATTACCTGCATCACCTTTTCGTTCAGTGATTTTTTATCGATATAGATTGCCGTGGCCCGGACATCAGCCTCGATCTCTTCGATCATCGCCTGACGCAGTTTGTTAAAATCATCGTCACCGGAAACTGCCTGTGCCGATAAGCAGCACACCAACAAAAAGACAACCAGCGCATGGATGATACCGCCGCTTCCTGTTTCGATGCCAGCCATCTGCTCACCTGCCTGTCGGAGTACTTTCCCGGTGCCTACCTGAAATATTAGCCGCTTCGCGCCGGTTTGTCTGAATCTGATCCGCGGGAGGTATCGCGCAGCCAGACAAGTGCGCTCCAGTCGCCACCGACAGCTACAAGTACAGATCACCGGAAGCGATAGAGCCAGCAGGGGCCTGTTTTCCGGACCCACAGGCATCGAAAACCGCCTCTAAAACGCAGAAGAACACCAGCGCATCAACCACCTGGTTTGCAGAACAGCACTGATCTTGTTTGTTATTGCGCTCTTCCCACCTTAAACTGCAATGCTTTGTTTCCATCCCACAGAATGGTAGCTTGCCTTGACCACTGATTTCGAAACCCAAACCGACCGTCCCCCGGAAGAAGATCCCTTTTTGTACGATACCGAGCAGCTTCACGCCATCGCCAGGGATTCCACCATCCGGCAGGGGCTGGCCTATTTCAAGGAAAACAGGGTCCTGGACCTTGAACTGGAAGAAAACGGACTTTGGTCCCGAGTCGAGGGAGGGAGACCGGATTTTCCTTACACGACGCAACTGACCTACGAAGACGACGGCAGCCTGTACGTCACCTGTGACTGTGGTTTCGGGGATGAACCTGTGTGCAAGCACGCGGTAGCAGTACTCTACAGCTATGCCGCCCGTCGCGCGGGAGGCGAGGATCCGCTTGCGAGTGCCATGGACAACGCCATCAAGGAGCGTACCCGGCGAGGGCACACAGAGGTGAAGGTAAAACACATGAGTGGCGAACCCTGGTTTGGCGCCTGGCGTGCTTCCTCGGTCACATCCACTACCCATCGTCCGCAGAGCTACCATGTCCATATCCGCTCTCTGAGCAAGCGATCCAATTACTGTACCTGCCCGGATTTCGCGGTCAATCAACTCGGCACCTGCAAACACATCGAGGCGGTGTTGCACAAGGTCAGCAAGCGCCGCAACTACCGGAAGATAAAGGATCAGCCTCCACCCTACCCATTTGTCTATCTGGCCTGGGATGTGGAAAATCCCCCCCGTATCCGGGTGCACCGGACACCGGGGCATTCAGCGGATCTGGCTAAGATCCTGGACGACTGGTTCGATGCAACAGGGGTTTTCAAAGGTCGTCTCCCGGACGACTTCTTCCGTTTTTCCGATGTAGTGGTTGATCGGACGGACATCGACCTGGGAGAGGATGCAAGAGATCACGCCCTGCATCTGGCTTCGACAGCGATGCACCGGGCGCAGGCAGAAGAGATCCGGGAAAACATCGGTCAGTTCGGCGGTCAGTTCCCCGGTATTCGGGCACGGCTCTATCCCTACCAGGTGGAGGGGGTGGCATTCCTGGCCGCCAACGGCCGCGCCCTGCTGGCTGACGACATGGGGCTGGGCAAAACCCTGCAAGCCATCGCCGCGGCGGCCTGGCTACATCGACACGCAGAGGCAGCGCGCATCCTGGTAGTCTGCCCCGCCTCCCTGAAACAGCAGTGGGCGCGAGAGATCGAAAAGTTCAGCGACCACCAGGCGCAAGTGGTGCAAGGAAAACCGGAGGCACGGTTAGTTCAATACCGGCGTTCAGAGGGGTTCGTAATCGTCAATTACGAGTTGATCCTGCGCGACCTGTCGGTGATCAACAAAACCTTCAGCCCGGATCTTGTAATACTGGACGAGGCCCAGCGTATCAAAAACTGGCGTACCAAAATCGCCTCCTTCATCAAGCTGATCCCCTCCCGCTACGCCTTCGTGCTCTCCGGCACCCCGCTGGAGAACCGGCTGGAGGACCTGTACAGCCTGATGCAGGTGGTGAACCCACGGGTGCTGGGGCCCCTGTGGCGCTATCTGGCGGATTTCCATATCACCGACGAACGAGGCAAGGTGTTGGGCTACCGCAACCTGTCCGCGCTTCGCCGCCGTTTGGCACCGGCGATGCTGCGGCGGGACCGGCGTCTGGTACGGGATCAGTTACCGGACCGGATCCAGCAGCAACGGGATGTGGGCATGACCGAGGAACAGTGGGAGCTGCACAATACTGCCATGACCGCGGCCGGGTCCCTGGCCCAGATCGCCAAACGCCGGCCGCTAACCCCATCGGAATCAAACCGGCTCATGGCCGCCTTGCAGCAGGCACGTATGGCTTGCAACGCAGCTGGTCTGGTGGACAAGAAGTCCGCAGGCTCCCCCAAACTGGATGAACTGGCCGACCTGCTTGAGGACCTCTGCGTGCAGGGCGGACTCAAGGCGGTGGTTTTCTCCCAGTGGGAGCGCATGACGGAGATGGTAGAGCAACTCATGCGCCGCATGGGCCTGGGATATGTGCGGCTGCACGGCGGAATCCCGACAGCCCACCGCGGTGCGCTGATTGACCGCTTCCGGGAAGACGATGCAGTTCAGGTATTCATTTCCACCGATGCCGGTGGGGTGGGGTTGAACCTGCAATCCGCCTCGGTTTTAATCAATCTGGATATGCCCTGGAATCCGGCGGTACTGGAACAGCGCATCGCCCGGGTGCACCGCCTGGGACAGAAGGAGAAGGTCCAGATCATCCTCCTGGTAGCTGTCGATTCCTACGAGCAACAGGTGATGGGGCTGATCAAAGGGAAGCGAAACCTGTTCGACAACGTGATCGATCCGGACGCTTCCGAAGATGTGGTGGGGGTCTCTAAAAAACTGTTGGAGACCCTGGTGGAAAACCTGGCCGGCGAACCCGGAAAAGGGATTGAACAGGAGATGGAGGCACAACGACTACCGGCCCCGTCAGAGACAGAATCCGGGACACCCAGGACAACGGAAGACCACGAACTGGACGAAGCGGTTCGTCTTTGCGTGACTGAGATACAGCAGGCATTCGGTTCCCGCATCGAGCGTATCCTGGGGGCAGGAGGTGGTCTGATGGTAGTGATGGATCGGGTCGATGGGGATGCCGAACGGATAGCTGAGCAGATCTCCGAGGCGGTACCTATCGCCCTGATTGATCCTCGAACGCTGAACGGACTGCAAAGGCTGGGGGCCGCCTCTCCGATAGGAGAGACGAAAACCTATTACCAAAAGACCACCGGGGACCGGGGAGAGCAGCTTCCACCGTTGATGGCGATGGCACAGGAAAAACTGCAGGCAGCCGAGATCCTGATAGAACAGCAGTGTACGGCGGGGGCAGTAGAACTGCTATGCTCCAGTCTGCTGGCCGCAGCGGCGAACCGGACCGGGTTGGAGTATCCTCCAAGCCCCCGGGAGGCCGGAGTATGGCTCTATGGCGAAGCCCTTCCCAAGGGGTTACTTTCCCAGGAACAGGGTGCTGCTATCATGCGAGTCGTCTCCCTCGCTGGTGCGCCCACGGTCCCGGAAGCCTTGATTCCGGAGATACTTGAGGACGCCAGGGATTTTGTCGGGCGAGGAACCCGGGGGTAATCTCCAGAAATCCAGCGTACTGCTCAGTTTGTAATTGAAGAAAGGACCACCCTAATTGTGCATGACTGAACCGCCAGAGGTGGGAAATGTCATTGCAATTCCCCGTGTCGGCGGACTACATCATCATAATGACCGAATGGCTGCATAACGGAGATAGTCATTGTCAAGGAGGGATGCAATCTGATTAGATTTACAGAAAGGATAACCAACTATCCGTGATAAGATATTGACATAGCAATACAGGTTGATTTTTTGACCACGCGGAAAAAATGAATCATCCCATCCTGCTGGTCTCTCAACTCAGCTATCACTGCCGGCATCCTGCCTCGCGTGAATCTAGTCCATCCATGGACGTCATCTGCGTTGCAGATTCCGTTGCATAATCAATGATATGCGCTTTCATCTGCACCTTGAGTCTGAGCTGATACCCTGCGCATTATGGGACGATACATAATATCCGAGGCCCTAATCCGGCAAATTGCCCTGCTTCGGAACTGTTAACCCTGTTTGACCTGCGCCAGATATGTGGTTGGAACTGTCTTTGCTGTCGGCCTGCTCGAAATCCGCAGGCCAGATTCTTACCAAGCGTCTTCACAGGCTGGATACGCTGACGATAGCGGCTTTCAGCCACTGTTTCGCTGCGGCTGTTGTATTTCCCTTCATCCTTTCCGTCGATATTCCCCCTACCGGTGAGTTTCTGATACCGGCCACTCTGAGTATCTTCCTGAGCATTATCGCTGTCGTCCTTCTGATTCGATCTATACGGCGGAGTGATATCTCGCACTCCTTGCCCTACTTGTCACTCACTCCGGTTTTCACCGTTCTGGTTGCCTTTGTCCTGAGGGGGGAGGTGATAAGCCCAACTAGTCTGCTGGGGATTTTTCTGGTCGTAATCGGTGCCCTGGGGATCGACGCGAAATCCCTGGGGGACTTCGCCCGCTTCGGCGGCCGGCGCGCGTTCACCGATACCGGCATTTTATCGGTCATTTTTGTGGCACTTATCTACTCCGTATCCAGCGTGCTGGACAAAAGCGCCACCCTGGCATCCGATCCCTTGACTTATGTCTGGTTCTCCCTGGAGACCCGAGGAGTGGTTTTCCTGACCGTTTACCTTCTATTCAAGACAATTCGAAAAAGGAGCGCCACAGAGAAAAAGGTGACCAGGACAGAGTTATTGCTGCTGTTTCTGATCGGATCCTGTTATTTTCTGGAGGCCATTTTCCAGATGCATGCGCTTATGACTGGCAATGTTGCTGAAGTGCTTGCGGTCAAGCGACTGAGTATTCTGATGACGTCGGCTGCGGGATTCTGGCTCTACAGAGAGGTTTTAACGAGTTTCAGGGTGTTGGGATCTGTTTTCATGGTGGCCGGTGCCTTACTGATTTACACTTTCGGTTAGCGATGGTAGACAAGGCCTATCCATGAATCAAAGGGTGTGGATGGCGAATTACGAGTTTGTACTCCGAAGTCTGCATTGTTTCAATCTTGTAATCCCTGCAACTCGGTCTAATATCTCTGCAAACGAAGACCTTGGCTCTGGTCGTCATACATGTTTTTACAACGCTGGTGAATCGTGCGGGCCCCGGAGGGGCCAAAGCTATAATCGCAGAAAGCGTTCTCCTCAAACATCAACAGCTGATTGTACGTCGCTCTGGCGGCAAAATGATCAGACTCACTTCGTTGGACAGATTCCTATGCATGTTTCTCGTTCGATTCATGCATCCGCTGACCTGCGGCACAGTGGATTAGAGCAACAGTCTGTTTCTTGGCCCAAGCATGAACCCGCCGACTGAACCGACCTGCCAACCGCTGCAGATGGGCATCATCCAGGGTCTTTTCGCTGCCGGTCAGCTTCCGCCACCAGCTACGAAAGCCACCTCCTTGCTGGCCGAGAGGAAAGTAACCATTGAGCACCAATCGGTCCATACAGTCGTACCGCCCCTCCAATAGTTCTTCATGGTAGGAGGAAAATTCGTCTATCTGTAGCATCGCTTCGTCCCCCTTGGGTATCGATTGACTGTGGGTGCAAACTTTACTGGGCCTGGTCCTCCTTCGCACTCCTCCTAACCGTTTGTCTTCAAAACACGAAGCTTGGTTCCTGCAAACCGACCCACGTAGGGCAATCGCACTAAAATCACCTACTCCCGAGAATCTTAGCCAAGTAATCGTGAGTCCACCCAGCTTTGAGACGTTTGGCCTTCAGGCCACCTTTGAAGGACTTCTCTTTCTTGAGAAGATTCATGGCAATATGCCGGAT
>JAAELC010000482.1 GCA_024227135.1 Gammaproteobacteria bacterium
CGCCGATCTGCCCGAAGGCGACCTGTATACCGACACCGGTGAGAAACCCCACGAGCACCGTGCTGGACAGAAAGTCCGCGAGAAATCCCAGCCAGATGACACGGGCTAGAATCAGAAACACCGCCACCATAAGGGCGAGCACCGCGGCAAGGGCAACGTATTCGTCAGACCCTACCGAAGCAAGCCCTACCAGACCGGCGGCGAGAATGGCCGCGGTGGCGGAGTCGGCACCCACCACGAGATGCCGGGAAGAACCGAAAATGGCGTACAGAGCCATGGGAATCAGGATGGTGTAAAGCCCGGTAATGACCGGAGTTCCCGAAATCTTGGTGTACCCCATCACCTCCGGGATAGCCAGCGCCGCCAGGGTGATGCCGGCGATGACCTCCACCGGGATTGTTGAGCCATTGATTGGCAGCAACCCCTGGAATAGTGGAAACCTGAACCCTTTCGACTCAGTTTTCTCTGTTGTCATAATCCCCCAAATTCGATCGATGAAACGAAACATAGATTCTCAGCCAGCAAGACTGAGAAAACTGCCGTAACAGTGTAGCCCACTACACAACTGAACGGTCCCAATCATAGGGTACCGCTGACGCCTGCGGTCTGAGTCCCCTGGTGTCAAGTGTCATTGCCTGCCGCCTGATTCGGCATGTAGAATAAAGGGGCAATCGAATCACCCTCCGGAACTCCAGACACCCTGAGAGTTTGTCGCGGACCCTCACCGTCCTGAAGGCGCACTTCTGCACCACCCGAATGGAGATCGAGAGCCGAGGAAAGTAACCAATTCCCGGAAATTGCGCTGTCCTTTGGTTTAGATTCCAGGCGTGGAAAAGGTTGTACAGAATCTTTATAAGACCCTTTAATATAACCCTTTGCATAATCCGGTGAAATCTGTCCTGGATAGTTATGCACACCAACCCGAAGAGTGAAGCACTAATGCCGAACAGCCTGAAACACGGAGACGGGCAGCACTTATATATTTGTTGTTTCCCGGTATCTACTCACCCCCCCTGGGCGATCTCCTCCGGAAGGCGTCGTC
>JAAELC010000483.1 GCA_024227135.1 Gammaproteobacteria bacterium
ATGTAACCCCTATTTGACTTTTTAAGGTGGCTTGGGCCAATAAAACAGCTTTAATGCAAAAGATAAAGGTCGAAAATGCAGTGGGCACGGTGCTGGCCCACGACGTTACCCGGATCGTCCCCGGAGAGTTTAAAGGCGTCGCTTTTAAAAAAGGCCACATCGTCCAGGCCAGGGACATTGACGCGCTTAGAAGAATCGGCAAACTCCACCTGTACGTCCTGGATTTATCCCCGGACCGACTGCATGAAGACGATGCCGCCGTGAGGATTTGCGCCGCTATCTGCGGGGATGGTATCGCGTGGACCCCGCCGGTTGAAGGTAAAGCCAATATGATCAGCCAGGCGGATGGCCTGCTGAAGATCGATGCGGCTGCGTTGATGCGCATAAACGATCTGGAAGATATCATCGTCTCAACCTTGAAAACCAACACCCCCTGCAAAAAAGGTCAGATAGTAGCAGCCACCCGTATCATCCCCCTGACCACCCGGCGCGCAAAGATTGAGCACCTGGAAGCCATCACCGACCCCGGGCAGCCGGTTTTAAAAGTACTGCCCTTCAATCCCCGGAAAGTGGGAGCCGTGGTGACCGGTACTGAGGTGTACCAGGGGATCATCCACGATGCCTTTGATGAATTCGTCAAACCGACGGTTGTCCGGTACGGTTCCGAGGTCATCCAAAAGCTCATCGTCCCTGACGATACGCAGGCAGTCGCCGGAGCTATCCGGGAGCTGGCAGCCTCCGGCTGTGACCTGATTATCACCACGGGAGGTTTATCCGTCGATCCGGACGATGTTACCAAAGCAGGCGTCCTTGAA
>JAAELC010000484.1 GCA_024227135.1 Gammaproteobacteria bacterium
ATATTGCATATTGAAATAATTAATAATACTTTCCATATGTTCTGGGTATAGTTAATACAAGAATCGTAATCAAATACACAAACATCGAGGGGTCGTGGCATGGACAGGATTGACAGAGGTGGTTTAAAGGTTGCCGGGGAACTGGCAGATTTCATAGAGAAAGAAGTTCTGCCTGGCACACATGTTCACCGCAGGGGCTTCTGGCAGGGGTTCGAAGCCCTCATCAACAGGCTGGCGCCCGCCCACCGGGCACTACTGCAGAAGCGGGAAGCGTTACAACAGCAGATCGATGACTGGCACGCGGAACACCGCGGACAGGACTTCGATGTCGACGCCTACAGGTCGTTCCTGGAACAGATCGGCTACCTCGTGACGGAAGCGGAGGATTTCCTCATCACGACGACGAAGGTCGACCCCGAGATCTCACAGATCGCCGGTCCACAACTCGTCGTTCCGCTGGATAATGCCCGCTTTGCTCTCAACGCTGCCAACGCACGCTGGGGGAGCCTGTTCGATGCGCTCTATGGCACCGATGTCATCGAGGAGAAGGATGATTTGCAGAAGCTGGTCACCTATAACCCGTCACGTGGTGCCAAGGTGTTCGAGTTCGTCAACAACTTCCTCGATCAGGCGATACCGCTGGATGACGCCAGCCATTCCGATGTTCGTGAGTACAGGCTGATCGATGGCCTGGATCATCACAAACATGTCGAGTTTGTACTCAAGGACGGTTCCTGCACTTCACTGAGCGATGAAGATGCTTTCGCCGGCTTCTGCTACGCTGATGACATCGTGTCGAGGCTGTTGTTCAGGAACCATGGCCTGCATATCGAGATGAAGTTCGATCCCAATGTCGCGGAGTGCCAGCGTCATCCTGCGGGGCTCTGTGATGTCATACTCGAATCCGCGGTGACTACAATCCAGGACCTGGAGGATTCGGTCGCTGCAGTCGATGCGGAAGATAAGGTCGTCGCCTACAGGAACTGGCTCGGTCTGATGAAAGGCACACTCACGGCGAAATTCCGCAAGGGCTACCGCCCTATCGAACGCTCGCTGGCGCCCGACCGGGACTACCGCTCACCCGAAGGCGAGTTCTTTACTCTGCCGGGTCGCAGTACGATGATGGTGAGGAACGTCGGACATTCCATGACGAGTGATGCCATCCTCGATAGAGACGGCAACGAAGTCCCTGAAGGTATTATCGACGCGGTCATCACCAGCCTGATCGCTGTACACGACCTGAAACGCGGTCCACTGGGTAACAGTCGAACAGGTAGTGTGTACATCGTCAAACCGAAGATGCACGGTCCGGAAGAAGCCGCGTTCGCAGCGAAACTGTTCGGCCAGGTCGAAGCTCTGCTCGGCCTGCCCTACAACACGCTGAAACTGGGCATGATGGATGAGGAGCGCAGGACGTCGATCAACCTGAAAGCCTGTATCGCCGAACTGAAGGAGCGCATCATCTTCATCAATACCGGGTTCCTGGATCGTACGGGTGATGAGATCCATACCTGTATGGAAGCCGGAGCAATGCAGCCTAAAGAGGATATGAAGAAACAAGGCTGGTTCGATGTATACGAAGACAACAATGTCAGCGCGGG
>JAAELC010000485.1 GCA_024227135.1 Gammaproteobacteria bacterium
AAGGTCTGCTTTTATCAATCGCTGCCTGACTTCAAGCAATTTTTCGATTAAAGCGGGCCCCGTCTGCCCATAGGCTTCCCTACCCGGGGCACGCTTAACCACCACACCCAGCAACTCGGTTACCGCGTTACCAATGGAGTTTTGCACCCAATAGCAAACATCGCGCTCTGGTGATGCCATGCAAGCAGGCTAAGGGCAGTAAGACAAAGGTGAGCGACGATACTCAGGATAATTCACCCGAAGAACGCCGGGGTTCAATGAACTGGGCGCAACGCTTAAAGCGCGTTTTTAATATTGATGTAAAAAGCTCTGATCAATGTGAGGGCGCAGTCTGGGTGATTGCCTGTATCAAAGACCCGCGGGTGATCAAAAAGATATTGGATCATCTGGATAAAACAGCGACACCTGAGCAGAAGCGACTGCCCCAAAGGTGGGCGCCGGAGCAGGGCAGTCTATTCAACTGGTTACAAGGATTGACGAGCCTGGTTTCCACCCATTTTTAAAAGGCGGCTTGAAACGATAGGACGTTGTACATTCACCAGGCAGGGATTTACTTAAAAAATTCAATTTACAAAGCATTTCACACTTGCTGCGGGTACAGGCAGGCATGACTAGCTTGTTCGAGCGTATTTTCCAAAAGATACACGGATTATTGGGGCTGGTTGATACTTGTTGATTTTGGGGAACAGGGCGTTTATCCTGCTTCTATGCTCCAACAAATATGGGGAAACCATGAATAAATTAGCTCTCCACCTCACCCTAGTGACTGCGTTCGCGCTGCTGGCGACTTCTCACACGCTCGCCCAGGATGCCGTGCCGACAAAAGAAGGCGTCGCCAAGGTGCACGGACAACCGGAGTTTTCGCCCTACGCGGGCCGCTCCTATCCGACCCGGGTACTGTGGGGCGATACCCACACGCACACCGCTGTCTCGGTAGATGCTGGGACCATGAACAGGCTGGGGCAGGAGCAGGCCTTCCGCTTCGCCCGTGGCGAGGAGGTGACCTCAACGGGCGGTTTGCGCGCCAAGTTGTCTCGGCCACTGGACTGGCTGGTAATTTCGGACCATGCCGAGATGTACGGCCTGATGCCGCAGCTGCTTGCCGGTGACCCGGATATTCTTGCGACCGAGCAGGGTGGCCGCTGGTACAAAGAGCTGAAGAGCGGCGATTATGAGAGGATTTTTGCGGCGGCAATGGAGATCGTCGCCTCACTCCAGCAGCCGGATCCGCCGTTCCGGAATGACAGGCTGGTGCGCGATGCCTGGCGGGAATACACTGCGCTTGCTGACCGCTACAACGAACCGGGCCGCTTTTCGGCGATCATCGGCTACGAGTACACCACCCGGGGTGGATTCAACCTGCACCGCAACGTACTGTTTCGCGGAGACGCATCGTTCGCCAACCAAACGGTGCCCTACTCACAGTTCGACAGCCAGAACCCGGAAGATCTATGGCTGGCGCTGGCAGAGTTCGAGGCACGGACCGGGGCTGATGTTCTGGCTATTCCGCACAACGGCAATCTATCCAACGGCTTGATGTTCTCCGTCGAAACCAATGCCGGGGAACCGCTCACCAGGGAACTCGCCGAACTGCGGGCCAGCCTGGAGCCGATCATCGAAGCCACCCAGATCAAGGGGGACGGAGAAGCACACCCGCTGCTTTCGCCCGAAGACGAGTTCGCCGATTACGAAACTTGGGACGATGCCAACCTGGATGGAACCGAGGTTAAGAAACCGGAAATGCTGCAGTATGAATATGCCCGCGCCGCCCTGAAGACCGGCTTGACGCTTGAAAAGAAACTCGGCGTCAACCCTTTCAAGTTTGGCATGATCGGCAGTACCGACGCTCACACCTCGCTACCCGCGGTCGAAGAGAACAACTTTTTCGGCAAGCACCCCGGGGTGGAACCCGAACCGCACCGCTATGAACATATGGTCATCGAGTCCATCCAGGATCCCGAATTGACTACCTTCGGATGGCAACAGGCAGCCTCCGGTTATGCGGCGGTCTGGGCTACCGAGAACAGCAGAGAAGCCATCTTTGACGCGATGGCGCGCAAGGAAGTTTACGCCACCACCGGCTCACGCATTATGGCGCGGTTTTTCGGCGGCTGGGAGTTTGCGGAGGAAGATGCGCAGTCCCGCATGCCCGCGGAAACAGGCTATGCCAAAGGGGTACCGATGGGCGGTGATCTGCACGCTGCTCCCGAGGGAAAGACGTCGCCGAACTTCCTCGTCGCCGCCATGAAAGACCCCTACAGCGGAAACCTGGACCGAATACAGATCATCAAGGGCTGGATGGATGCCGAAGGCAATACCCAGGAGAAAGTCTACGATGTGGCCTGGAGCGGAGAGCGCACACCAGGGGACGACGGCAAGCTCCCGGCTGTGGGAAATACCGTCGACATCGAAAACGCTACCTGGACAAACACTATTGGCTCCAACGAGCTGATCGCTGTCTGGACGGATCCGGAATTTGATCCGGCGCAATCTGCTTTCTACTACGCCCGGGTGATCGAGATTCCGACGCCACGCTGGACGGCCTACGAAGCGAAGCGATTCGGTGTCGAGATGCCCGATAGCGTACCGATGATTACCCAGGAGCGGGCTTACACGTCACCGATTTGGTACACGCCAGAATCCTGAAAACTATTCAGTAATACACGAAACTCGATGAGCCTCACCTCCAACCAGGAGGTGAGATTTTTTCGGCTATAGATCGTGTAGCGGTCTATCACTAAACATATCCCCAAGACTTGCTCTTGGCCGTGGGCAACCGTCTAGCACGCCTCTCGGAAACTTTCGCTGCGACCCAGAAGAGACGTTCCATAAGCTATCCTGGACGTCAGCTATACAGCAGTAAGCAGGCGTTTGTCCTGTTGCCCACGTTTCGCCATACTTTTTGCGCTAGCGGGATGGTTGCTCTGCTCGCCGCGCTTGCCTCCCGGCAGGCTACAGCTTTACCTTGCGCAACCAGCACTTCGATCTAACGTAGTTTAGCGATGATCTGTTCGGATGTGAACGTCCTTCATTGCCGGGCAAGTCACCGGGAATACAGACTTACCCGTTGTTCGAACTGAAGTTCCCAGCCTACAGGCATGCATGATTAGCTTGATCGAGCGTATTTTCCAAAAGATATACGGATTATTGGGGCTGGTTGAAAGTTCTTGATTTAGAGGAATAGGGTGTTTGTCCTACTTATACTCTGACAACATTCGATCTAGTAAAAATGGGGCTCAAAGGGGTGTAAATCCACAAGGGTCGAATTCGAGCACATTCCTGACACCCTATCGCGATTGTTTCCTGCCTCTAGCCCTTGCATTGCTTCTGATGAGTGGCACCATTGTAGTTTCACATACTGGATGATATGAATTGTATGTAACGGTCGCGCT
>JAAELC010000486.1 GCA_024227135.1 Gammaproteobacteria bacterium
TCGGGATGTAGCGCAGTCTGGTAGCGCACCTGAATGGGGTTCAGGGGGTCGGAAGTTCAAATCTTCTCATCCCGACCAGTTGATTTTAAAGGGTTTAACAGCGATAACTAGCTGTTAAACCCTTTTTTTATGCTTCTATCTTGAGGTGAGTTTTATTTCGATCCGACGATTTTTTCGATACGCCTCCTCGGTATCGGCGGGGTCGATGGGATGGAACTTGCTGAAGCCAGCGGCTGCCATGCGCTGCTCTGGGATCCCTTGTTCTGCCAGGTATCGAACAACAGAGACGGCCCGGGCCATGGACAGCTCCCAGTTGGAGGCAAACCTGGACGATCGGATGGGTATACGGTCCGTGTGGCCATCCACCCGCAGGATCCACTGCAGATCGTCTGGGATGGTGGAAATCAGCCCCACCAGAAGGGAAGCAAGTTCCTGCAGTTGCATCTTGCCCTGTTCCCCGAGTTCCGCCGTTCCCGATGCGAATAGAAGCTCAGCCTGCAGCAGGAATCTGTCTCCCTCGATGCGAATGACTGGATTGTCACCCACGATCTGACGCAGTCGGCCGAAAAATTCCGAACGGTACCTCTCCAGTTCGTTGACTCGCCTGGCCAACTCAATATTGAGCCGATCACCAAGATCCCGAATTTCCTCTTCCTGCAGGGCCCGCTCAGCTTCAGACCTACTCAGTGCCAGGCTGATTTCGTTTAGCTGTTTCTTTAATTGCAGGATCTTTTCATTTAGAAGGGCAACCTCGGCACGTGCGTCGGCAGTCATCTTCTGCTGTTTGTCCATGCTGGCCTGCTGCTCACCGATAAGAGCGGAAAGGGCCTGGATCCGTATATCGCGCTGCTCAATATCATGCTGTGCAAGAAGAGTCTTCTCCTGCTCGTCCGCTAATTCTGCCTGCAGGGCCTTGCTCCGGTCCCGAAGTGATTTGGTCAGTTGCTGTTCACGCGAAAGCCCGTCCATTGCCTGTTCGATCTCTTTTTCCAGCTCTTGGCGAAGGCTCTGTAGCGCAGCTATATCCTGCTGCAGACTGGCAATTGTATGCAGCTGTAACTCCATTGCATCTTTATCCATCTCCCTCTTACGGGTCAACTCCTCCACCTCCCCACGCAGTCTGGTCTTGTCATTGGTAAGCATGTCGACCTGTTCGCTTAGTGAGGAGATCCGTTGGGCCATCTGCTCGTTCTTCCGGCGTTCAATCCCCAGTAGTTCGGATATTTCCGCAATGCTGGTATGCAGCGCCTCCAGTTCGCTGCTCTGGTCAGAGAGGATATGACTGAGAAGAAATTGGGAAAAAGTAAAGATAAGCAGGACAAAGATCACTACCATAAGCAGGGCAGACAACACATCAACATAGCCCGGCCATATAGTGGACGACTCTTGAGAGTATCGGGAACCTAAAGCCATAATTCCTCCTACCTGCTACTATCCGATTCGCTTTCTTCACCCTCAATCGTATCCTGTCGCTCTTTTTTCAACAGGGTCTCCATATGACTGTTAGTTCGGTGAAGCTCCCGAATGAGCATGTCCAACTGATCCGACCCAAAAATATTAATAGGTGCGCCAGCCTGATCTTCCAGTCTCGTCTCCGTTGACCTGTCAACCAGCTGGGTGACCCCGGACAGCCATTCCTCCAGTTCATTGAAAAAGCGATTTTGGGCATGATTAGCCTGGATATCGATAAAACCCAGAATCAAGGAACCGCCCAAACCGAAGAGCGAGGAGCTGAATGCCGTTCCCATACCCTGCAGCGGTTCCTGCAGCCCTGCCTTGAGAGTTTGAAACATAAGGTTGAAATCACGGTCACCCACATCAAGCCCCCCAATTACCGAACTGACCGCACCGATGGTGCCGAGCAACCCCCAGAAGGTGCCGAGAAGGCCGAGAAAGACGAGCAGGCCGATTGTGTACCTGGATATCTCGCGAGACTCGTCAAGACGTCCTCGAATCCCTTCAAGTACGGTGCGAAGCGATAGAGCAGAAAGGCTAAAACGGTCTCGATGAAGACCGTCAAGGTGCTTTGCCAAAGGCTTGAGCAACTGCGGGCTCTCTGCCACCGACAAACCGGCCGTCCCCGTACGGAAGATCTCGATCCAGTTTATCTCTGAACCGAGAACAATAACCCGACGAAAATTGAGTAGGATACCGATGGCCAACGCTCCGAGAATAACGAGGTTGAACCCCCAGTTGGCCATGAAAGCACGGTGAAGAGGCTCATACAAGAGAGCACATATTCCGGTGACCAAGACAAGATAGAAGATCATCAACAACAGATAGTAGCGCAGCATGCTCATAGATTTGCCTCCCCCGGCCAATCAAACTCGACATGACCCACTTCGAATTCGCTGATTACATCGACAGTTCCCGTTGCTACTACTAAAAAAACTGTCCTACAGAACACTTATCATCAATGCCCTCTCTCCTGTAAAAGCTGGTTACCTGTTCATGAAATTCTGCGAGGAGTTTTGAGCTTACCACAAAATATGCCTATGTTTTTCTCTATTGTCCTGTTCATGCCTCCTCTGGTGATTGCAGAATCCTCTTTTTGTCCCTTCTTTTTAAAGGCCTCTCAGCTACTTTATTTCTTAATATTCTCTGTGAACTTCTTTTTAGCCTATCCTCTTCTTGCCCTTAAATCA
>JAAELC010000487.1 GCA_024227135.1 Gammaproteobacteria bacterium
CACTTGCCACTTGCCACTTGCCACTTGCCACTTGTCACTTGCCACTTGTCACTTGCCACTTGCCACTTGCCACTTGCCACTTGCCACTTGTCACTTGCCACTTGCCACTTGCCACTATTTTAGACAGGCATTGCGGTGCGATTGACCACCTGTCGCAACACGAAACTGGAGTGAACACCGGTAACTCCCTCGATGCGCGTGATCTTGTTCAGTAGCAGGTCCTGATAAGCGTCCATGTCTCTGATGATCACCTTTAATTGATAGTCCGCTTCCTGCCCGGTTATCAAAAGGCACTCCAGAACTTCAGGGATCACGCTGACTTGCTGGTCGAAATTGGTGAATCGTTCCGGGGTATGGCGATCCATGGATATGTGTACCAGAGCCAATAACGCCAGCCCCAGTTTCCTTGCGTCGACCAGGGCTCGGTAGCCCGTGATCATTCCGTTTTCCTCCAGGGTTCGAACCCGGCGTAAACAGGGTGACTGGGATAGTCCGATACGTTCTGCGAGATCCTGGTTGCTGATTCTTCCTTCCTCCTGGAGTATCTGAAGAATTCTTCTATCCTGTCTGTCCAGTTTCACAAATAGCCCCCGTTGATCGTGCGCTTAAGCAATAATAAATTTCTATTTGCCATATTCCAGCAATATTCGTTGATAATAGTAGCTTTTTTAAGCTATTACGCAAGCACCTTTCTCCTGGTTTGATCTATTCTTTCAATCACTCCGGTACCCCGGACTACCACAGCCTTTGCTTACCAGGCAAAGGTGGAGAGAGGCAGATCTCACGAGGATCGGCTGGACTGCTTACCTCATAAGGGCCGCGGAAATTAATAAGTATCCAGAAATTGCGCTGTATTTTGGTTTGGGTTCAAGGCGTGAAAAGGGTTGCATAGGAAAGCTATGCGCCCCTTTTCACAACGCTGAACCCGGGCCAAAAGACGAGCAAGACTGGATACTCTATTTTTTCCGCGGCCCAAAGGGTATGGGTCGTTTGGAATCTCCAATTCGGTTTTATGGATTCGTGTTCAGGAGAGCTAAAGTGACATCTTTCGATCATCGCAAGTACCGACCCGCCGCCGGGATTCCGTTGAGTCACCGTGAGTGGCCGGGAAAGAGTATTACCAAGGCTCCTCGTTGGGCCAGTGTTGACCTGCGCGACGGTAACCAGGCACTGCTGGAACCTATGAGTGTCGACCAGAAACAGCGCTTATGGGATCTGCTGGTGAGGCTGGGATGCAAGGAGATCGAAATCGGGTTTCCTTCAGCCAGTCAGCCGGACTTTGATTTCGTCCGTTGGCTGATTGAAGAAGACCGGATTCCACCCGATGTGACTGTTCAGGCCCTTGTTCAGGCCCGTGAAGACCTGATTATCCGCACCTTTGAGGCACTCAAAGGTGTACGGCGTGCCATCGTCCACGTCTACAATTCGACCTCGACGGTGCAGCGGGAGCGGGTTTTCACCAAGGGTCGGGACGGCATCACCGCGATCGCTCGCAACGGCGCCAGGCTGCTGTCTCGGGAAGCCGGAAAATATCCGGAGTCTGAATGGGTATTTCAGTATTCGCCGGAGAGCTTCACCAGCACTGAAATGGAGTATGCGGTGGAAATCTGTGAGGCTGTTCTGGATGAATGGCAGCCCACCCCGGACAACCCCTGCATCATCAACCTGCCTGCCACGGTTGAGGTGGCAACACCGAATATGTTTGCGGATCAGGTTGAGTACTTTGCCACCCATGTCAGTCTGCGGGACAGTATCATTTTGTCTGTGCATACCCACAATGACAGGGGTTGTGCGGTGGCCGCGGCGGAGCTGGCGTTGCTGGCAGGCGCCGACCGGGTGGAAGGAACTTTGCTGGGGAACGGTGAGCGTACCGGAAACATGGACATAGTGACCATGGCAATGAATCTCTACAGCCAGGGTGTGGATCCGCAGCTGGATCTTTCGAACCCGGATGAGATCATTCAAATCGTTACGGAGTGCACAGGGATTGCGCTGCACCCGAGGCATCCCTGGGTTGGGGAGCTTGTCTATACCGCATTTTCCGGCAGTCACCAGGATGCCATCAGAAAGTGTCTTCAGCAGCAGAAAAACGATGAGCCCTGGCAGGTTGCCTATCTGCCCATTGACCCGAAGGATCTTGGAAGGGACTACCAGGCTGTCATCCGGGTCAATAGTCAATCGGGTAAGGGGGGAGTAGCCTATGTGCTGGAGCGGGATTACGGATTGCAACTTCCAAGATTCATGCAGGTGGAAATGGCCGGTATCGTCCAGCGGCTGAGTGAGCAGCAAAAAGGGGAGGTTGACAGCGCCACTATCCATGGGTTGTTCATGGAACGATTCGTGGTCGATCAGGAACCTGTACGGCTCCTGGGGTACCAGCTCAATCGGGATGGCACTGACCGCATCGAACTAAGCCTTTCCGATAAGGGAAACCGACTGACACTGCAGGGGGAGGGGGATGGTGCAATCGCTGCATTCGTGGATGCCTGGGTGAATCACAGTGGTCAACAGCTGAACATCGTAGATTTCAGCGAGCATGCCTTGGGAGAGGGAACGGATGCAGAAGCCGTTGCTTATGTGCAACTCAATATCGATGGCGTGAGGGTGGCTGGGGCAAGCTTTAACAGAGATACCCTCAGCGCCTCGCTCGGTGCAGTGCTGTCTGCTTTGAATCATGCCAGTCTGGGACACAGGCAGGCAGCATGAGCATCGGTAACCGGTTGCCCACTGCAGTTTTATCTGCTGGTCAGCCGGTGGACTTCACCGGTTTCGTCTGAAAATTATAACCCCGGCTACGCCGGGGTGGTCGGTGATCTTTTCCAGATAACGCATCCCAAGCGTTCAGAAGAAGTTTTTCAATTTCAACTCAAAGATAGCGCCAGTGGCAAGGAAGTGCAGATCGATATTCAGTCCCAATTCGATTCGCAGCTTTTTCATCGCCATGCCCTGCCCCCCGGTATAGGAGATCTCTCTTTCGATAGGTCCCTCTTTTTCAACGTAGCGTCGTATCAGCCAGTCGGTAATCCTGGAAACGAAGTCATCACCATAGTCCTGACCGGTATGGGATTTTTTTGGTTTGATGATTTTCTTTCCGAAACCGTTGTCCACCAGGGTCAGAACCAGCTTATGTTGGATTTGATCCAGAAACAGCACGACCTTGAAGCCTGGAAAGCGGTTGTCATACTTGCGCTGAACATAAGCGGCGTGGGAGAAACTGTCGATGGCATTCTGGTAGGCATCCTTGACCACGGATTTGATAATTTGAGCATCCCCTGCGGTAGCACCAATTTTCAGGATGAGTTCGTCGTAAACTTCCGGCATTACGACTAATCGGGTCAACGCATTACTCTGGTCCGATTTGCTCAACTCGTGCCAGCGGGAAAAACGCGGATCATTGAAGATGACTGAGAACAGGCCGAGTATGGAAATATCTTCCATTTGCAGACCTTTTTTTGTCAAATACAGCCGGAAGACGTGATTGAGTTCCGACAGGGTCATATCCTTCTTTCTTTTATCCTCCTCCAGCAGATTGTCCTCGGACTGAAAGATGACTGGCCCTGATTTCAGGGGAGGTCTTCTTGAGTGTTGGTTCGTTTGATTCACTACAGCTCCAGTGGGGCTTTTGTTCTTATTCAGGCAGGTCCTGCAAGCCGTTGATAACCGGTAACAGGGATTCCGCACGGTAGCGTAGGGGAATCATTTTTCCATCCACTCGGGTGAACACGCCGATCCAGGGTAAGTTAGCACTGAACACGACGTCGTGATGGGCGATTCCGCCTACATTGACCCACAGGGTGTCGTGACGCGTAAGCGGTGTGTGACCGACAAAGAGTTCCGCATCCTCACCCAGTTTCAAGACGTTTCGGAACCGTTTGACGTCACCTTTGGTGTAGCCTGCGGGTCGGTTGGGTCGGTACAACCTGTTACAGGTCAACTCCTGAATGAGGCCTGGATACTGATGGATGTTAATCAACATATCCATACTGACCTTGGTTTTTGGCGGTGCGGCATGGCAGGCGACATAGCCCTTGGACAGCGCCACGTAAGGAAGCAACTGGTAGAAGCGCTTCATGGCATCCAGGTAAGCCTGTCCCCGGCTCTCCCGCAGCGCTTTGGCCCACAGCAACCCCTGGGGAACGCCGCTCTTACCCAGTTCTTCAGAGAAGTCATCGTGGTTACCTCTCACATAGAACACCTGCTGGGGGAACCAGAGTTTGAGTCTGAAGATCAGATCCATCATCAGCAGGGAATTGTCCATTTCCTCCAGATGTCCATCTACCTCGGAATGAACGGCATCCCCCAGAAAAATCATGGCAGCACGCCCGTCTCCCATCTGTTCGATGAATTCGTTCTGACTAAGCAGCGTGAGCAGGTTCTCCACCTGGGCGTGCAGGTCACCGAGAATGATCGGAATCATTTTCTTGGGCAGACTGACCACACCACCGGGCATTCCCCTGGAGTCTCTCGGCCGCAAGGGTTCTTTTTCGAGGATTTCGTTGATCTTGAGAAGGTCTTTTAGGGCCTCATCGGGAGAGAGCATTTGAACTGGACCACCGAACAGGGTTCTGATTTCCTGTAATGTTGCCATTCTCCGCTTTTTTCTGCGCTTGCGTCCTGATTTCTCGCTGACGATTTCAAGGGGTATACCGGATTTCTTTTCCAGGTCCTTGAGTAACAACGTGGTGCCATCATGGACGATGGACAAATGGCGTCTCTGTAAGTTGGCAGGGTAGTCGAAAATGGCTTGCTGGTACTCATCCTCCCGCCCCAGGATAAGGTGGTCTCCTTTGGTTAATCTTATGAACCCGTTGATATTGCTGAAAAAATTATCTGGGTCGCAGATAATCAGTGCGGGGTGCTCCTGGTGACCCGCATCTCCCTGGAACTCCTCCGGAAAAATGTGCAGTGTCTTGGACGCATTTCCAGAATTTAGGGTCAAACCGATCGTATGGTCTTCGATAGGGATGCGAATCGATTCGTTGCAAAGCCTGTAACCTTCATTCAGGCTGACGTCAAGGTGTTTGGAGGGTGGGGAAAATGATGCCTTGAGTCGGTTGAAGAACCCGTTTTTAGGCAGAGTCATGCTGGTAGCCATGATGTACCTCTTCTATTTCGGGACGGTTTGTCCGGAAGTGCAAACAATAAACCGCCATTATACCCAAAATAATTAGTGGTTTCTTATATTCTGCTCCAATGTTTGAGCGGGGTGCTTTGTGTAAGATTTGGCAGTGGGGATCCACACTGATTGCCCCAAGGCGTTACAATGGAAAGTGCACCAATGATGGGAAGACACGGATACGGGAATACAAATGAAACAAATCGAGGAATCCCACGGCCCGGACCCGGTTGGCAAGCACATTGACCGGGCGGTTCTGTATGCCGCGTTGGAGGGGATACTGCCAGATGATGCCGTATTGGTGGATGACGAAGATCTGCATCCTTACGAGTGTGATGGGCTGTCTGCTTATCGCCAGTTACCTGTGGCGGTGACGTTGCCCCGCACGGTGGAAGAGGTGCAGGAAGTCATGAGAGTATGCCATTCACTGGAGGTACCGGTGGTGGCGAGGGGGACGGGTACCGGGCTGTCCGGCGGTGCACTGCCTCTGGCGGATGGCGTCGTTCTCAGTCTTGCCCGCCTCAACAGCATCCTGGATATCGACCCGGTGGGATGTACCGCAAGCGTTCAGCCCGGGGTGCGCAATCTGGCCATCTCAGAGGCGGCCAGACCTTATGGGCTCTACTATGCTCCGGACCCCTCGTCCCAGATCGCCTGCACCATTGGTGGCAATATCGCCGAGAATTCCGGGGGTGTTCATTGTCTGAAATACGGTTTGACCGTGCATAACGTACTTCAGCTCGAGGTCGTAACCGTTGAAGGGGAACGGCTGACGCTCGGCGGAGGCGCTCTGGACAGTGCGGGATACGACCTCATGGCGCTGATGATCGGTTCTGAGGGCATGCTGGGGGTGGTTGTGGAGGTGAAGGTCAAACTACTCCCCATTCCCGAACGCGCCCAGGTGGTATTGGCTGCTTTCGATGATGTGGAAAAGGCCGGTATTGCGGTGGGTGAAATCATTGCCGCCGGGATTATCCCTGCCGGTCTGGAGATGATGGATGGCCCGGCCATTCAGGCGGCGGAAGATTTCGTGCATGCCGGCTACCCTGTCAACGCGGTTGCCATGTTGCTGTGTGAAGTTGACGGGAGCAATCAGGAGGTCTCGGAACACATTCTGGAGGTTCGGGAACTGCTCAAGCGTTGCGGTGCCACGGAGGTACGTACAGCCCGGGATGATGGGGAGCGACTGCGATTCTGGCAAGGTCGGAAATCTGCATTTCCAGCGGTCGGGCGGATTTCGCCGGACTACTACTGCATGGACGGCACGATTCCCCGGCACCGATTACCGGAAGTATTGAAACGCACTTCCGAGCTATCCAAAGAGTACGGACTGAGAGTGGCCAATGTTTTTCATGCCGGTGACGGTAACATGCATCCACTGATACTCTATGACGCGAACAATCCGGGGGAACTCGAACGTACCGAAGCGCTGGGTGGAAAGATCCTGGAATTGTGCGTGGCGGTGGGAGGTACCATTACCGGTGAACACGGGGTGGGGATCGAGAAAATCAACCAGATGTGCGTGCAGTTCGGTGAAGAGGAACTGGAGCAGTTTCGTGCTGTTAAACGTGCATTCGATCAGAAACAACTGCTGAATCCGGGCAAGGGCGTACCGACGCCGCGGCACTGTTCGGAGTATCGCCTCCTGAGGGCCGGGGATGGAGTGGAAGGGGAGGTTCATCCCGGGGCGGGCGAACCGTGAGCGGAGATATTGGAAAGCGATTACAGGCCCAGTTACTCGATATTGCGGCTGACCGTGGTGCTGTGTGTATTACCGGTGGTGATACAAAGAGTTTTCTGGGTCGTACTCCGGTGGGAATACCTGTCGATGTTCGGGATCACCGGGGAATCATCAGCTACGAGCCCAAGGAACTGGTAGTAACCGCACGTTGCGGGACGCCACTGATGGAGTTGGAAGCCGTGCTTGCTGAACAGGGGCAGATGCTGGGGTTTGAACCCCCCGGTTTCGGGGAACGAGCCACGGTGGGGGGGACTGTCGCCGCAGGGTTGTCAGGCCCCCGGCGGCCTTATGCGGGCTCGGCCCGTGATTTCGTTCTCGGTACCCGTATACTCAACGGCCGAGGGCAGATTCTGCGATTTGGTGGAGAAGTCATGAAGAATGTGGCGGGGTATGATCTCTCCCGCTTGATGACTGGAGCCATGGGTACCCTTGGAATTATCATGGATGTCAGCCTGAAGGTCTTACCGATTCCGGCGAGGGAAATCACCCTGGTACAGAATGGTAGCCTCCGGGATGGGCTTCAGGCCCTGGAAGGGTGGGCACGCAGACCCTTACCCCTGTCAGCTTCCTGTGCTGACGGGGAGCGCCTGTATATCAGATTGTCCGGTGCAGCCAGCGCGGTGACCGCCGCACAGGATGTGATCGGTGGTGATGTCATGGGCGATGGCGAAAGTTTCTGGCGAGAGCACATTCGCGAACAGGGTCATGTATTTTTCAAGAATTCCAACGGCTTCTGGCGTGTATCGGTGCCCGCCACCACAGCTTCAGATCTGCTTCTCGGTCAGTGGATTTTCGAATGGGGAGGCGGTTTGCGGTGGCTGCGAACAAGTGACGAGATCGGGTCCGTGCAGTCTATAGTGGCGAAAGCCGGTGGTCATGCCACCCGTTTTCGTGGTGGTGATCGCGAGGGTTCCATCTACCAGCCGTTGAGCGAGCCTTTGATGAACCTCCATAGAAATCTGAAACGGGCATTCGATCCACAGGGACTGTTCAACCCGGGACGGTTGTACCCCGATCTTTGACAGGCTGAATCCATGGAAACTGCGATTGTCGAAAGCTATCTGAATACCCCGGATGGCCGGGAAGCTGATGAGATTCTTCGGACCTGTGTGCATTGCGGTTTCTGTACCGCAACCTGTCCCACATACCAGTTACTGGGTGATGAACTGGACGGTCCGCGGGGGCGTATTTACCTGATCAAACAGGTCCTCGAGGGCAACGAACCAACCCACCGTACCCAGCTGCATCTCGATCGTTGTCTCACCTGCCGTTCTTGTGAAACGACCTGCCCCTCCGGGGTAAAGTATGCTCGTCTGGTCGATATTGGGCGTGGAATCCTTGAAGAGCGCGTCCGGCGTCCGCTGATGCAGCGGATCGTGCGGACAGCGCTGCGCGGGCTGGTGCCCCATCCGGTCCGCTTCAAGGCGTTGCTTGGATTGGGCCGTTTGTCACGGCCACTGCTCCCCCGGAGGTTGAAGCAGAAAATACCCCATGTACGGGTCGCTTTGCCCCGGCCGGCATCGGAACACCCACGCACCGTTCTTGCGCTTCAGGGATGTGCTCAGCAGGTGGTTACCCCCAATACCCTGGCGTCGGCAGCACGGATCCTGGATCGGCTCGGTATTACCCTGGTTACCGAATCGGCGGCGGGTTGCTGTGGGGCGCTCAGTTACCATCTGGCCGCCCAAACGGAGGGGCTGGATTTTATGCGTCGTAACATCGATGCCTGGTGGCCCCGTATCGAAGCCGGGGTGGAAGCTATTTTGATTACCGAGAGCGGCTGTGGAGCCATGCTCAAAGATTACGGATATGCGCTCAGGAACGATCCGTTATATAGCGCAAAGGCCAGGCGGGTTACTGAACTGTCGAGGGATCTGAGTGAGTTGCTCCATGGGGAAGACCTTTCCTGTTTCGGGAAGGAGGCCCCTGAGCGGAGAATTGCTTTCCACGCACCCTGTTCTCTCCAGCATGGCCAGGGGCTCAATGGCCGGGTCGAGTCGATACTGGGCTCTTGTGGTTTTAAGTTGACGCCAGTAACGGATGCCCATCTCTGTTGTGGTTCTGCCGGAACCTACTCGGTTCTTCAACCCGAACTCTCCGATCGATTGCTTTCGGACAAACTCCGGAACCTGGAAGGATCTGCGCGCAGCCCAGAGGAACAACCCGAGACCATCGCAACTGCCAATATCGGTTGTCTGCTGCACCTCTCCTCGAAGTCAGAACGCCTGGTAAAGCACTGGATCGAATTGCTTGATGAAGTCTGCGAAAACGCTTGAACGGTATTGATCCAGGGACAGTCGGAATTGCTGCTTCGTTGGTTGCCCGGTGGCAGGGTTTTCGGGCATTTTCCATGCAGGGCATGGTTTCGGCTCAACAGCACGTTCCATCTTTCGCCTGCATAAACCGGTATGAAGCATCGACCTGTCCTCATACCACATCCCATTGTCTTGTTTTAGACACTGTTGTTGTTAACGCGGGGTGATTCTCTGTGACCCCGTGGGCTCAGTCTGTTGTCACTTCGGTGTTGAAACAGCCGAAAAGCACCTGGTTTTATTTCATTTGGGAGCAAGGATCGATCAGAAGTTCACCCAACGTCCGGGCCACTACCTGGGTCGCCTTTGGCAGATCGGCGAGCCGTAACCGCTCATTCGCACGATGGGCATTGGCCAGTTCGATGGTTTCCGGCCCCGCTCCGTAGATGACGGTTGGAATTCCATTGCTGGCATAGTGACGGGCATCGGTGTAGATGGGTACGCCATGGCAGGGCACAGGACAGTCGAAGACCTCCCCGGCGATGCGTGAAAGTGTCATGGCAAGCTGTTTCGAGCCTTCAACCGGGATAAAAGGTTCGGCCAGCAGGATCCGGTCTGTTTCCACCTGAATACCGGGTAGATCATTGACAGCTGATGTGACCAGTTCTCTGAGCTCTGCCTCCATATCAGCGCTGTTTTCTTCGGGGATAATGCGTCGGTCCAGTCGCAGCACCGCCCGGTCCGGCACGACGTTGGTGTTGATTCCCCCTTCCACCAGGCCGATCACCAGTGTGGGGGAGGTGATCCCTTCAATCGTTGATTTTTTCGATGAATAGTGCCACCTGTTCCCATAGAGAGCTGCCATGATTCGACTGGCTGCTTCCAGGGCATCGGCTCCGGTTTCCGGTTTTGCGGCATGGGCAGAACGTCCCGAGATTCGGATCTCCAGGTGAATGCAGCCGTTATGGGCTGTGATGACACCGTATGAAAAACCGGCGGAGATGACGTAATCAGGGCGGGTGAGGCCAGCATCCAGCAGCCAGCGGGGGCCTGTATTGCCACCGGTTTCTTCATCATAAGTCACATGCAGTTCGACGTTCCCGGTCAATGGCACCCCCGCATGCTCCAATGCAAGAACAGCATAAGCGTAGGTTGCGATATCTGATTTTGAGACAGCCACACCCCGTCCATACATCCAGCCATCCTGGATGGTTGCGTCATAGGGGCCATGGTGCCAGCCTTCTCCCGGTGGTACCACATCACCATGGGCATTCAACGCAACAGTATGGCCCTGCCCGTAGTGGCGGCGAACGATCAGATTGGTGACGCTGGTCATTCCGTTGGCCTGGCAGACCTCAGCTGGCACCGGGTGGCATTCCACGTCAAACCCCAGGGCTTCCAACAGGTTTGCAGTCCGTTCACTATGGGGTGCGCAGTCGCCGGGGGGATTGTCCGACGGGACGCTAACCAGTTCCGCAAGGAATCGCTGCTGGGCCGCTGCATGAGTTGTCGTGAACTGTGCGATGATTCTGGATGTGATCAAGTTCATTGGGATTTCCGGTGTTGATTTGCCAGGGTGTTTGTCGGGTGTTTCTATTGCATCCGTTCATCGAGTCTGTAGAAAACCGGCCCTTCCCGCACCCCCGTGTGTCTTTCTAAACATCTTTTCCCAGATAATCTTCCAGAAGGCGGTTCCACTCCGGGGTTTTAATGATACGCAGAATTTCACGATTAAGGGTTTCCCGTTGCTGTGCCTGCGGCGGAAGGGCGATGCCATAATCCTGCCGCAGGAGCAGATTCGGCAGGGTGCGCAGCTTCTCGTTGTGTTCTGAACTGACCAGATAGCGAAGTATGGGAAGATCGTAGACTACCGCGTCTGCTTTTCCGCCGGCGAGTTGATCCAGTGCATCGGCAATATCAGGGGTGGTCTCGAAACCTATTTTTCTGGTGTTCAGGAAGGCTGCGCTGGTGCTGCCGGCTGAACCTGTGAGTACCCGCTTGCCGTACAGATCTTCCACACTGTTGATGGTGTTGTGCAGTTGATCGACGGTGAGTGAAGAGGCGATGGAAGCGGTGAAGCTGGAAATAATAATGATGCTGGTAAACATCCAGACCAAACCGATGGAACGACCCAGGGTGGTAATCGGTGCCTTGTCTCCATATCCGACGATAGTCATGGTGACCGCGGACCACCACAGACCGGTACCGACACCCTTGACCGGGTCTTTCGGAAACTGGGAGTTTCACTTTCTTTCTGCGAGCCAGACTAGTGTGCCCGCCAGTGTCAGCACTGCCAGTAAGGGCCACGGAAAAAAACAATTATCCAGCCTTGCTCGTCTTTTGGTCCAGCTTCTGCGTTGTGGAAAAGGTTGCATAGAACAGCTATGCGCCCCTTTCCACGCCTTGAATCTGAACCAAAATCCAGCGCAATTTCTGGA
>JAAELC010000488.1 GCA_024227135.1 Gammaproteobacteria bacterium
CAGTCCCCCCTGGTCGTAGAGCGCATCCGCCTGTTCCAGGGCTGATTCGGCCCAGAGCGCCGGGGGCATGACAAGTACACATCCTACCAGCAAGCAACTCAGTATCAGCTTTTTCATGGCGTACCTCCTGTCAATTGTTTGAAATTCTTGTCAGTTTCAAATTTGGAGAAAAGGGCTTCAGGATTCAAGAGGTTAAGGGTTCAGGTGCTTGCTCTCCCCTGCGATTTAAAGCTATGCAGCACTTCACCCCCCCCCTGGTCCCTTGTATCCCTATGAAATAAGCAAAATCCGGTGGGCAATGCTCATCTGTTTATGCCTCCAGTTTCAAGGAACCCCTCAACAACGCAATATCATCGATGCCGTTTTCCACCAGGTAAGACACTATTCGATCGATAATGTCAACGGTCTCGGCCGGATTGACAAAATTGGCGGTACCCACCTGGACGGCAACCGCGCCCACGAGAATGAACTCCAGGGCATCGGCGGCAGTCATGATGCCCCCGATTACGATCACCGGAATGTCAACCGCTCCGG
>JAAELC010000489.1 GCA_024227135.1 Gammaproteobacteria bacterium
GCGGGATGGGACGCTGTGGTCGATGTGCGCAGGTAACCAAACGCGTCATAGGTCATTGGAGCAATAAATCTGTCCCGTTTTCACGCCCGGTGAATATAGTTACCAGCAGATAGCGAAATTCTTCGGTCTACATTTCACAACGATAGGCAAGATAGTGCGCGCAGAAAAGAACTCCATTGAGTAAATGCAATGCCTCCGATCCACAACGGACCTACACGGAATGTTATATAGGGTGTCAGGATTTTTTACAAAAACGCTGTTGATCAGTTACTTGATTCAGGCTCTTGGTATATAAGCCATTGTAATCACACGAATAAAAAAAGAGGGTACGAGAATTGCATTCACATGCAACTTTATAAGAAATACGCCTCATATAACCCAGAGGTGGGGAGCCTCAATGAAGATTAAATCAATTGCAATATTTGCGGGTGTACTGGCATTGGTAACAGCTGGAACGACTCAAGCGGCACTGGAGTCACGCTTAAGTGGAGACGCTTATTATGACACGGTTCTGGACATCACCTGGTTGGCGGATGCCAATCTGGCGGCGAGTAACAGCTTTGGTTTAACTTACGGGGCCAACCTGGGCACGCACCTTTCGGACACCAGTGGTGTGAGCGGTATTGTCAATGCAAACGGTACCATGAACTGGCCTGGCGCGCTGCACTGGATCGATGCGATGAACGCCTTCGATAGCGGCACGGGTTATCTGGGCTCCAATGGCTGGCGCCTGCCGACGATGCTGGACACAGGCACACCAGGTTGTAACTATTCCAAGTCTGGAGGCACGGACTGCGGGTATAACGTGCAGACAGGCAGTGCGAGTACGATCCTCACGGAGTACAGTGAGATGGCGAGCCTGTTTTACGACACGCTGGGTAATCTGGCCTATTACGATACTGCGGGTAACCCTGACCAATCGGGCTGGGGACTCTACAACACCGGCCCGTTTTCAAATCTCCAGTCCGACTTCTACTGGTCCGGCCTGGAGTACGCGCCCAATACCGACGGCGCGTGGATCTTCGACTTCTACGACGGCTACCAGGACTTCGACTATAAGAACCTCAGCGACTATGCGTGGGCTGTGCAGTCGGGCGATGTCGGCGCCGTGCCGATACCCGCAGCAGTTTGGTTGTTTGGCAGCGGTCTGTTCGGGCTGATCGGTGCAGGCCGGCTGCGCCGACGTTAGACATGTTCGTTAACTGAGGAGAAATAGTCGTGGTCTGTCCCCTATTGTCTCAATCCCTACCCCATCTTCGGACAGGATGGCCAACGCCTGGAGGTGGCTAGATGAACATGACAAAGCTCGGTATCATCACGACTATGCTTTTGGGCAGCGCTGCTGCCCAGTCTCAATCCCAGGATAGCTTCGGCGCAGCCGGCTATGGACAACCACCTGCTTACAACACGTCTCAGACCTATACCCCTCCGCAACAGCCGACCGGTTATCCTCAGGGTTATACGCAAACGCAGGGTTATTCCCAAGGGCAGGGGTATCAGCAGCAATCTCAGCCGCAACAGGGTGCCTATCCTCAGAGCCAAGGCCAGGGTTTTTCCGGTCAGTATATGCCTCAGCAGAATTACCCACAGACACGAGGGTATGATCGGCAAGCCCTGCCGCAGCAAGGCTATGGATCGACACCGGGATACTCGACACAGATCCCCGCCGCGCCGACTTTCGGTGCCCCCGGCAACACACCACAAGCTGGCTTTGAGTCCCCAAACCCACAACCTTACGGTGGTACCAACACATCACAAACCGGCTTTGGGGGCTCAAACCCACAAGCCTACGGCGGTGGACAAACCCCGGACTCCCTGATGGGGATGGAGCGGATGGATTACGGTATCGCACCCACCAGCCAACTCCATTCCGGCCCCATGCACGGTCCCACCCCAAACCGTATTCCAGGGGGACAGGTGGTCACCACCAAGGGGCTGCTCTCCCTCAGTCAAAACGGACAGACGCCCTACATAGTGCTGGATGTCCTCGGTGGATCGGAAAAATTACCCAACGCGGTATCTGCTATAGCCGCCAGCCAAGGCGGCTCTTTCAGCGATCAGGTCCAACGGAACTTGAGTGATTTTCTACAGAGTAAAACCGCAGGCCGCAAGGACACACCACTGGTTTTCTATTGCCAATCCACGCAATGCTGGATGTCCTACAATGCCTCGCTGCGCGCCATCAATCTTGGCTATACCAACGTCCTTTGGTACCGCGGTGGCATTGAAGCTTGGAAAATGGCCGGATTGCAGACCCAAGCAGTGCACACGGGTTATGGTCAATAGATCGGCCGGTCATAAAATCCGGCAGGTATATCCTGTCATCCGACGGGAAAGACCACGATTTTAGCGAGTTCCCGGAATCGATTCCCTTCGCTGCATCAAGGTCTATCACCGACTAAAATGGTTGGTAACTCTGGCTGTGTAGCGATACGTTGGAGGAGGTAACAACCCCGATAGTGGATGTGGCGTGGCCCGAAATTTGTGGGGTGGTACATGAAAAAAGCCGATACTGATCGGTCAACCGTCATACGCCCGCCCATGGCTGGGCGGATAGGCGGCGCGTTTGCGACTGTGTGGATCGGTGGGCTCGGTATTTTCATGCTGGGTGCCGTCGGAGTGTCGATCATGGACGACCACATTGGAGTTGCCGCGTTCCTTGTCGCTATAGCAGGTTTCACGTTTATTCTGACGCGCTACGTGTTCCGTGATGTGCGTGCCAAATGGGGCTGGTGCATCGCTGTCGGAGCAGATGCACTGGACCTCGACCTGCCAGATGGGCGGTCTCTCATTCACCGCCTTGATCCAGTGCACAGGCAAATTTCCTATGAGCAGATCGAGGTGATCGAGACGCGCCTGGAAGCGTATCGCAGCTTTGGCATGGCCAACATGCACCGTAGTTACGCCCTGAAGCTGAAAACAGGTGATTTGATCGTGCTCGGCGAAGACCGCGCATTGGGTACCGGCATGGCATCCACTTTCTTTGCGAACACAGTCGAGCAAATCGTTCAGCACGGACAGCTTGGCGTACAGGATCTGGGCATGGTGGAAGGAAACGGTGGTGTTCTTTCCGTGCTGTTCACATCTCCCCCCCCTTGGGATGCACCAAGCCTTGGCGCCAAAAATCGGGCGGCGCTGTGGCGCCGTGTGGCCTGGACCGGTGCACTGGCGTTGATCGCCGTGATGGTGGTCCTGCTTGCTGCAACGTATAGCAGCGTACCGAAACTCTTCTCATCCCATAGCATCACTCCGAACGTTTGGGCGCCTGCCTTGCCCGGCCATGTCGTCGCCGCCCGAGCCACGATGGCCCGATCCTATTCCCCGCCTGTGTATTCAGACCGACCCAGCCCACACTTCAGGACAACGGAGCAACGAGTATGAAAGACAAGACAACACGGATATGTCCGATTGGGAATAGTGCATTGCGGTGGTTCCACCCGCGGTTTTTTCAGCAACTATGGTGGCTAGGCGCGATTGTCCTTGTGATGGCCGTCAGTGTGAGCCAAGCAGCTGTGGCGCAACGCGCTCCCTCAATGGGGCCGCTTACGGAATATCTTTTCGAGGGTCGTGATGGTGTGTGGCAAGCCTCGTTCCGTGACGGTGGTTTCGTTCTCTCGAACGAGTCCGATCCCGGCGCGATTTTCTACCTTTATGCCAACGCCGGGGTTGCCGGGAACAGGACGATCCGTGTCGAGGTCAAGGCCGACTGGGGGGAGTCGAGTCGTATCGGGTTGCTGTATGGCTTCCAGCCGCAGGGGTCTCTTTATTATCCGTTGGTGATCGAGGACGGTGGGCGGCAGATATCGCTTCTTCGTCGTGGAGAATCGGGGATAGAGGCCCGTTCCTCTAACGCATCCAACGATAGGTGGGGGCGAGAGGGTTGGCGTGAGTTGGTCATCGTTGAGCGTGGATCAGAAATAGAGTGGAGCATCGACGGTCAAACGCTCGGGGGCCTGGGCAACTCGGAGCTTGGTCGGGGGGGAGTCGGTATCATTGCCATGGGTACAGGCAGCTTTGCTTTTCGAGGCTTCGAGGTGAGCGGCTCCGCTGCAAAAAGCTCACGATCCATGCCACCAGCGCAACCTGGTGCGGATGAGGCCAGCCAGAATGCCGTGGTCCCTCCTGCGACAACTATCCCGGCTCCGGACTCGCGCAGCGTCCAGATCATGGATCAAGCCTTTAATATGCCGATGTGGCGAGAGAAAGTTCCCGCCGGTTGGCAAGTCTTTCAGCGGATCGCTACCGATATGAACCGTGGCAGTTATACCGCCTTTCTACGTGACATCTATGGTCCACGCGGCGAGCTGATTCGAGACCTGGGCCAGACTACCCACAACAGTGCCGTGGGCTTGAGTTCCAATCTGATCATCCCGAAACTCATCGCGACCACTGTGCAACAACCCACCATTGGGCAGGGCCGGACGAGTGAGATGATGGAAAGCCTCTGGGTAGTCAAGCGCAAGCGCCTTGCCGAAGAGCAGCAGGGCCGCAGCTTGCAGACCTACGAGATCCCATTCGAAGGCATGCGTGAAGGCAAGCCGGTAAAAGGGATGTTTTACTTGATGAATACACCGTTTCCGCAGTTTCGTGATGCCGGATTCATGGAGTTCGCTTTGGTCGTGAGCTCACCAGAGCACTTCGCACAGGCCCTGCAGGTCAACGAAGGCGTGCTGCGGAGTCGCGAACTCAGCGGGGATTACGAGAAGCGTAAACACCAGCACAATCAATTGGCCACCCAACGCAACCAAATCGACCATCAGAAACGTATGGAGCAGCTCAAAGTCAACTATGAAGCCCATCAGACGCGAATGCGCGGTGTCTACGCGTCCAGTGACGCTCTCCATCAATCCTGGATGAATAGCAATCGTCGTGGATCAACCAGCAGCGGAGGGGAGTACGGCGGTCAGGACGCATTTGTCGATCAAATTCACGAGCGAACAACAATCAACGACCCGTATTCCGGCCAGGAGATCCATCAAGACGGCCAGCGCGATCGGTGGTTCACCAACGGTTTGGGGGACTTCGTTGGCACTGATGATCCGAGCTTCAACCCATATGCTCTACAGGGAAACTGGCAGGCTATCGAGCCCAGTCGCCCGGGTGGTCGGTAACGGTTTTTGTTGCTTCAGGGCGTATTGAAGAATTATGAGGTTCCCGTCCGACACATAGCCATGCCGGGATTTTTCAACAGGGAATGCAGGGGCCTATTCCCGGGAGTATAGTTCAATATAGACAATAATCGAGACATATTATATCGTTTTCATCCATGCAATGCGAAATCCTGCCATTGATACTGCCCATACTGCCGCCCTTGTCCGTTGGCAGGAGCCCTTTTCCGGCTTTGCGTCGGGCCAGGATCCGCGCACCAGCGACCAGACGCTGCGGGGCCTGATGTATGGGGGACTGGAGCACGCGGCCCGCTACGGATGGCTCAACGCAGGCCGTCGCCTGATCGACAAGACCTACATCGACATGTTGTGGCATGTGCAGGGGCTGACCAATATGCGCGCCGTCCGTCCGGAGCAGGTCTCCGCAGCGCTGGATGGGCTGATCCAGGAAACCGTTCGTACCGTTTGGCATGAGCTCGCCGGTCTGGGTAATGAGGAAAAGGTCGACCTGGCCGCCTGCTGGGTGGGGCTGTTTGCACAACAGGGTTTCGGCACCTTGTACAGTAAGGCAGCCGCCAGCCGGTTGCTGTTTTTTCTCCTCCCCATGCTGCAGTTGTTCAATCTCAGCCGCGGCCACCTGATGGTTCTGGACAAACTGGGATGCCCGTCGTCCGGTGACGATTATCAGAGCTACGCCGAGTCGGCCGGCCGTGCATATCTCGACGTCTACGATTCACTGCGGATGTTGCCGCGGCCAACACCTGTCCTGAGTGACTCGGCTCAGCAGCAGCTCATCCAGCAACTACTGAACGACAGCGACTGGTGGGAAAGGCGGGTGTTCGAACAGTATTTGCATTGCATCGCGGATGATGCGGGCATAGAGAAACGCTTGTTTGCCTGTGCTGAGGATGGCAACTCTCATTTTCTCGTTGTTAAATTCCCATGATGTCGGCTCAGAGAATACTTATCGAAGGGATAGTTGCCGCAGCTCAATTCACTCTCAGTTTATTGCGATATTCTAATAGTTGACCGGTGCTTGGTCCCGGGGCGGTAGTCGACGAGCGCCTTGATGCAGTCGCAATCCGTGCCCAACCAATAAATCAAGGACCACGCAACGGGTCCAACAATAATATCGGCTGGCATTGCGAAAGAGGTGAATGATGGCCAAAAGCCTAACCCTCGGTGAGAGTCTGAGACGTAGCGGTGTCTCGCGGCGAGGTTTCCTGAAGTTCTGCACCGCTACGGCATCCATGATGGCCCTTCCTCCGGGCATGGCGCCAGCCATCGCGGAGGCCCTGGAAAAGGCCAGACGCCCCTCGGTGATCTGGCTGTCGTTCCAGGAATGCACCGGCTGCACCGAGTCCCTGACCCGCAGCCACGCCCCCACGGTCGAATCCCTGATCTTCGATCACATTTCCCTAGACTACCATCACACCCTGCAGGCTGCCTCCGGCGATGCCGCCGAGCATGCCCGCGAGCAGGCCATGCACGACAACATGGGTAAATACCTGCTGGTGGTGGATGGGTCCATTCCACTCGCTGACCCGGGCTATTCCACTATTGCCGGCATCAGCAACCTGGACATGCTGATGGAGACGGCGGAAGGGGCCGCGGCCGTGGTGGCCGTGGGCAGTTGCGCGGCCTTCGGCGGTCTGCCCAAGGCGGACCCCAACCCCACCGGGGCGGTGTCGGTGCAGGATCTGATCAAGGACAAGCCAGTGATCAATGTCTCCGGCTGTCCGCCGGTGCCTACCGTAATCACCGGCGTGCTGGCCCACTAGAGTATAGGTAGCATAAACACCCCTTTCTCCAAAGTCGAAAGGTATCAAAGACCCCGAAATAGTGCTTGATGGCGCCCTGGAACCTCGTTGGAACCGCGTAATCTCGGCGAATTCAAGTTTCTGTAGAGGCTTTTCCCAGGAAGAACATGAATTTCGGGGTAGCAAACAAATTAGGGCCTTGCCGCGACTGTAAGGGATACAATTTCCTAAAGCGGAAAGGGGGTGCACGAAAATTCAGTCGAACAGACCCGCTGGCGGTGGTGCCCGACTTTGCGGCAACAACAGCGGTTCAGCCAATTCGGCCTTCTCATCCAGGTGGGTGAGTATCTTGTCGATGACCACGGGATCTTCGATGCAGGCGATAACCCTGACAGCACCGCCACACTTGGAGCAGGTTTCTATGTCGATATTGAACACCCGCTTCAATCGCTGAGCCCAGGTCATTGATGCCCGGCGCTCTGCC
>JAAELC010000490.1 GCA_024227135.1 Gammaproteobacteria bacterium
TGCTATAGCTCCAGTGTCTCGCCGGGTTTAAGTACCCTGCATTTGGCGCTGCTTTCTTGTTCTACCCTTTTAGCCCATTGTTCCGGGTCCTGATTGATTACCTCAAAGGTATTGTAGTGGATGGGTATCACTGTGGCGGGTTCAAGTAGCTGCACCGCACGCAGTGCGTCATCGGGTCCCATGGTGAAGTTGTCGCCAATGGGCAGGATGGCAAGATCAATGCCCTCTTCGCCGATGAGCTTCATGTCGTAGAAAAGGCCGGTGTCGCAGGCATGGTATATTTTAGTATCTCCCAGGGTGAGGAGAAATCCGCAGGGGTTGCCGCCGTATGAGCCGTCCGGAAGCTGTGAGCCGTGGTGGGCGATGGTCAGCTTGACCCTGCCCCAGGGGTAGTCAAAGCCGCCGCCGATGTGCTGGGGGTGGACGTTTTTAATGCCCTGGGTATCAAGCCAGTTGCAGATCTCAAAGTTGGCTATAACCATGGCCCCGGTTCGTTTGGCAATAGCAACGGTGTCACCTATATGATCGCCATGGCCATGGGAGACGAGAATATAGTCTGCCTCTATTTCTTTCGCTTTTATCGGGCAGAGCGGGTTGCCGGTAAGGAAGGGATCGATCAAGAGCTTTGCGCCTTCATGTTCAATGAGAAATGCCGAGTGGCTTAGCCAGGTTACTTTGCTTGTCATGGAATGCCCCCTTGTTTTTGTGTTATTGCTTCGGTCGTTTATGGTCTGAGTGGAAACAGCAAATGCATTATGAATGCAGTCTACTTTACTCGGTATAATAAAGAGTCGAAACGATATTTTCCAAACCGGCATAGGCAATAGGAAAATTAGGTGGGTTTCAGTAAATGTAAACTTGGGAGCAAGTGCTCAAAGTGGAGGAAAAAAAGGTGCACCAGTGGGTGGTGCACCTTTTTAGCTAGCAATCGATTAAAAGATTATGAAAAGGTGTGGCAGGTGATACACTCCAGCCCCTTTTTGACATGTTTCTTATGACCCTCTTCTTTCCATGATTTATTTTCATGGCAGCTCCTGCAGAGAACGCTCTCGGCCTGAACAAGACCTGTGGGTTCCGAGGAGTGGCAGCTGGTACAGGAAACATTATCCTGGCGGTGGCTTTGGTGCATGTCGTCCCATTGCATACTTTTTTGCTCATGACACAGGGTACATGAGCGTACCTCTGCCGGTACCTGATGATACCCAAGGGAGGCCAAGGGGAGCATGCCGGTGCCGTCAGGGGTTGCGCCTGAGTTATCATGGCACTCGGTGCAGGAGGGGGCATTTTCTTTTGGTTCCACCCCATGGGTGATCAACATCTCGGCATCTGCTTCCACCAGCGAGTAATTGCCGGTCATGCCCTGTTCTTCCATGCCCTTTTGCACGGCAATATCAAAATCGCCGGTCATGAACATCCACATGATAGCGGGCGGGATGATCTTGCCGCTTTCATGCAGGGGCATGATGGTGAAGTGTCGCTTTATAGGAACAATGGAGGCCCGCCCGTCAAAGGGGGCACCATTTGCCCTGGCCATGGGATAGAGACCGCGGCCATCGGGCTCGATGGTTTCGCCGACATTGTAGACATAGGATGTTCCGTCAAACCACACGTATTCCGGTTTAACAAATGATTCCTTGATCTCTTCGCCGACATAGCCTCCCTGGCCCGAGCAGAACGCCGGGTTCCACACCGGATTTCGCCAATCCCTGGATATCTCAGTGGCACCGCCTTTGGCATACTCGCGGATATGACAGACCTGACAGCTGATCTGGCCTTCTGCGTGCCTGTTCAGGGTGGCACTGGCGTGCGGCGCGGGGGTATGACAGGCCTGGCAGGTTGGTGCCGGCGCCTCTGTTTGGCGCAGGTCGATACCGCGTCCACTGATTTTATGATTGAGGGCAGAGTGACAGTTGACACAGGAGATATTGGCGCCATTTTGCGACAGGTGGACGTCTTCGTCTACCGTCGGATTGACAGAGTTGAGCCCCATGTCGCCTCGTTTGGTCCAGTCGCCGCCACCAGCCTTGGCATGGCAACGCAGGCAGGATTTTGTAGTGGGCAGATGCACCGTTCTGGCCACATTGACCATGTCGGTATCTGCAGGCATTTTATCAAAATCAGGGACAGTGGTATAGTTGCCCTGGTCGTCTACCTTGCCGAATACATAGGTTTTTGTTGCACCATCAATATTGGTTACGGTTTCGGTGTTCTCTGGATCAGCAATAAATTTTCTTTGATAGGTGTCGCTGTGACACATCAGGCAATCCACATCCGTTGCTTCAGGGGGATGCGGTGCATTGCCGTCGGCACGGACATGACAGGAATAGCAGGCGCCTTTTGACGATACGGCGTAGGTGCAGAAGGTGTTAATGCCGCCGACAGCCTTGCCAAGGGCCTCACCGTTGGTGTTGGTCAGTTGCGGTGTCGGGCCGGACCATTGCATATGGAGGCTGTCAAGCATCTCTGCTGCCTCCTGTTGGTGACAGCTGATACAGCTTGCAGGGCCATTATACTCGGTAATGGTGTTATGGGCGTCTATAGGGCCATCTACGTATCCTCCTTCAGGTGGTTCCACCGGTGGTGGCTCGACTGGTGGCGGCTCAACCGGCGGCGGTTCAGTTGTCGGTGATTCGGCGACAGTAAAGCGGGTCGTCCGCTTGACTCGACCCTCCCGGTCCTTGATGATACATTTGAACTTCCAGTTACCAGTCGGTCCGTTTTCGGGGATAACGAAATCGTAATTTGTCGTAATGCCGTCAATCTCCATGTTTTCTCGGGTCACTACCTTGATTCCCTCGGAATTTCTTATCACGATTTTTGCTGAAATGAGAGGAGGTCGCCACTCTCCATCTCCACTACACTGAAAATTGATACTTTGGCCAAGTATTGGTTTTTCTGGATTTGTTGACATTTGGATGGATCGATCTGCAGCATAACAACTGCCACTGATCAAAACGCCTAGGCTAACTGTAAATACAACATGTTTCATACTTACCCTCCAGGGGTTATTAAAGTTGGGCCTATAGTAACGGTCAGGTTCTCGTCGGGTATACGATAGTATTAGTAGCAAGGAGTGTGCCACATTGTGTGAGCATGCTGCCGGTGTATCAGGCCTTGGTGGTCTCCGGTGGAAGAAGGCAGGCTGGTAACCAGCGGAAACGGTCACAGTCGTTTTATGACGCTATCAAGTAAAAGGACTTGACGGATAATGTGCTGGTTTGTAAATTTTATCAGGATGTTATTGATGTGTTTGGCTGCTGCGGTGTCACGACGGCCGTTATCGTGAAACGCTGCCTGGTGTCGATGCGGCAGGCCGGTACACGTATTTGCTGATCTTTAATTAACCTTATCAACAGGGGGATAGAATGAAACGTATACTATTGATGGTTTTACTGGCGGTGTTTGTCGCTACTCCCGGACTCACAGGGGCGGCCCCGATGGATTTAAATGACCATACTGCTTGCAGTTACTGTGGGATGCATCGGGCAAAATTTGCCCATAGTCGGATGCTGATCGAGTATGAGGGTGGTTCCTCGGTGGGAACCTGCAGTTTGCACTGTGCAGCCATTGATCTGGCCAACAAGATTGATGTGACGCCCAAAGTAATCATGGTCGGCGACTACAACACCCATGAGTTGATCAATGCCGAAGAGGCCATCTGGGTGCTCGGCGGTAACAAGGGTGGAGTTATGACGGGCCGTGCCAAGTGGGCCTTTGTCGACCAGGCTGCGGCGGATAAATTTGTTGCGGCCGAAGGCGGTACGGTTGTCTCCTTTGAGGAAGCCATCAAGGCGGCCTATGAAGATATGTATCACGACACCAGGATGATTCGAGAGAAGAGAAAGAAAAAACGGATGAAGATGATGGGGAAATGAACGGATACCCGTTTACGCTTTTTTGTTAACTGCAATGAACATATTCCAGGGGGGCGCTTTGAGCGGGGTAGCTCGTCGTTTGCGCTTGAACCGGAACGGTAAACAAGAGGAGAATGGTTGGGAGCCACCACCATATCACAGCATCGTTGCGGTTGTTCATGTTGTCCATAACAGGTGCTCCGAGAGGAGGCCCGCCGGCCCGGAACCATGGAAAACGGATCCGGGCCAGGCTGAATTATTGTATGGTCAGATTGGTATGCATTGTTCCTTCCGGACCGGTAACAGTGATAATGGTGGCGCTATCCGGTTGCAACCCCTTGGTGGAGGCCTTGTTGATGGTTTTCTGCCACCGCTGTTTACTGGCTTTCCAGGTTAATGCTTTGCTGCCGATGCCGGGAATCTCAGCCACCAGACCAGCTTCGCTCCCCAGATTCGATCGGGCATGAATAATCAGTTTATTCTTACTTGTCCTGTAAAGGGCCTTTGATATCTGTATTGTCAGGTCATAGCCATTACAATCTTGATCAATACCATCATTTCCTCCTTCCGGAGCTCCGGGGTATATATCGGGATTGGTATCATCGCAGTCGACAGCTGTTCCGCAGGACGCTTGGGCAAAATAGCCATCGCCATCCAGATCACTGCAGAAGCTGAGGTCAAAGCCGTCACAGTCCTGATCGATACCATCATCTGCTATTTCCTCGGCACCGGGATAAATGGCTGGATTGGTGTCGTTGCAATCGCTGGCAGTGCCGCAAGTTGTTTGGGCAAAATAGCCATCGCTATCCCCATCGCTGCATTGGCCGGGCTGCGAGAGAAGAGCAAGGGCATCAGCCACATTAACTAAGCCATTGCCATAGACATTATCTGCACCCGCATCCCCGAGGTCAAATGAAGCTTGGGTGACAACCGCTTCGAGATCATCAGGTGTCAACTCGGGATTGACGCTTAACAGCAGAGCCATTGCCCCGGTGACGTGCGGTGCGGCAAATGAGGTACCGGTAGCCAGCGTCGTTGCAGTGGGGAAAATACCGCCAAAGGTAAGATCAGCGGTGGGGATAAGGAACCCTGGGGCAACGGCAGCAGGATAGATATCACCCTGTCCACAGGCAGAGGGCCCTTGGCTGCTGAAAGAGGTAATGAGGCTATTTTCATCAACGGCTCCAACGGCGAAGACACCGGGGTTATTGGCTGGGCTGATACTGGTTGGCCCGGCACCCTGATTGCCTGCTGAGAAAACAACGCTTATTTCCAGGTCTCTGAGTATTTGGATATCAGTCAAAAATTCTGTGTCGCAGGTGTTTTCGGTTTCGGGGAATCCCCAGGAATTATTGACAATATCCGGAGTGTCGTCGCTGGCGGGGTTATCGTCCGGATCAAGTAACCATTGGTACCCTGCATGAATATCACTGGCAAAGGCCTCGCCATTGTCATCAAAAATTTTAACAGCTATCCATTGTGCCAGAGGAGCCATGCCTATTGCCGTTGCGCCCAGGTTTTGGCCAACCATGATGCCCATGGCCTGGGTACCATGCCCGTCGGCATCATAGGGCAGCGCGTGTTCACCATGGGGGTCAAACCAGCTGTTGGTTCCGCCCCGCCAATTGCCGCTCAGCTCAGCGTGGTTGTAATCAACACCACTGTCCATGGAGGCGATAACAACTCCCTGCCCATGGTACCCCTGTGCCCAGAGCGCATCGGTGCCAAGCATGGCCAGATTCCATTGCGCGGCAGCACTTGCCGTAACAGCATCGTTCACCAGGGGGACAGGTTTATCCAGTCGCACCTCCAGAACTTCCGGCCGTTTGGCTAGTTTCCTGATAACGGATGGCTTGGCCTTGACGGCTACTCCATTGATTATCCACAGGCTGCGCAGCTTTTTACCACCTTGATTATTCAGGTAGGCTCGGAGAGAGGCTTGATTGGTGGCAGCTTTTTTCTTAAGTTCCTTGAGCAGTCTATGCCTGCGCAGTTTCTTTTTCAATTTTTTGAACTGTTTTCGATCAAGCTGCTCCTTAAGTTGAATGATTACTGCTACTTCCTCTTGAGGGGCAGCAGTGTCAAGGACCTCTTGGAGTTGAGGCGCAATATCACCTGCTTCAACCACTGCAGCGGTGAGGAACAGGAGTAATGCACTGAGTAAGAGTGGAGCATGTAGCATGGTAGGCATAATCGGCTCTCCTTATAGTGTAGGCAGTCTCAGGCAGCCCATCGTTACGGAGTTATAAGTGATCGCATCGACTGGTGACCGGAGTGGTCTCACCAGGGTCGCTTCCCTGCAGCCACTTATAACTGCGCAAATCCTGAGCAGCTGTGATTGCAGACACTTTTTGAAGTAGGTGATAGCGCATAGTGAACTACCTATGATCAAACATCTTTTCTTCACCATCTTAATATCTGATCCAAGGGGGGCAGTTGCTATTCGATTACCAGGTCTTCTGCCCGGAAATCACCTATGACGACGCTGACCTTATCTCCAGTGCTGATGACACCGTTGTTGCCGAAAAACATCCAGTAAATCCTATCCTGCTGCGGCATGTTTGAATTACGTAAGGAACCGACTTTGGCCGTATTGGGCACGGCCAGGACCTTACCACTTGCCTGGTGAATAAGGTAGGGTTTGGTCTGTCGTTGAAACAGGGGGGCTGCCTTGGCCGTATCAAGGACGCGGTAGCGGAAATCCACCATGCGGTTGGCGGCAGTCAGACGTAAGGCCGTTAACTCAATGCCCCACCGCTGTTGCAGTTCCTGTTGGAATTTTTGAGTAGTCTGCAGGGCCACGGGGCGGGAGAAGGTGACTGCCCCAGAAGTGGTGGCGGTACTCTGCCAGACCGATGTGCAGAGAAGGAGGCTCAGGGCCAGGTATCGGCCCTGTCGCCAGCAGTAAGAGATTAAATGAGACAATTTCATGGAATCTTCTCCTTTTATGTACAGTTAAAAGTGAAAATTTAATGGTAAAAACAGCATCCTCTCCGCTGTCTTGATAACGCAGGAAAGAGTGAGATAGCCATCACTGAAGCATTTGATTGCTCTGCTGATAGCTATCTCTGCCACCGCACTTTTATAATTGTGGTAGGTCTCTTCTTTTGACCACATTGACCCGTACCGTTGCCTCGTTAGAGAGTGCTCCCACGGTATCCTGTACTGTATAGGTAAAGGTATCTGTCCCGCGGAATCGTCTTGGCGGCGTGTAGGCCACGGTGCCGTCAGCATTGGCGACCACGGTCCCGCCCCGGCTGGTTGGGCCGAGGACGAGGGAGGTCGGGGCAATACCATTGGCATCGCTGTCGTTGGCAATCAGGCTGAAGGTGTTCCTGTCTGAACCTGCCGGGTCGCCGTTATCTGTGGTTCCGGGTGAGCTGTTGCGTTTGACCGTTGCCGTGTCATCAACCGCCACCGGCGTGTCATTTTCCACCGTAACAACGACATCTGCAGACGCGCAGAGCTGCGGGGTCCCGTTATCGCAGACTGTATAGTCATAGTTCCAGGTTCCGGTAACCGGCGCGGTAATGGAGAAGGATCCGTCAGCAAGCCAACCGGGCAGGGTGCTTGAGCTCACTGTCAGTCCGTCACCGTCTAGATCTGAATCGTTGCCGAGTACGCCGGGTATTGCCACTGTCAGTGCTACACCAACAGTAGCAACGTAGGTATCAGCAGTAGCTGTAGGCATATCATTGACCCCGTTGATGGTGATGGTCACGGTGGCGGTGTTGCTGTTTGGCGTACCGGCTACCGTTTTGCTGCGATAGGTGAAGCTGTCGGGTCCATTGGCATTGGCTGCCGGTACATACTCAAAGGAACCGTCAGGGCAGAGGAAGACAGAGCTGTCAGCCGGGCAGTTGTTCAGGGTGCCTGCTGCAGGTCCACTGACCAGTTCGGCCTCAAGCCCCGGATCATCATTGGTCAACACACCAGGAGCGGCTATTGCCAACAGTGTATCCTCGGTGCCGGTAAAGGCGTCGTCTCTGGCAACGGATGGAGTAACCCCGCCCGTGCCGACGGTAAGCCTGGCCACCATGTTGTTGCCGCGGCGGTCATAAAGGACATGCTCACCTTCCGAGGTCGGCTGCCAGAAGGCCTCTATGGTCTTACCGGCTGCCAGGTTGACCGAGTACTGCACCTTGGCAAAGGGGTAGGGGTTGCCGTCTTCCGCCTGCAGGCTCATATAACCGCCTTTGAGGGTCGGCACATGAAAATCGAGACCGGCATTGAGGAAGCTCAAGACCGTGGGCAAGCTGGTATTACCGGCAGGAAGGGTCGCCTCCTCCTGGCCGTTGACCAGGTAATACTTAGGCTTGTAGGTCAACGGCGTGGCCGTGGTGGGCGTGGGATCATGGAGGGCGGGATCGATTTCGCTGTAGAGCAGGGTCACATCGCCGCTGGTGTCGGCATATTGCCCTACTTGCAATGCGCCGTAGAGCCCCATCTGCACCTGTTTGGCCGGATGGCTGCCGCTCATATAGAGGTAGGTGCCGGCATGGTCTTGCCGCACCCGATGCCAGAGATAGTCAACGACACCGCCTGGTGGTGTGTCCTGGGTAAAGGAGGTGATGCGGCCGCCGATCACCACCGGTTGCGGTGTCTGGGAAGCCCCGGATCCGACGACAATGGCCTTCTGTCCGGGAATAATAATGGACACCGCTTCACTGAGGCAGTTGCGCAGTCGAATCCGCAGGTTCCCATTGGGTTGCAGGTCGGTATCGGTTATCTCCGGGCCCACTGTCCACTGGGGGTTGGCATCGCAAACCTGGCCTGTATCCAAGGCAAATCCCCACATGGTAATCGGGCTTCCTCCCTGAGGGGTCCATTGTCCCTGGCTTGCCACAAGGTCAACCCGTGCCAGGGCAGGGGAGGCGGCCAGGGTCAGTGCCGCGGCCAGCACCAGTGACTTTTTCATTCGTTTTGTCGTATATTGAATGTTCATAGTGTCCCCTCGTGTATTATTCAATCGGCACATTGTATGCTTCAATGATCATCATCGTCAGCATGCCGCCGGGAAAGATGTCCCAGTTGGTCAACTCCTTCTCCGTGTGGGAGTGCCACATGAAGCTGAAACCTCCATTGGGGTTCAGTCCGCCTTCACCGGGAGGTAGAGTCCCCAGAGATCCCAGGTACGGGCTGCCGCCCCACCAACCGCCAAAGGCCAATTCCAGATTACCGGGCAAGACCACCGGAAAGGGCTTGCCGTGATCCGGGCAGTACTCTTGAGTGACTGGATCGAAGCCGGGGGAAGGTGTTGTCAGACCATTACAGGTGTGAGCTAATTCTGGTTGGGTGGTCCAGACCTCAGAACCACCATAGATATCCCAGTTCAGTCCTTCACCGGTCCAGGTGAAGAGGGCATCCACGGTTTTGCCGGGTGTTGATGTGATGGTGAACCCCTCGGTGGCAATATCCGGTCCTGCGCCCGGGGCACTTGCAAGCATCCTGCCGTCCCTGGCGATTACTTTGGCATGGTTGCCGTGATGATGGAAGGGGTGCATCTCACGGCCGCCGCCGACAACTCGCATCAGGACGGTGTCTCCGGGGTGCATCCGTGGTACCGAGTTGTAGGGTTGGGTCGGCAGCCACAACACGTTTGCTGCCGCCAGATCATCAGGAGCTGTGCGCCCGTTGATAAACCAGTAGTTGGAAAAGTAATTGTCGAGCATGGGTTGAATGGTTGGGTGATCCGGACCGTAGAACTCAACAGCCTGATGGATGTTGGGGTCCATTTCGGTGAGAAAGAAGAGCTCCTCGTAGGTGTAGGCCGTATCAGGGTGGCCGTAGGCGGTGGGGCTACTTGCCTGGAAACCGGCAGGGCGGACGATGATCGCACCAGTTAATCCCATCTCCACCTGGAGGCCGGGGTTGGTGCCGCTGTGATAGGTATAGGTCCCGGGTTGTGCGGCTGTGAAGGTGTAGCTCACCTCATCGAGGCCGCCGGGAGGGGCTTCCAGGGTCAGCTCGCCCTGCGGGCAGGTGCCTGTACAGCTGGCTGTTACCTCTTGTCCCGGAATAACCAGAGAGACATTGGGTGTGGTGCCTCCGGCAACGAGCAGGCCGTTGCGAAGGGTAATGGTAATGGTCTCATTCTGGTCAATAATCAGGGTCGGTCCGGGATACTGGGCCCGACTGGCTCCATTGGCATAGCCCCATAAGAGCATGCTGCCGCCATCGGCAGTGCTGATGTAGTCTGGCCGGGCAGTCAGATTAAAGGTGGTACCACTGATGCCATTGATCGCCGCCTGGAGACCAACCGGAGAACAGAGTAAAAGCACGGCCGTGAAAATAACAACAATGCTTTGAGGTCTGTGGTTCAATTTTTTCATGACGTTACTCCTTAATTAATAACAATTTCAGTCATCATGCCGCCGAACGGTTCCTCTGCATTACTGAGGTAGTTCAGGTTACTGGTATAGAGAACATAGGTGCCGCTATTCAAACCAGTGGTGTCGAGGATGACATCTATTGATTCACCGCCGCCGAGGGTGACTGAATTGGTCTCATAATAGAGATCGCTCCCATTGGGGGCCCGCAGGAGCTTGGCATCTCTGCCCACCACCTTCATTTTGATTCCCGGGCTTTGCAGGGTGTAGTAACGGGTGATGGCCAGGTTGGAGATCCGCAGCAAAATTTTTTCGCCAGGATTTGCCTGGATCAACGAGCTGACCTGCTGGGCGGTAGGTATTTGCGGGTTATCCGCGTTTGCTGCGCTTCCGGGAGTGGGCGGGAAGGTATCTTCTCTTGCGTCGGCGGTATGCGGGTAGCCGCGACCGTTGATCATGGGATAGTCATCCCGCATCAGGGCAAAGGGGAGCGGTTGCACCGATTCACTGGCATCGTGGAAGGCGCCGTCGAAGGAACCCAGCTGGATCGGGTACTCTACATCGTAGAAGGTCGAACCGTCTCCGTCGTTATAGGCATACTGGAAACCTGTCTGGTGAGTAAAACCGTTTAAATCTGAGGCATTCGGCAATTGATTCTGGAGCGGTTTAATATAGAGGTTGCCGAGCATGCCCATCTGCATATGCTCGGTGGCTTCAACATGGCAGTGGTACATATAGGTGCCGGGGTCGTTGAGTTTAAAATAATAGGTTAAGGTCGAGCCCATATTGATGGAGACCCCGCTTTCGGGCAGACCGTCGAACACGGTTGACGATTGCGGGTAGCCATGAAAGTGGATTGTATGCGCATCGAACAGATCCGGTCGGATCAACATACCGACATTGGTCAGACTGAGGTAGAACTCCTGGCCTTCGTTGAGTTCAATGGTCGGTGCCGGCCACTGGTGGGCAAGTATGCCGGTGGTGATCACTGCGTCTTTTTGTAGCTGGCTGCTGGTTTCCATCGCCGAGACATCGGCAAAACCAAAGATGTAACGGGTGGTACCGTCGCCCATGGTGGCGAAACCGTCTCCGGCCGTCAGGTGCATGCATTTGACAGCTGGATCAGTACTGACAGCGTTGCCATTTATGCCAGTGGGACACTGCACCAGGACACCGGCGTTACCAATCGCTGCTCCGGAAAGGCACAGTACGCCGATCAGGAGCTTGATACTGTATTGTTTTTTTGTTTTCATCATATCACCACCTATACCGTTATCCCGGGCGGGACCAAGCCCGCCCGAAAGGGTTATCATTGTTTAGGGAAATTGAACCTCGTCGGCACCAATGTCAAATCCCCCACCGGATGGTCGTGGTTCAAGGTCAAAGTCAACGGTAATACCGATAATTGAGCCGACATCTATGGCTGAAGAACCCGTCTGGATATGGTAATCCCGGTTTTGAGTCAAGGGACCGTACCGTAGGCGGATAAAGTTTCCTCCCTCGTCCAGGGCCGGAGGTGCCTCAATGGCGGTCTTGATTTCCGGGTTAAAGAGGGTGGTCTGGCGATTGCCGTTGAAATCAGCCATGACGAATGCCGGATCAGCGCCGCCGGTTTCTATACAGTTGGTGCAGCTAAGAGTCCCTCCGGTACCAATTATTGCCAGGTCGTCAAATTCAGGACCAGAGCCTGGGAAAATGGTGCAATCCAGGCCAATTGATCCACCGATATCGGGGCAGAGGCCACTGAGAACGTTATCAGGATTCGTATCGTCCAATAGCCAATAGAACATACGATTTTCCCAGATAATGTTGTTATCTAAAAAAGGGTTGGAAAACCCTGAAGTCAGGCTTGCAGGGAGGTCCAGATGCGCATGGGAAACAATACCGGCCCCCGGTTGCGGATTTGATTCACTGGGAATGCCCGGACTAAAGGCGGCTCCTGCTGTTGAGGTGTTGTCGTTATGGGCGATGGTATTGTGTACGATACTGACCCCCAGGGCATCCTGGATGGAGATACCGCCGCCGGAGAGTGCTGCTACATTGTTGATGATGATATTGTTCATAACGTCAATCCTGTAGCTGAACCTGCGAAGCGTTCCATTATTGCGGATTCTAACATCTTCACCGTTGATACGGCTGAGCTGAATACCGCCACCGTCACCGGCACCGGCTGCATTCCCTTGAATCAGGTTTCCGTTCAGCTGTACTGAACCGGAGCCCGGTGAACGTGACCCAGCAATCAGGGGAGGCTTCCCTGCAATCAGAATACCGCCACCATTGGTCGGCCTTCCCTGATTGAAGTTTTCATTGAAGATAACGGTATTGTCGGCAATGCGAGGAACAGGGTCGTTAGCTCCCTGGATGTCACTCAAGCCGTAATGGGCGATACCGGCACCATCAGCTGTGGTGAAGTTGCCACAGACATAGTTATTGGTTACGGTATAGGAATCTGAACCGGTATGCAGGGCTATACCGCCACCGGCCCCGTCGAGTCCGCCATTTTGGTTGACAGTGTTATGGTGTATATTGACAAAGTTATTACGTGCATCCGTATGCTGATCGTTCAAGCTGACAAACGGGTGTCCAACGCGAATACCACCGGCATAAAAGGCGCTGTTATTGGCGATGTTGAGGTTGGAGATCTCGAGGTAGTCACCAAAACCGTTGACGACAACACCACCACCGGTATCAGCACCGGAGATGGTGAAACCGTCTATGCGGGCCCCGCGATTCCGACCACGCCGGAATCTGTTCGGTCCGTTCGCTTTCGCCACGACAAAAATACCAGCCCCTTCTTCACTGAAAAAGGTGCCCGGCTCAATGCCGCCGAAACCGAGTTTCTGTCCACTGATCAGGTCAACGGAGTCAGTATTTAACAGGTCTTCTGCTAAGGTCCGCCAGGCGGTCAGTTTTTCAAACGGCGTCTTGATGGCATCGATAAAGGTTGCTCCGGCACCCCAGCCCTGGAGCTGGACCGGTTTCCACATAATGACCATTTCGTTGTAGGTGCCCGGCCCGACCAGGATCAGATCGTTGGCGCCGGCATTGTTAATGGTGTCCTGAATCGATTCGCCGGCAGTAACGGTCTGGACGCTGGCATTCGGCCTGAGGCCTACCTGAACGGTAACACCGGTTGTTGTGGCGTTGCCGTTGGCACGGGTGACGAGCAACTGTTTGCCGCCAACAGGGCCAAAACTAGATCCAGCAGGGATTTGTACCGTGATAGTGGTTGGGGACCAACTGCTTACAGGCATGGAGATGCCGTCGATGGTCACCGTCCCTGGATTGTTCCTTCCGCCAAAGCGATAGTTTCTTCGGATGGTCTTCCGCTCACTGCCGCCTACGCCGTCATAGGCAGGATTCGGTACCCTCACCCTACCCATCGAGGTTATGGTGATCTCATGATTACCGGTCACAATCCCGAGGTCGTTGGCAGGGATATAGGGTCCACCGCCTTCACCATTGGTTGCAACATCGACACTGCGAATCCTGGGTGTCATGGTGGGCAGTGCACAGTCCAGCGGGTTCTGATCAGGACCGGCAAAAGCGGCCACTGGTACCACCGGTGTATCCAGGTAGGTTGTAGAACCTGGCATATACTGAAAGGTGTAACAGAATTGACTGTACTGTGGGTTGTGCAGTGGGTCAGGGCTGCCGTCCGGCCTGGTTTTGGCATTCATGCAGGTGGTCAGCATATTGGGAGAAATTCCGCTGGGTTGCGCCAGGTTCTCCGTAAAGGTGGAGGGTACCAGGGCATTATATACCCCAAACTCGTCCGATACCGTCCGTCCGATTTCCTGTCCGGTCCAGTCACGGATGGAGACCGGCAGGAAGGGAGGTGCATATTTCTCCCCGAATTGCGGTGAGGAAGGGTCAAACTCATTGGCCGTATCATCGAGGATGAAACCGATGAGGTGACCGGCAATGGGGACCTCGGTGAAGAGGGAAAAATCCACTGCTGCATTGGCGCCACCAGACAAGAGGATCTCTTTACGATCACAAAGTGGCAGTTCTTGGCCGGCCAGAGGTGCCTCAACGCCTGGGAAAAAGGCCAGTTCAGGCGGAACGGTATAGGGTTGACCGACACATTTGGGCGGTAACAGTTGTGGGCTGGGGGTATATTCATCACCGAAATCAACATTTCTGTCTTCGGACTTGATGACCTCATAGCCGGTAGGTGCAATGACTTCGACTACATATATCCCCGGACGAATTGGTGATATCACATTAAGAGAATCAAGGCAAGTCCCGCTGGCCTCATCAAGACCACCATCACAGATGCTGTCAAAGGCATAGCCGCCGTCAAAGACACCGGGGCGCACCTGGTTCCAGTTGCGCATCCCATCGTAGCAGTCAGTATTCTGGCCTCGGAAAATAAAAGGGTCATCGGTGCCGCTCCCTGCGTTGACGCCATACTGGCAGTTGGCAGGCAGGCTGTCGTCCCAGCTGTCGGTTTGGGTTGTGGCCAGCAGAGTCAGTCCGCTGCTGTCATACAGATTGACCGTAACGTTGGGAATACCTGGTTCCCACGGTTCGGCCGCAGCCAGTTCCGGATCATCTTCTGCCCGGGTAACGGCATAGAGTACCATCCCTGATATCCCACCGTTCTCATTGAAACCGTAGGCAGTCTTTCCCCACTCGATGACACTGGTCTGCCCGAGGAAACCCTGAAAGGCTTCAGTCAGTACCGGACCACGTTCGGTGCGGCTCACGGCATCGGTCACAGAGCTTTCAGGATCGGCTGGCATGCCTTGAACCTGCGGATTCAACTGATCGCCAAAGGACCATGGGTCGCCAAAGGGAATTGGGCCGCCATCATCAACGGTAATGGTGGCACCGGTCGCCTTGAATCGGGCGAAATCCACTTCCGCTACCAGCCAGGAGAAAAAGGGAAAGACCTGGTCAAAGGGGGCAAACCCTTCGCTATCGGTGGGAAAGGCTTGATAGATCGTCCCATCACGAAAGCGCAGGTTCACGTTCTGCTCCAGGATCCCCGGTTCGTCGTAATCTCGGTATCCGTCTTCATTGATATCGTAAAACACGTGGTGTTCCATACGGGTAAACCACTGGAATACCGGTACATCACCAAGGTTGCAATTGGCAATGCCATTACAGCCATTCTCGTCAATATTGACCGTGCTCATGCCAAAGACCAGGTCGAGGTTGTCATCCCAGACCACCAGTTGATATTGCCCATCGGGCACACGTGGTATTTGAAAACTGCCGTCAGCATTGGCACGTGCAGCGTATACCCCTTTACCAAGGACCCCGCCGGCAGCACTATTAAGACCAACCCAGGGGGTGGTATGGGGGAAAGGGCCACCATTGTAAAAGGCTGCTTCCGGTGGCCGGGAGAGGTGGAGATTGACCACCTGGCCACTGATGGTTGAGCCACCGGTCAGTACTGTAGAATCCACATAGGGATTGTTTGGACCGGCAGGTGCAAAGCCAATGGAGACATGGGGGCCTGGAGGCCCGAATTCACCAAAGAAAGGGGGTTCGTTTGCCTTGACCCAGGCATCAATGAGTTTGGTGCCTTCAATGGTGGACGTCTGGACCCAGTCAGCACTGATATAATGGCCGGGATTATTGGGGTCTTCCGTGCCATTTGTAGGCACAGCGATGATGCCGTATTTTGCCGGAGCCAAATTCCGAATGGTGACGCGGCCGTCGGCACCGGTGGTGCAGCCGCTGCCAAATACAGCCACTGTACCGTCAGGATTGTAGGTGGTACATAAAGGATTGCCGTAGACATCAGCACTCTGGATACCTGCTGAAGCGCCATATTTACCGCCGGCATCTTCAAGGATAATTGAAAAGCCCTGGATGCCTTGTTCTCCAGTGTCCCAGGCGTTGTTAATCGGGGCGATGTCCTCATGAACAAATATGGTGATCTGTGTCGTGGGAATGGGATGATTGTTGACGTAGACGGTGACCTCATCCTGGTCACCGGTGAATTGCGCCCCGCCGATGGAGTAAGCGGAGTCAGGCAGCACCGAGATGAAGTAGTTTTTATCTGGTTCAAGGCCAAGATTGAGGGCAGTGAGGTCATCTGAGTTACCTGATGTTCCCTTGCCCACCACTGGCATATAGCTCTGGTGAAAGCTTACCGAAAGGGTATTGCCCTGTGTCCACTGTGGATCAATGAGGGGGGCTCCTCCTGCGGTGGCCACCGATCCATCGGGATTCAGCGGGACGTGGTAGGTCCTGTCTTCTTCCACCAGCCAACGAAAGCCGGCAGCGACAGGGCTTCCGCCCGAGTCAAGAACAGATATGGTGGTGAGTGCCTGTGTAATCCGGGTACTGCACACGACCAGACTGAGGGTAATGCATACGGCAATAAGGTTCCGATAGATCGTATGATCCAGTATGTTAAATTTTTTCACGTTCGTCCCTCCTTGCTAGCTGTACTGAGATGTACAAAAGGTCAAATACCCCAACCAATTTTTTTTTGCCTTGCCTCCAGAGGTTGCAGCACTCAGGTACCGTTTACATGTTGTCTGGCAAAGTGGATGCAACCAGGTCGTCTATCTTCGCTACCTTCAGCAACCGTGGCTCAAGGCCAAGCAGGAGGCCAATGAGCTGATTTTCTGTGTGCTCTTTCTGATTATTTTTCATCGTACTGCTGTAACTACCATCGGAACACTCGATTCGTTCAAGATGGTAAGTGTTGCCTGATCTATATAGGAATAGTTATCACTTTCTGTGCCAGTAGGACGAAGAAGTGATAATGATTTGATATGTATGGGAAATGTTACGGTTACAGTGTGGGAGTAAGGCCGTAAGGTGAATAATTGGTGGCCATATTTGACCATTATGGCTAAGTATGGCCACCAATTTTAAGGTGGCGCTTGCTGGCAGGGGGAAACAAGAGGGAGGTGTTCGCTCCTGATTGCTGACCAGGAGCGTCGCTATACCCCATCAGGGAAGGTGAATGCACGGCAGGAGAGGTTTTTGGTACACAACCATACATGTTGCGCACTTCCATGAAGGGCAACGCCGCAGGGAAGGAGCGTTGGTCAAAATTCCGGTGAGAAATCCGGGTCAGGGCTTTTTAATATTGTATTTGTCCATCCTGGCTCGGAGGGTGCTCCTTTTCAGGCCGAGGATCTCGGAGGCGGAGTTTTTTCCGCTTACTTTCCAGTGAACTGTCTCAAGCACATGGATAATATAGTCACGCTCCACCTCTTCCAGGGTTTTACCTTCCGCCTCTTTGCCGGTTGTACCTGGTACCTCTCCTCTTGTTGCCGGCTGCTTGAGTTCATCGGCCAAATGCAATGTTGCATTTGCTGTATTGATCACGGCTCGTTCAATGACATTTTCCAGCTCCCTGATATTCCCGGGCCAGGAATACTGTTGCAGTTTGTTAATGACGGCTGTCGATATGGTGTTAATTTTTTTGGCCTGTTTCCTGGCAAAATGATCAGTAAAGTGCCTTGTCAGCTGTGGGATATCATCCAGTCGATCTCTGAGTGGTGGCAGGGTTATTGGAAAGACATTCAAACGGTACCAGAGATCCTGCCTGAATCGTCCTTTTTCAACGTCTGTCTTGAGATCTCTGTTGGTCGCGGCAATGATACGAACATCCACTTTCATGGTTTTAGTACTTCCCAGGCGCTCGAACTCTCCTTCTTGTACTACGCGCAGCAGTTTGGCCTGCAGTTCGAGTGGTAATTCACCTATCTCGTCAAGGAATATTGTTGCCTTGTCGGCCACCTCAAAACGACCGATCTGTTTGCTGAGTGCAGTGGTAAAGGCACCTTGCTCATGACCGAATAACTCACTCTCGATGAGATCGGCAGGAAGTGTTGCACAGTTGATTTTCACCAAAGGTCGGTTTTTACGCTGGCTGGTATTGTGAATGGCCCGCGCAAAAAGTTCTTTGCCGGTTCCGGTTTCTCCGAGCAGGAGGACAGTGGTATCAGTGATTGCTATCTGTTCAATTTTGTACAACACCTGTTGCAGGGCATCACTGTCGCCAATAATGTTATCATGGTTGTAAGACAGTTTGATTTCTTCTTGCAGGTAGGCACTTTCAACTTCGAGTTGCTCCCTGTAGAGTTCAACTTCAAAGAGTGCCTTTCGTAGTTCTTCTTCGTAGTTTTTTCGTTTGGTTATGTCTCGATTGCTGGAACGGTAGCCTAAGAATTCGTTATGATTTCCAATAACGGCCTGACAGGCATGTTCAATCCAGCGTACCTCGCCATCGTGTCTGACAATGCGGAATTCGAGCTCTCTGCGTTCAATCTGCAATGTTTCCTCAAGACGATGTCTGTCCCATATTTTTCTGTCTTTCGGCAGAATGATCTGGCGCAGTAGTGCAGGGTTGTCCATGAATTGATCTGCAGCATACCCGGTAATCCGTTTACAGGAGGGGGACATATAGCGGAAGCTGCCATCGGGCCGGATCCACCATTCCCAGTCATAGGCGAAATCAGCGACAGTACGAAATTTGACCTCCAGTTGTCGCAGGTTGTTCTCTAATGATTTGCGTCTGGTAATGTCACGTAGCAAGTAGAGAAAACAACTTGATTCCCCAGCGACGCCATTCACTGGGGTGCCAATTATTTCAGCGGTAAAGATTGTCCCGTCTTTTTTCCTGAAAGGAGTTTCTTGTGGATTTCGTTGTTCTTGTGTACCCGGGGGGAACAGTGTTCTTCCCAGTTTTAGATAATCATCCCTGCTGCTGAAGAGGATATCGATATCTCGACCGAGCAGTTCTTCATCTTTATAGCCGAATAGTGATTCCATGGCCTGATTCACCATGATGATCCTTTGTTCACTATCGGTACTGAGGACACCATCGGGAATTGACTCAAAGATCTGTCTGAAGTGAGCAATCGTCTGTTGGCGGGACGAGAGCTCAGTATTTAACCTGTCGATACGGTCTTGTAAGGTTAATTGAGTATCTTTTTTAAGCATAGAAAAAATATTTGATGATTTGTCATTGCCTGACAGCACTACAGGCACTCGCTACCAGGCAAAACAAGTATTCTCATCTCTGATGTCTCGCAGGGCGAGCGGGATGAGTAGTGAAAAGTTGTTGCCCAGAGGCGCAGAATCTTGAAAAAGATATCTTTTCCTTCTATTAAGGGATACTTGTAATACCTCGAAATTGTATAGTAAACAGCTTGAGTGGAATTTTGTTCTCATGTAGTGGCTACACAATGACAGTATTGTCGTGAAGGGGTTGGGGCAGCAGGGTTTTTACGAGTAGATTGTATTTTTCTCAAAGTTATATTTTTTTGTCAGGGGCGAAAAAAGGTCGTTCTCGTCTCGGACAGTGCTGAATTACTGATGCTTGGAACGCCCTTCTGCAATTATAAAAAAGAGGAGAGATTGCTGGAGTATACCGTATACGTTACCAGTGCTCCCTGGGCTACGACACAGACTATACACCTATAAAGCCATTTTTTTTCCATGGTGCCTATGAGGTCATGGAGGCAGGGGGCTGTTTTCAAGGATTGAAAAAGACCGGGAAGCATGCCGAAGTAGGTACCGGTGAAGAGGGTCAGGTACAGAGGGTAGCCGATAAAGTTGTATTCCCGCTGCAATATATCAAAAGGGCAGTGATGCGTGGGCAGTTCATAGGCATATATGGAAACAAAGGCAATGATTGAGGCAATGGAAAGGATAAAGAAGCCAGCCGTTGCCACTGCAAGCAGATAGCGCAGCACCCCGGATCTCCAGAACAGGTTCAAGACTATAAGCCCTGTCAGGACAACAGATCCGCCATAAAAAGCCACCATTGCCGGAAACACGGGCAGGGCGGTTATGGCGGCTTGTATTTGCTCGCTGTCACCTCCGAACAGGGAACCGCAGCACGAGGTGATGATATCGGGATCAAGACCAAGAAAATATTTCAGCTGGAGAGCAGCGTCCAGGGCAATAAAAGGCAGCAGCCCCAGGAGCAGCCAGTATTTGAGCTTCACCAGCGGGTACTCCTCCGCCTGCTGATCAATACCGTTCAGGGCCACCCAGAAACCGGAGAGGAAAAAAACAATGATTTTTGATGCCAGTGTGTACCAGCCCACCGGGTTGGCATTTAGCGAACCGGTGGCGCACATGGCCCCGACAAAGAGTCTGTGGATGTCGTCCATTGTATAGATAAAGAGGATGAGCGAGGCAATCTGGAAGCAAAGGGCATAATTTACCAGGGTGGAGATCAGGTAGGTCCGGCGTTCCAGCGACAGCTGGTATGCGGAGCTACTGTTGTAGTCCCAGTGTATGAGCAGCGTGGTGCCGTTGATTGCGGCATAGATCAACAGCAGCATGGTAATGGCTGAACCAAAGATGAGAGCCAGGGCACCGGGATGAAGGATCATCTGCTTGCAATCCCCTCTATCCGTCCGTCTCGCATACTGATGGTCTTGTTGACGAGGCGGTGGTTATGAATGAAGGGGTCGTGGCTTGCAATGATGATGGTTTTGCCTTCCCTGTTGAGTACCGCCAGGATATCCATAAATTCCTGGGCAAGCTTGCTGTCGAGGTGGGCGGTTGGCTCGTCGGCAATAATGATCTGAGGGTCGTTGATGAGGGCCCTGGCGATTGCAACTCGCTGCTGTTCTCCGCCGGAGAGCTTTTTAACCTGGAGCTGCTTTTTTTCTGCGATCTTGAGTTGTTCCAGTATCGGTACGGCCTTGTCCTGCATCAATCTCGGCCCTATCTGGAGAGGGAACAGGGGCAGGAGTATGTTGTTCAGCACTGACAGTTCCCTGATCAGGTGAAACTGCTGGAAAATAAAGCCAAACCGCTGGCGCCTGATGTTGGTGAGGAAACGTTCGGGCAGTTTAACCACATCCTTGCCGTCGACAAAAATCTTGCCTTGGGTGGGGCGGGCCATGCAGCCGATGAGGCTGAGCAGTGAGGTCTTTCCCGAGCCGCTTGGGCCTGTCAGAACGGCCACCTCGCCGTTGTCAATTGACAGGGAGACCGCTTCCAGCGCTGTCAACTCATCCGCCATGCCCGAGTTATAGATCTTGGAGACCTGTTCAACTGTAATTAAGGCCAATTGCTTACCCCCTCATCACTGATTCAGGATCAGTTATTGCTGTTTTCCAGCTCGGTATCACTGTACTGGCGATATAAGGGATAACAGTGAAAAAACCCATGGTTAACAGGTGGAACAGGTTGAAACTCGGGGTTAAATGAAATGTGGGGAAGAGCACTGACCAGCCTTTGATAACTGCGGAAAGAATGAAGGCATTACAGTAAAATACATGGAGGTACGACAGGAGCACTCCCGTCAGAAACGAGGTCATGGAGATGATAAGCCCCTCCCAGAATTTCAAGGCGAGAACATCTGCTGTATCCCAGCCTATTGCCTTGAGAATCCCGATTTCCTGTTTTTCTTCGGCACTGATCCCGGTTGCCTTATCCCAGGCCATGATGCACAGCGCAATGATCGCGGCAGAGAATACCGTGAGCATCATGCCGCTGCGCCAGTTAAAGACCATGTCGTAGGTCCTGATCAGTTCTCTTTTGGTAATTGGCCTGGTATCAGGAAAAAGCCGCTTTATCTTGGCCGCCACGGTTTGGACCTCATTGCTGTTAGGCACGCGAACGGCAAAATCGGTGGCCTTGTCCGGCGGAAAGCCGAAAAAATCGACAACAGCTGGATCGTTAAGGACCACCAGGTCGTTGGTTAGCAGGGTTGATGCGGTGTGGAAGATTCCGCTTACTTCAAAAAGGACGCCTGTATTGCGGCTGTTGACGAGGATAAGCTCTTTGGATTGATCAGACCCTCTGAGGGCGGCAACACCGGCTCCGATGGCACACTCATCCACACTGCCCGGCAGTCTGCCCTCAAGCAGGTCCAGGGTCGCGACCCCGCTGCCGGTGCCGAGCAGGGTATAGTTGGCCTCAGTGAGCGGATCATAGTAATAGCCCCAGTAGCGGGGGGTAATCCCTGCGACGCCCCTGATGGTTTTGATTGTCTCGGCGTAATTGAGCGGAATAAGTTCATGGCGGCCACCAAGCATCCGCTGGACAATCAAGTCAGGGACGCCTTGGAGGACAAAGGTCGTCTCTGTTCGCAGGGAATGGGTCAGGAACAGTACTGAGGCCAGCATGGCCACGGTAATAGTGTAGGCGACCAGGATGGCAATACTCTTGTATTTGCGCCTGAGCAGTGAAGAAATGGCGTAGTCGATGATCTTAAAGTGTTTGCTCACGGTGTCTCTTTCGCTGGAATGTGAATGGGGGCGATTATGGAGCCGGCCGGGAAGTGGTCCGGGGAGGCAGGGAAATCCTGGAAGGCGGAAAAGAAATCGGCCTGTGACGGGTGCCGTGTATACCTGGCCTCTGTCCAAAGGGCGAAGTCAGTCAGCCCGAGACGGAGAACCACTGCTCTCTTTGCCTGCCACTGGGATGCTTGGTTGGATGGCTGTATAGTGCGTCCATGGAGGTAGGCGCTCACCAGCATCAGGCATTCCAGGGCAATAAAACCGATGAATATTTTACCTTTTATCATGGCTGCAGCAGAGGACGTGAGAGGACCTGAGAGACCATCAATAGGTAACCCAGTCACTGACCGGGACCACCTCGGGGTTCGGTCCTTGGGTCAGTTTGACAATATAGCACCCTTTGGATGCATAGCGTTGACCCGGGCCAAAGGTGAGGCGGGGGTAGACGGCAATGGCGTAGTCCTGATCGATCATCATGTCGAAGCCTTCAAGGAAATATTCCCGGAAAAATTCACTGCGCAAATTCTTTAAGGCGCCGGGTAACATCCAGCCGAGGAAATACATCTTGGCCTGGATGTCAAAATGCGTCAGGGGAATATTGCGGGCCTTGAGCCAGCGCTTTACTGCAAAACGACTTCGTTCTTCCTTGTGGGGGAGACTATAGGGATAGGTTATCAAGAGATTGTGATGCAATTCGTCGGGCAGAATAGAGAAATCATGGCGTAACAGGGGGGCTGAGGTGAACAGCATCGCTGGGCGAAGGGCCTGCTGGCGGCTCAGGGTGTTGAAGGCATTTCGCTCGGTATTATCAAGCCAGAGGAGCACGACCTCTGGATTGTGGGCCTTGAAAAGCTCGGACCACAGTCGCTCGGTGACAGCGCTGTGCTGCTGGAGGGCCAGATCCTCAACCGCTGCGCCTCCCATTTTCCGCCAGGTCTGCTCGAAACCTCTGGCTATGGCAGCACTCTGGCGATTATTTTGCCGGTATACCTGCGTTATGCGGAGTGTATCGATCTTTCCCAATTGGGCACGAATAAATTTTGCGGTACTCTCACCTTCCTGGTAAGAACCCTTTGAAAAATAGAGAGTGTACCAGTCTGCTTCGGAAATTGCAGGCAGGTCGGTAATGGGGAAGAGGCTAGGGATTTGGTGTTCCTCAGTGAACCTATGGATTTCCTCCCAACTCCCCCCGGTTATGCCTCCGAGCAGCGCAAAAACAGGCTGTTGTTCGTAGTAGCTTTCCAACTGGTCGCGCCAGGTCTCCCCCGGACCCTGCAGTTCCCAGATATGGAGCTGTACTCGGCGGTAGGCTCGGTGTCTTTCGCTCTTGTAAAACGGCCCTGCGGTGGCTCGTCTTTCCTCGTGCCTGCTTTGAGAGTTATGGGCATCGATATGGGCCTGGAGGACGGAGAGCATGGCTGATGTTTTGCCGTCAGGGACATCGTCGGTGATAACGGTTGCAAATTGCAGGGTCGTCTCGTCAACCCCGGGTGCCAGCGTAACGGAAAGGTGCTTGAGGTAGTATACCAGCAAGGCCATGTTGCTTTTACTCAAGTGGAACTTTGGCATGATGGGGTCAAGTCTGCGACTGGCAGGGTCCACGCCCGTCCGGAGCGCACGGGCCAGGGTTTTGTCCGTATAGGCAGGCCGCACATCCTCAACCTGGTAATATTGAGGCAGTGTGCGGCGACCATCCACTTTTTCTGCTGCACTGGCTACCGGCCTGAAGGCACCGGTGCGGCGTCGAGGTGTAAAGAGTTCTTTCCCTGTGGTCGGCCAGGTGATGACTGTGCCTTCTTCCGAGCCCAGGCCGCTTCTTTGATGGCAATCGTCACAGGTAAACATCCTGCCGTCAACCGGAATATCTCCCATGACCATTGCCCGCATGGGCTTGCCGGAAGGGAGAATGCCTGTTCGGTACATCTGCTCCCCGAGTTGTAAGGCCTCATCATGGGCAACTCCCTCTATGAGGTCACCAGCCAACAGTGGCTGGAGCGGGAGCAGGAAAAACAGCAGCAAGGCCAATAACCATTTTGCTTTCATAAAAGATATTCCTGTTGCTTCTTGAGCCGTGCGCTCAATGTTTCATCAGTTGCTCATACTCCTTTGTCAGATCGGACGCGCTCAGTAGCCCATAGAGTCGCACCCATTGTTGCTCGCCGGGAGCCAGCAGCAGTATCAAAGGATAATGATTCATTTTGTTGGCAACATAGGCGTCGAACACCTTGAGCACCTGGATGATATTATCGCGTTTTCCGGTAAGAATGTCCCATCCCGGTTGAGCTCCATATCTTTGCAGATGGTCTTTCATGAGTTCCGGTGTGTCATTATCGGGATCTATGGAGATCGACACCAGGCGGACCTGATCCACGTCCTTACCCAATTTTTTCTGAAAATGAGAAAAGCTGATGGAAAGCACGGGACATATGGTTGAGCATGTTCCATAGATGAAATCCAAGACAATCGGTTTGTCCGAGTCGAGGTAGGATTTGAGATCTACTTTGTGCCCATCCTGGTTGAGTAAGGTCACATTCGGGACCTGGTATTCTTCTCTGGTCTTTTTGTAGAATTGTTGCTCCCCAGCTCCGGCAGTACCAACAAGAAAGAAGAGGAGGGCAACTGTCCATGTTGTTTTGAATGTCAGCAGGCTTACACTGGTCATGGATTGTATCCTTTTGAAAATAAAGGCTGAATGGTTGTTTGGGCTGCGCAGTGGTATTGAGAGCGGCCTCAGTTAAGGCGCAAAGCGCGTGGGAGCGAAAATGCAATGATTGCGCACAAAGAGAAGAAAACAAACGATTGCCTCCGGCTGTCAATGAGGGGCCTTTACCTCTCTCCTCAACAAGCGGCTGAGCTCTTTTTCTGGCGCTTTCTCCATAAAATGTAAGTCAAGTTGAATAAACGACCATGAAAAGCTGTGTTTGAATGTTTCATCGTCCTTGTATCAAAAAGTTTTTGCAGCATTGCTAAAGAAAAAGAAGCCATAAAGAGACAGGTTGCTCCGTCATCCA
>JAAELC010000491.1 GCA_024227135.1 Gammaproteobacteria bacterium
CCAGCCTGAAGGGCGAGGCTCAAGGATGAGCCGAGTAACCTGGGCAACAAGGCAAGCCAGATGGGATGAATCATTTTTTCCGCGGCCCTAAGAGCTACCAGGAAGAATGCTGAGTATTCAGCGAAAACCCAAGTCACTTCGGTAAGCGGACCATCAGTTTGTGCGGCTTATCAGTCTGTATACGGTCCAGGGCCGCCGTTGCCCCCGTCATTGCGAGGAGCGCAGCGACGTGGCAATCTCTGGAACAACCCGCCGGACAAGGAGTGTTCCAGTATGCGTAAAGGAGTACGTGATAAAAAAAACAACCGTCTGCATAATCACGGACAAATTACAGCTTCTGTCAACTCAGAAAATAAGCCTTGGTATTCTCATGTACTCGATCATGGTTGCGTAACTCCCCGGGGCTGAACCAGCGGTAATCTCCATGCTGCTCATCCGGCAGGGACTGGAGTTGCTTGCTGAGCTTGATCCGGTATCCCAGCACCACATAGTGGGTGCTGAAGTCCCTGTTCAGGAAGTTGTCCGGATAAAAATGCTCGAATACCCCCAGGAAATCCCCCCGATTAATAGGGATTGCTGCACCCAGTTCGACGCGGGTCAGCCGCAGGAATGCTTCCCCCAGGGGTTCATCCTTCAGCACCCGGCCGCCGGGGACGAACCAATACCCCTGTGCAGGTCGGTTCTTTCGCAAACCAAGTAGAATACGGCCGCCGGGGTCTTCAACAACCAGATCGATGGAAACCAGGGGAGTCAGTTTGACCGCCTGAGCCAGGTGGTCGGTGGATAAGAGGTTTTTTGCTTTCATCTCAGGCACCTTCATGAATTGATCCTAAGTCTTGCCAGGCATCAACCAGCAGCGGCTATGTCGCCCCCTGCCTGGCGGACAGGGTCTTCAACCCATAGGCCAGCAAACTTCCCATAACAGCACCGAGGGCATTGGCGTAGAGGTCCCGCACTTCGAAGAACCGCCCGAACCAGGGTTGCAGCAACTCGAGCAGAACGCCGAAAAGGGTCACTGCCACCAGCGTCCCGAGGGTGGTGCGGAGTGACTGCCTGGACAAACCCGCAAAAAAGCCGAGCAGCAGATAGGCCGATACATGCTGCAGTTTGTCGTCCATGGAAACGTGATCCAGGCTCTGTTGAGGCATCAACGACAGAATGGCAATGACCACTGCCAGGCTGAGGGCAAACTGATCAGAATATCGGTATAGGAGGGGTGGGATAAACTTCATGGGTAATGGCTCATCACTTCCAGTTTTTCAATGACTCAGGCAGTACCTGAGGCGCTTTGAATGCGCTTAAAACACAAAGGACCCTGCACGCTCAGAATGGCCCTCGAAGACAGGATACAAGATGCACCCCTACACCCCCAATGAATTCTGATCATCCGTTTCATCGGTGCAGGCTGATGGTGGAAGGTTTTTGATCGCCCGAGGTGATCCCGCAGAATCCAGCATGGTGCCGAATATTCCAGACTTTGACCTGGCCGGGAGATGGCAGGTGTAAGAATGGGCTTACAAACCCCCTCTATGCACCACGCATTAACCTTGAATCTGTCAGTATATTTTACACTTCGTGTGGAGTAGTCCCAATATCACATAGTCGGAAACCTCCTAACTTTCGGTTTTACAGAACATTAGTTTTAGCAGGCATAATACTTGCATGGAATTAAATTGACTTTGGGGAGGGTGGCTTGCTCGACGCTGCAGGTGTGCCCAAAAATGGAATCAAGAAATCGTTTCAGGGGATACATAATGAGAAAGCTTTTAGGGTCTTTGGTGGCAGGTGCCACCTTGGTTTTTTGTTCTGTTTCTGCTCAAGCAGCTGAGGTGGACATTCACACATGGAATTGGTCGGGAGACCTGACAATAACCGGTTTTTCTCCGTACATCAGCGACCCCGGTCCCCTTGTTGGACCCCCTGTGCCGTACGACCCAAGCCTCCCGCCCATTGGACCAAACCAGGCAATGTTTAATACTGATAATGACGTTACTACCATGACAATGGGGTGGACGATCAATGACGGTAGCCAGACTACGCTTGGCGTACCGTTGCCAACCCCGCCGAATGGACCGCTGACGGTGGCGCCGGGTAGCAGTCTGGATCTCGTGGGGACGGGTCAAGCGCTCCCAGTCACAATTATTACAGAAATCGCCGATTTTCTGCTCAGTGTATTTGGCCCGGGTCAGATTGAAATTCTTGGTCCTGATCCAATCAATAACCCTAATTTTCCATTTACCGAAACTTTCGGTACCCAGGCCAACCCGATCCTTTCTTTGACTATCACAGACCCCGGGTACAACTCACGTTTCGATTTCACCAGGATCCTTACTGATGCTGGTTTACTGGTTTACGATTCTACAGTGGTTTATCTTGGAGCCCCAGGTGACCAGACTGATCCGTTTTATGCCATATTTGATGGTCTGGATGGAAGTCGACCGCCAGCCTTTACAAAGGATGGCAGAATTATCAACGGCTACGAGCTGAATGCAAGGGTAACCCAGACGGTGCCTGCACCCCCCGCACTCTGGCTCATGATGCTGGGCATGGTCGGTGTCTACCGTTTCTCCAAGCGGAGTTGACAGTGGCCAGGGAGTGCTCCATCGATTGTGTATAGATGGAGCACTCAGTAGATCCAGGCGGTTCAATCAAACAGGTTTTGCCTGCCAGTAAGAAGACAGGGACGGTCTAGCCAACCTTGATCAATTAACTGCGATCTGACCCTAATGGCACCTATTCAATCCAAAAAGTCGTCATTGCAAGCAATCTCCAGAATCCCGGCACGACAATAGAGATTGCCACGCTACGCTCTTGAAGAACTTAACCTACAGTTCCTCATCGATTTGTGACCGCGCAGCGGGGTGAGGGGCTCGCAATGACGGGGCATTTAAGCTTAAGTTAAGTGCCATTCCGATCTGATTCCGCAACACTTTCATCCAAAGGGTAACAGTCAGGTGGGGGTTAGGAAGGTCTGCTGGCGGTAAGCGCCAGCGCCAGCTGAGAGTCAGGGTACCCTGCATATCCTAAGGGTCATCAAACTCAGTAAATTCCAGGGTTGAATAACCGTTGTTTTTCTGGTCCAGTTAATATCGACCGGGGTAGATTCCAAGAAGGGTATTGATTACCAATCAGGAAGATAGTTCTGGGGATTCTTTCTTAGCATAAAGCATTGTAAAGACTAATGTTTTGTGCGAGTTCTCAAAATGAGGAACTCAATTGAAAGGACTGGCCAGTAGCCCGCGGAGGCGGGTTTCTGGCTATAGATTGCTAATCCGACGTCGATGTAGAAAATCCGCGCCTCCCGGTTTTTGAAATTGGGGAGCAAAGCGGAGCATAGAAGCCGTTAAGCGGTGGATCAATAGATTAAAAAGATTATAAGTAGTTTTTTTCGATATTAGGGAATTTTAATACTAAGGAGCGTTTGCCTTGAATCGCGAATAAGGCAGGGGAGAAGGGATGTTGACGGTCTTATCTTTTTTGATGGGGCCTGTCGCCTCGGTGAGGGCTGATCCGGCTGGGAAACCAGTTGCCGGTCAAACCCGTCCGGGGAGCAGGCCAGGTGCTCGATTCAACGACAGCATCGGTACATTAACCGGTGTTGGTGCTCTTATACTCATCTCCCTGGTGTCGTACCTGCAGTGGCGCAACATCAGCCTTTTGAATGAACTCCAGCATTTTTTACCGATCATGGGATTGTCCCTGATCGTAGTTATTGGCGATCCAACGCATACTGTTGGTCGTCCCACCACTCTAAAAGCATTTCGCTGCCGCGCCAGCTTTGGGCTGCCGGGGCAATGTACGGGTCGTGGATAGAATTAAGTCGTACGCACATACGTAAATGAGTCAGTTTTGCCCGCTATATGCAGGAATAGATGGCTGACGATTAGGGAAAGGGTAAGGATGGGGATGATGCTTGGAGTGAACACTTTTTTTTCGAGTTTTATCGTATCGGTGCTGGGCGCTCAGGTGCTCAGGCCAGTTGCCAGGCGTATTGGCCTGGTGGACAAGCCGGGTGGCCGAAAAAAGCACAGCGCCCAGACGCCGCTGATCGGCGGAATAACTATCTTCGTTGCGGTGGCCGTCCAACTGGGTTGGTGCAGCATGACCTCCTCAACCGAACTCGATCATTCGGCGATGATCGTTGCACTGTCGCTGATTCTGGTCGTTGGTGTCCTCGATGATCTGGTGCACCTGAGTGTTCGTCTCCGGTTTACCATGCATGGGCTCATCGGTCTGATCATGGTCTACTGGGGTGGGGTGCTGCTGGTGGACCTGGGATATCTGGTGAGTTCGGATCTGCTGGTGCTGGGGCTGTTCGGGTTGCCTCTCACCCTGTTTGCAACCCTGGGGACCATCAACTCCCTCAATATGGTGGATGGCATCGATGGCCTGGCCGGGGTCTTGTCCCTGGTGGTTTTCTCTTTTCTCGCGCTGCTCTGTTATCTGGCCGACAGCCACTATTTCATTCTTGCAATCGCCGTGCTGGGAGCCCTCGGGGGGTTTCTGGTCTTCAATTTTCCCCGCAAAACAGAACGGCAGGCTACCATCTTCATGGGGGATGCGGGCAGCAATCTGCTGGGATTTACCCTTGCCTGGATGTTTATTGCCCTGTCACAGGGAGATAATCCGGTCATCGCCCCGGTGACTGCACTCTGGCTCTATGCCATACCCCTGATCGACACGGTGTCGGTCATGCTGCGCAGAGTCTGGCTGAAGCGATCCCCCTTCAAGGCCGACCGGGGGCATATGCATCATCTGTTGATCGATGCCGGCTTCCGGGTGAGGCAGATTGTTTTTCTGATGGCCGCCATTCAGTTTGTGCTCGCTGCCATCGGTGTACTGATGCTGTGGAGCGATGTCCCCCAATCCATAGGCTTTTTCGCTTTCCTGAGCATGTTCGCCATCTATTTTTTCCTGGTCAGCCGGATCTGGCGGCTGGTTCCCTGGTTGCGGCGTATCCACCGTTATTTAGGGCTGACCGTGGCGGGGGCTCGCAGTGTCTATGTGGGTAATCTCGATCCGGACGATGCCGGGCCGATCATACAGTCACTACTGGGTGAGGAAGCCAGGGACAGGAGCTTTATACTTTTCTGCTACCAGTGCCCCCTGACCGAATCCAAGCGAGCGGCTGCGGAAATCGAATGCTGGTCAATTGCCGACATGCATCGGTTGATCAAAATCCTGGCACGCACCGTCAACGAGGAGGACCGGCTGGAGATCCGTCAGTTCATTCCCCGCAGCAAGGACAACGACCGCAGAATCGAGGAGTGGAAGCAGGACAGTTGCCTGCGGAGAAAATGCCGCAGGCACAGCGAAACCATTGCCCGGGGTGACAGTGCATTCACCTGTTTTCGCTATCCCGAAACTTTATCAACAAACCGATAGCCAGTTGACAGGGTTTGAGCAAAGACCCCTTATGCTGGTCGTTTTGAGTATTGCTCTATCGATAGAAAACCAATCAGTTTTAGCTTTCCAGAAGTAGAAAAAACGCTATGAAACAGTGGTACGCGATATACACCAAACCCAACAAAGAGTTAATGGCCGAAGAGAACCTGCAGCGCCAGGATTTCGTGACCTATTTACCTTTGACCTGTGAGAAGCGCCGCAAGCGAGGCAAGTGGCAGGATTGCACCGTCCCCCTGTTTGCCCGTTACCTGTTCGTGAACATGGATGTCAGCATCCAGAGCACCGCCACCATTCGCTCCACCTTCGGTGTCAGCAACATGGTCCGGTTCACCGGAGAACCCGCTACGGTGCCCGGTGACCTGGTTGAACTGCTTCGTTCCCGCACCGATCGTGTAACCGGTTTGATCAGCACCGGCACACCCCAGTTTGAACCCGGCCAGAAGGTCGTGGTCCTGGACGGCCCCTTCAAGGACATCAAAGGCGTTTTCCAGCAAACCAACGGCGACCACCGGGCCATGATTCTGCTCGAACTGCTCGGCCGAAAAAACCGGGTTATGGTTAAGACCGATCTGATAATGAGCGCCGGATGATGGATTTTATTCTTGCCGCAGCCCTTAGTTCCCACGCTAGCCACCCGACAATAACAAAGATTATCAAATGAAAATCAAAATGAAAGGGCTGTTACTTGGAGCTACTCTCGCCATTGCGGGTCTCGCATCTGCCGAACCGCTCCACGAATTTCAGTGGACAGGGCAGTTGAATATTACCGGTTTTTCTCTTGTTTGCCCAAACAATGAATGTCTCAGGAACCCGGACGGTAACCGCTATACGATGCTCTTCGATTGGCTGATAGCTGACGGAAGCCACTATCGTATCGGCACACCAAGTGGTGCACCCGTGGAAGTTGACGGGAAGTTCACGATCCTTAATTTTATCGGCCCGGGCACGAGTAGAGAACTGCCTGTCGATGTCATTTTCGGTGTTGTCAATGAGTTGCCTCCCGGTTCGGGTACATTTCCGCCGGGTGTAGCACCGAGATTTGAAATCGAAGGAACGCCATTGGTGACATTTCCTTTGGTGGATCAGAGGAACTCAATTGACTCGGTGATGAATGTCAACAGCATTTTGTTTGAAGGAAGCTTTTTGGAGTATGAGATTCGGGAGGTACCAGGTGGTATTCTCTCGCTGGCTAGCTGGTTTGGATTGCTCGATGGTGCATATTCCGGCGGTGCCGGTCCAGATGGTCAAATTTCCCGACCGTTCGTGTTCGGTGTCAGAATCGCTGAAATTCCGCTCATAGAGCCGATCGAATCCTCTTTAATCGCGGCTCCGACTGGCCCTGATCCAACCCCCGATCTCAACGGCCACGCTGTTGCCGTGGAAGGTGGTGTAGCCGTGGTTGGCGCACCCCAGGTTGAATCCGAATCCGGTTTCCCTACGGGAGCGGCTTATGTTTACGTCCTCTCCCACGACGAAACCACCGGTGAAGATCGCTGGATTCCCGCCCCTTGGCTTGCAACTCCCAGTGGAGCGCTTGTCCCTGATTCCGGAATCCCCGAAGGTTCCATGTACGGCTCAGCCGTGGGCGTCATCGGCAACATCATCGTGGTCGGCGCAAAAAAAGACGGCGATCTGGATACCGGCTCGGTTTATGTTTTTCGATGGGATGCCAGCGGGATCACCGATAGCCTGGTATTGTCAGCCGCTGACCTGGAAGCGTCCGACTTATTCGGCAGCGCGGTCGCCATTGCCAGAGATGGCGACACCTACACTCTGGTGGTCGGCGCCCCCCACGACGAAACCCCTGTCCCGGTCGATCCACTCAATCAAATCAGTCAGCCCAGTCTGGCCGGCCAGGGGTCGGGTGCTGCTTATGTATTCACCTACTCGGGTGGCGTCTGGTCATCCCCGGTTAAAATCACACCGTCAGATGGTAGCGAAGGTGACGCCTTCGGCGCCTCCGTCGGCATAGCAGGAAACACCATTGTCATCGGGGCCTACGGCCATGATGACGAGGGGGCTTCCCTCTCGAACTCAGGTGCCGCCTACGTGTTCACCCGAGCCGGAAGCGATCCCTGGCAGCAGGAGGCAAAGCTGCTCCCCGTCGAGGGCAGATCCAGTGACGATGGGTTTGGCCGCAGCGTGGCCGTCAGTGAAGATACCATTCTGGTCGGTGCCGACAATGGCAAAGAGGAAGCTGTCGACACCGGTGTCGCTTACCTCTTCACCCGGCCGGCCACCCCCCCGGCAAATCCGGAAGAGTCCTGGCCTCAGCAGACAAAACTGGTTGCATCCGACAAGGAAAGCGGTGCCGGTTTTGGCTACTCGGTATTCCTGGAGGGTGCCAAAGCAGTTGTCAGCGCCAACCTCCACGGCGCGGAGGATGCGGGTGCTATCTACCTGTTTACCCGGTCTGGTGATAACTGGACCGAACAGACACCCACACTGTCCCAAGGGGTGCCGTCGGAGAACTATGGTCATTCCGTCGCGCTTTCCGGCAATACCCTGTTCGCCGGTGCACCCGGGGCTTTAACCGGCTCAGCGGGAGATCCCCCTGACGGTACTGTTTACATAAACCGTTTCGACTGCGGGCTTGGCATCGAGCTACCCCCCGACGAATGGGTCATGATCTCACTGGCGTGCCAGGTACCCGATGAGAAAACCCCCATCCAACTGTTTGGTTACGACATGGCCGATCAGACGTATGGTACCGACTGGGTCATGTTTCGGCGTAACGCTGATGGTGATGACTATGAACCCATCCCCCCCAATGAACCGCTCAACCAGTCCCCGGGTTATCAGACCGCTGGTTACTGGATAATCAGCCGTCCCGGTGGTTATGTTTCACCCTGGGGAGGCACCAGAACCGAAGCCAACTTTTTACCGGTTCCAGTGGGAGGCGGTATGACCGAATGCCCCAACGGCTGTTATGAGATTTCCCTCATTGGCCCCAGCGGTGATGATACCGAACGCTGGAATATCGTGGGTAACCCGTATCCCCACAGCATCAACTGGACTGATGTCCGGGTTAGATCCGGAACCAGTTTTTACAGTCCCGCAGAAGCCTTCGCCCAGGGCCTGATGGAAAAAACATTCTGGAAATACAACGGTAATGGCTACGACTCCTACGATGACATCACCCCCGGCAGCCAGGGCACCATCCATGCCAACGAAAGCATCTGGGTCAAAGCCAAGGCCGCCGGTGTTTCCTTGCTTCTGCCTGCAGCACCATCCATTATTCTCGATAACAGCGCTGCCGCCACCTGGCCCGAGTTCAGCCCCCTGGAAGAAAACAACTCGCTCTTCACCCAGGTACTCGACTGGCTGATCCCCACCGCGGGCGCATCGGAACAGAAAAGCTGGTACGTGCGCCTGACCGCCGAAGCGACAAAGGAAAATCTCAAAGACCGCAACAACATACTCGGCCAACTCCCAAACTCCACCAGCGGCTACGACCTCCACGACCTGAAAGAACTCGCCCCCCCATTCGGCCGCTACCTCACCATCGTATTTCCCCACCCCGACTGGAAAAACCAAGCCGGTGACTACGCCACCGATTACCGCGCTATGGAGAGCGCCAGCAACTGGGCCTTCACCATCAAAACCGACACCCCGGGCCGTGAAATCACCCTCTCCTGGAACGGCCCCTCCCAAATACTGGCCAACTCCCAACTGACCGACCTGAAATCCGGTAACCATATAAACCCCAACCAGACCGGCTATTACCAATTCACCATGGCGAGTAAAGAACAGAACTTTCGCTGGGCCTATGAGTATCAATCAGACAGGCAACGCAGCTAAAGACGCAGTCGAGTTTCAGGGGCATACTCCTCTGAAATAACCCAGCTCTCACCCGACAAGCACTCTCTTAATCTGAACCCCCCCGTCATTGCGAGGAGCGCAGCGACGCGGCAATCTTCCTTATCTTGTTTCGCAGCGAACGATGATGAACAACTGAAGATTGCTTCACTTCGTTCGCAATGACAACTGTTTTTACAGCCCCTTAGGACCGTGCATGGAATAAATTCCCGAATTTGGGG
>JAAELC010000492.1 GCA_024227135.1 Gammaproteobacteria bacterium
ACTAATAGAGTAAAGCAAAGCTTGACAGCCTGCCTATCTGGGCCTAACCTTCAACCATCGAAACACTATATCTTGTGTTTTAAGTAAAAATAAATACAACCTGACACCAAGATAGTTTAAAACCACTATTTCCGGGCATGCGCCGTATTTCGCCCGTCACAGCAAATAACGACAGCTATCGAGGGACCGCCCTAGAATGAAGACCGCTCATCTGAAAGCCGTACCATCTACAGTGACTGAGATCCCCCTCCAGGAGGCCTCCCACGACATCTGGAATACCAAGTACCGACTCAAATCCAAAAATGGCACGCCTCTGGACCAGGATCTGGACCATACCTATCAGCGCATCGCCCGCGCACTGTCTGAAACCGAGAAGACGCCCGAACTGCAACAAAAATGGGAAGAAAAATTCCTCTGGGCGCTGCGCCATGGCGCCATTCCCGCGGGCCGAATCACCTCCAACGCCGGCGCTCTTGAGCATAAACCCGCCACATCCACCATCAACTGCACAGTTTCGGGAACCATTCATGATTCCATGAATGAAATTCTGGGTAAGGTTCACGAAGCCGGCCTGACGCTGAAAGCAGGATGCGGTATCGGGTATGAGTTCTCCACTTTGCGACCCAAAGGTGCCTACGTCAGCGGTGCCGGGGCCTACACATCAGGCCCGCTCTCGTTTATGGATATCTACGATAAGATGTGCTTCACCGTCTCTTCTGCCGGCGGTCGCCGGGGCGCGCAGATGGCGACCTTCGATATAGGTCATCCCGACGTCATGGACTTCATCCGCGCCAAACGGGAAAACGGCAGACTACGGCAGTTCAACCTGTCTCTGCTGATTACCGAAGAATTCATGGAAGCTGTCAAGGCCGAACGTAAATGGGATCTGGCGTTTCCCATAACCCGGAAAGAAGCCGAAGCAGACGGTGTGGACCCCGCTGATCCGGAGCAGATGGTCTGGCGGGAATGGCCCTATAAAAATGGCTATATTACCGATGGCACCGGCAAGGTGGCGTGTAAGATCTATAAAACGATCCGTGCTCGCAGGCTTTGGGACGTGATCATGTCCTCCACCTATGACTATGCCGAGCCGGGGTTCATCCTGATCGATAAAGTCAACGAGATGAACAATAACTGGTATTGTGAAAACGTCAGGGCTACCAATCCTTGCGGAGAGCAACCGCTGCCCCCTTACGGTGCCTGTTTGCTCGGCTCAATCAATCTCACCCGATTCGTTCGCAATCCTTTCAGTATGGACGCCAGCTTCGACTGGGAGGAATACCGGCAGGTAGTCGGCATATTTACCCGCATGCTGGACAACGTTGTCGAAATCAACGGATTACCACTTCCCGAGCAACGTGAGGAGATCCTGAGAAAGCGTCGGCATGGCATGGGCTATCTGGGCCTTGGGTCGACCCTGACCATGATGAGAATGAGATACGGGGACGAAGACTCTCTGGAGTTCACCGAACGTGTTACCCGGGAACTGGCCCTGGAAGGATGGCGTACCGGACTTGAGCTGGCCAGGGAGAAAGGACCTGCCCCCATTATGGAGGAAGAGTTTGACGTCACTGCAGAAATGCTTGCCCATCGTCCGGAAATGGCGGTAGACGACTGGAAAGTCGGTGACAAAATAAAGGGCAAATTGCTTCATAGCCGATATAGCCGTTATATGCAGCAGGTGGCAAAAGAAGACCCGGAACTGGTAGGGGACATGGCAGAAACAGGCAGCCGCTTTACCCACCATAGTTCCATTGCACCTACAGGCACTATCTCCCTCTCCCTGGCCAACAATGCCAGTAACGGCATCGAGCCGAGCTTCGCCCACCACTACTCAAGAAACATCATTCGTCAGGGTAAGAAATCCAAAGAGAAAGTGGACGTGTTCAGTTTTGAGCTGCTGGCATACCGTGCATTGGCCAACCCGAAAGCGGCACCAGGCGGGAAGACTGAGGAAGAACGACTGCCTGATTATTTTGTGTCAGCGGATGAGATTTCACCCCGGCAACATGTGGACGTGCAGGCTGCCGCCCAGAAATGGATAGATTCTTCGATCTCCAAGACCGCCAATGTACCCACAGACTACCCCTACGATTCTTTCAAGGACATCTATCTCTACGCCTATGAGCAAGGCTTGAAAGGCTGCACCACTTTTCGTTTCAACCCGGAAGCGTTCCAGGGTGTGCTGGTCAAAGAAGAAGACTTGTCGAATACCACCTACCGGTTCACTCTGGACGACGGTTCCGTGGTCGAAGCCAAGGGTAATGAAAACATCGAGTACGACGGCGAAATACACTCTGCCGCAAATCTCTTCGACGCCCTTAAAGAGGGTTACTACGGCAAGCTGTAATTAACAGCCTATCGGGCCACTGCCCGACCCTCGACATAGACACCTGACGGCCGGTCAAACGGCCGTAAACACAAAGGTCTGGAACCATGAGCATTAAAATCGAACGAAAAATCGTTGAATACGATATCGCCCGGGAAGAGCAGGCACAGGATCAGAGCAGCACGGCTCCCGAAGTGGATGAAAGCATCGTACAGATGCACGAGAAGGTTGCCCGGCCAGAGATGCTGTTCGGCTCCACCTACAAGATAAAGACCCCCCTGTCTGAACACGCATTGTATGTGACCATCAATGACATCATTCTGAATCGGGGCACACCCCACGAAATACGCCGACCGTTCGAGGTGTTCATCAACTCCAAGAACATGGATCACTTCCAGTGGATTGTAGCCCTGACCCGAATCGTGTCCGCGGTTTTCCGAAAGGGGGGAGACATTTCCTTCCTGGTGGAAGAACTGCGCTCGGTTTTCGATCCATCCGGTGGCTATTTCAAAAAGGGTGGCAAATACATGCCCTCCCTGGTAGCGGAGATCGGTGACGTCATACATTGTCACCTGGTCATGATAGGGATGCTGCAGGAAGATGGCCCCGACGAGAATCAGCAAGCGCTCATCAATGAAAAACGTGCCGAGTACGAACGATCCATTGAGACGGACAACGCCGGAAAAGACACCGGATTCCCGGATGGTGCCCAACTGTGCAAAAAGTGCAATACCAAGGCAATGATCCAGATGGATGGCTGCATGACCTGCCTGAACTGTGGCGACTCCAAATGCTCCTGACAGGCGGGCAAGATCAGGGCCGCGGCAGGAAATCAGTATCCCACCGGTCGCACCCGCACGGGTGGAGAACCCGGCATTAGCCCCATACGGTTGGGATATCCGTTGCTACATCCCTGACCATCCACCAGGCGCTAATCCTGGCTTTGCTGCTCCGACAGGTGGGCACTGACCAGGCTGGCCACCAGAATTGCCAGATAAAACTGACCCACGATACCTTCCATATAGGTCAGAAAACGAGCCAGGGGCAGAGTCGGTGTGATATCTCCGAATCCCATGGTGGTCAATGAAATAAAACTGAAGTAGAGGAAAGCATCCACTTCTCTAGCTTTGTCCGTTTCGGGTAATCCTTTGAATGAACCCGGGACCAGGTGCTCCATCAACATGTACAGCATCGCCCAGATCATTCCGAGCAACAAATAGATGCAGATAGCACCCACAATCGAATTTTCGTCGATACGACCGGAAAAAACGACCTGCCGAACCGCCACCCATGCAGTCAGCAGAAAGAAACTGAGCAGAATCACCAGATGAACCACAGTCAGTCCGCTGTACTCTAATACATAGGCACCCAGCGAAACCAGAACGATCCCTGCTATCAAGCCAATGCCACCACGGTAGAAATGACGCTTCCGCCGGATACTCCAGACACCGGCGATCAGGGCCAGCACGAAAGCAGCCTCCATGATGGTCTCACCGGTACCAGTCCAGAATTGATCGAATGCGGCACTGAATAACAGCAATACAACAAGTGCAATCGTAAGATAACTGAAGTTATCTCGTGAAGGGCTTTGATTACTCATACTGGCTTTGAATGCTCATCTTTAAAAGTAGCAGCATAATCGGTCACGACCCATGGAAACCTTCCTGTAACACCAAGCCGGACCAACCAACGACTGGCCAACTGACGGGCCAACTAAATGGTAAGTGCCACAAATCCATACGGCATCAATTTGACATACTATCAATCCAGAGCCAGCGTTCATCCGCCGTGAAAATCACGTCTAACGAAAGACGGGGGTGAACGCCCTTCACTGCTTCATGAATTCGTTGTCGAACCCCATCGTATTCGGTGATTGCCGTGTTGGGGGAATCTGGCGACAACAGCACGTGAACCTGCAGGTACATAAAACGTCCTACCGGCAGCATGCGTACAAAGATTCGACCATCCTCACCGGGATCATATGCCTGCTCTACCAATCCACGAATCTTCAACTGCAGTTCCGGTTCGGGGGCTGTCAGCAGCACCTCTTTCAAATTGTCACCAAAGGTTTTCAGTGGCACGGGCAACAGCAGCATGATCATGGTGATAACGAGCAATGGATCAATAAAGGGTACCCAATGCGCGTATGCGCTGTCCTTCATGAAAAAAGCCACCAAAAAGGTAACGGCCACTCCGGAACTCAGCACGCCGTCGACGAGCCAGTTTCGGGCGTCAACGGCCAGAATCGGGGATCCTGCACGCTTCGACGCCCGACCCTGCACCCAGGCCATGATCAGACACCCTGTCGCGGCAAGCACACCATAGAAAACCGCCGCATCAGCGTTCAGAGGACGCCCACCGTTCAGCAACGCCATAACCGCTGAAATCGCCGCAAACATTGCAACCGCCAGAATCAACAGAATCCGAATAACATTGAGAATCGGCTCGAAGTGTGCGAACCCGAAATGAAACTGGTCCGTATAAGGGGTTTGCACCAACCTTGAAACCCGTTGTGCCACAAAGGTCATCAACAGCGAAATGAAAGAATAGACCCCGTCGAGTAGTATTGCTTCGGACTCGGAAAGATAGGCGAACCCTCCCCCCAGTAATGCCATGAAGAGATAGAGCCATGCAGAGCGCCGCAGCGCCCTGGCCTCGACCTGCTGAGATTCGACCTGAGAGACATCGGACATTGATAAGCCACCATTGCTACTGAGATTGTGGGTACGAATCATACCCCGGCGTGGATTCTCATAACAGATCTCTTACCCCTGTCCTTAGTGATGTAATCGAGCAGACAACTCAACCTCACCTGAGCCGGAAACTAAAACCCGGATGCCAACGTGGTGGAAGAAAGTCGACTACACTGAAAAGAGAC
>JAAELC010000493.1 GCA_024227135.1 Gammaproteobacteria bacterium
ACGAGGCTCAGCAGGACATACTGGTATATATTTCCATGTTTTATAATAGCTGGCGATTGCATTCTTACCTGGATTACATGAGTCCTAATGATTTTGAATGGCAATTGTCAGAGAGGAAAAAAGCGGCTTAACTGGGTGTAACAAAATCCTTGACCACGTCACCTACACCTGAATTTCATGCGGTTCCTACCACTGCTTTATGTAGCGTGTGCATGCCATCGATGACATTCCGCACACCGCGGTAGGTCTGATTCCAGTCGCGAAAGTAGAAAGACTCAATGAGCTTCAGATGCTCGTGCAGTGGTAATGTGAAGAAAGCCTCCACGTAGCGAGCCACCGGGTCAGCCTTGTAGTCGGGCAGGAAGCGGGCGTTTGCAGCTGACATTCCCATTGCAATGTGATCGTAGCGGCGCACGTGTTTGATTTGTGATCGATAGCGCTCGATCAGTGCCCGCTTCGCATCCGCAACAGCTGTGATGTCCACCAATCCGTTTGGAATCAGGCTATTGTGAACCTGATATCCCCAGACCTCGAAATTCCGCAGTCCACACCGCTGGTTGGTAAGCCAGAGAAGGTGGTGGACCATCCGGTGGCGGGCCGGGCCGTCCAGCAGCCATGGCACCAGAACAACCTGGGGGTCGAGTGTATCAAGAATCTCCGCCAGTCGATCCAGGTCGGCCAGACCGGGCCTTGGCCGAGAGTTCGCAATACCAAGACGAAGCAGTCCTGCACCGAGCTCTGTACATACATCCTCCGCTTCGCTGTCACGTATGCGTACAACCTCATCGGGTGTTGCAGCGTACGAGGTCGCTCCCTTCGAGCAGCCGTTCGTCACGAAGAGGACATCACGTTTCACACCAGCACGTTGGGCAAGGAGTAGAGTTCCACCAGCTCCAATGGCTTCGTCATCCTGGTGCGGAGCCAGCACCAGAAGTGAGCGCAGAGAATCCACGGGGAGCGCAACAGGTTCGATTTGGCGCTCGAAGCACTGGGTTTCGAGTACACGAGCGGCAAGGTTAACGTCTGTAACTTTGCCCCAGCGGCGGATCAGAAACCTGTATGGGCCACGTCTGCTGCGCAGTGCGTCGAGCTTGTACAGAAAAGCGAGAATACGATTCGCCACTAATATTTCCACTCTTTTAAGGAACGACCCAACAGTTCTTCCAGAGCCTCTATCCCAGGCGCATAGAGTTCTGTGAGACGAATCCGGGTCTCTTCCGGCATCAGGATTCCGCTCGCGGGATGGCGGACGGGCGTCTTCAACAGACGGCGCAGATTGTGGCGCTGCTCCTTGGTCCGGGTAAGTGGCGTGGCGATCGCGTGGACGAGCGCCGTATAGGCTGATGCCAGTGGCCTTACCAGGGGATTGCGGGTCCAGGGTCGAGGTACTGTGGTCCAGTTTACGTTCCGACGCTGTTCTCCGCCCTCGAGACCCAGCTCAGGGTTGACACCCAGATGAGTGTATATACGGCCCAACGTATCACGCCGATGTATCCGTGACTCTTCGAGCGTCACTACGAGCACCTGCTCTCTAGGTACCACCTTGAAGAAGCTGCGAAGGCTGTCGGCATAGAAACCTCGGGCGCGGTATGAGAGGTGAAATCGAGCAAATGCGCTGCGTGCCGATCTCTGCTGCTCTTGTTGAAGGGCATTGTCGAACTCGAGGGTTTCGCGCCCTTTTCCCACCTCGTTCCAGTAGTGCGACCAGGCTCGATTCACCGGGTTACGTAACGTAATGAGGATTCGTGCATTGGGAGCGTAACGCATCATGCGCGTTTGGGCAGGCTTCCAGAACAGAAGATCGGCTCCTTTATGTCCCACCGCCGTTCCAGCACCGCCGTCGCTAAAAAGGGTCGAATACTCCTCGATGCTGTGAGTCTCCTCCCAGCGGGCAGAATCCGGCTCGCCATCGATCCATTGGCGTCCACTTAATTCCTGTTCAACGAAATAGTTGAGCTCGGATTTTGGATAGAGGTTGATCTCCGGATGTACTTGCAGCGCAGAGTAAAGAGACGTAGTACCGCTTCTTCTCTCGCCCGCGATGATGAATGTCGGAAGCATCGAAGCAGATATCCTAATTGAGTGTAAGAGACGATGATAAAAGCCCTTTTCTGTAAAGTCCACGACTACTGAGCAACCGATTGCTTTATCCCTCGACCTGATTCCCCCATGAATTCGGTTGTGACAAACAGATCGTAGAGATCAACTGGTGCAAGTCTTAGCAAGAAATGTGCTCTGATCCCTGGATTTCACTGTGAAATTCCGTATCTGGTCGAAGGAGACGCAATATCGCAGGGACATCGACGGATTGAGGACATTGGCGTATTGACGGTGATTCTGTTTCATGCCGGGTTTCATCCCTTCGAGGGTGGCTTTGTTGACGTCGACGTCTTTTTCGTCATCAGCGGCCATCTGATCACGAACATAATCGTCGATGACCATGATGTGGGACGGTTATCTATTCTGAATTTGTAATTACTCACCCCGCACAGGCAGTCTGTTGCGGAAGATGCCGTAAATTCCTTCATGCAGGCTTGGCTTTTGTATCCATGCCAAAGACACTCCCTCCACAGACCACCCATGCGGGGTAATCTCTGGGGGGTAAGCAGTTACCTGAATTTCTATGAACGCCGTGGGTGTCGGATTCTCCCATCGCCTCTTTCTCGTTATGGCATAATGCACGGGCCGCTTGTGTTTTACGTGCACTGCACGTTCAACTCTTATCCCACGGACAAGTTGGTTACAGTGTTGGATTTTGAAAACGGGGAAGGCGGCTTCGTTACCGAAAAACTGGGAAACTACTACGTCAGCAAAGGCAGGCATCAGTCTACTGCGGTTGAGTACAGGTACAAATCGAAGCTTGGGTTTTTTGTGGAAATGTCTGGAAGCTTTAACGGAAGTACTTTAGGGCCTCGGAAATTATGTATCGTCCCGTAATGCGCAGGGTATCAGCTCAGATTCAAGGCGCAGATGAAAGCGCATATCATTGATTATCCTAAAAGGAGCAGTTACTCCCCTCAGAGAGCATCTCTGTCCTCCAATTATTACCTACTTTGACGCACCTGAACGTCAACTCGGTGCGAGCAGCCAGCCCGGAGGTTTGAGCTGACGCCCACGCAGGTACTTGATCAGCGCCTGGCTCAGGATCAAGCACCAACATTGGATTGGAACCAACTGCTCCGCAGTTAAACGGAGGCTGTGGAAGAAGGCTGCGATAAATCGGTAATCGCCCTCGATCTGCTCGGCCTCGGCATGCGCGCTCGTGAGTGTCAGCTTTGTCTGATTCGCATGACGAGTTTGTTTTCCAACCGCTTGCAGCATCAGGGGACGACTGGTAATGGCTTCTGTATGCTGGTGCGGATTGGCCAGGCGAACAAACAGACTCCACCAGTTGTAGATCAAGGCGGTGGTCCGCGCCATGAACCGGCACCGCTTGAGGTCTTGGGTGGTGAAACCACCCCAACCCCAGTGGTTTTTCAACTCGTCGAAGTCATTTTCACAATCGGCCCGGTCGCGGTAAAGCTGAGCGATGGTGAGAATTTCCTGTTCCAGTGAGGTCACCAACACAGCGTATTCATAGAGGGTGATATTGTCACTCAGCTCGGTAAATCCCAGCCTGAGTTGGCCGCAATCCCTTTGGTCGACCATGACGACGTCCTTTTTGATCGAGCGTCGCAATATCACGACGCGCCGCGCCTTACTCCAGCCTTGAAGCTGCAGCTTCGTCTCGGCACACTGCCAACCTCGCCCGGCATCCATCCATTTATCGTCTTGCATCAGTCGCTCAATGGCTCGCTTGACGTTCTTGGTCAAACGCTGCTTAAACAGGTGTAACCAACTCACACCGGACGCTTCATCCAATTTCAGGAATGCACGCCGCACCGAATCCTCGCTGGCTACCTTCTCCATGCCCAGCAACGATGGATTGACCCCGTCACTGCGGCACCGATTAATATGCGCATAGCGCTGATGCCCGGATAAGATTGACAGCAGTACTGTTCCCAGTATGTCCCGTTTCAGGGGGGCATTCGGGCTGGTCCACTGCAGCGGGCAATCTCCTGCCCATGCATCGAATAGTCCAGCGAGTTTGAGGTATTCGATTAAGAACGGTAATTGACCCAGCGGCGTCACCGCTGCCTGAGGATCCCACTCCACATGGATTCGACCACCGAAGGGATCCACTGCCACCGGTCCAGATATGGGTATTAATGCCCCATTCTGCTGCTCACCCTTTGGGTGAGTGATCAGTTCGTTCATAAGCACCTCCAT
>JAAELC010000494.1 GCA_024227135.1 Gammaproteobacteria bacterium
TACCCCGCATAGGCGGTCTGTGGAGGAAGTGTCTTTGGCATGGATGCCAAAGCCAAGCCTACATGGAGGTATTTACGGCGTCTTCCGCAACAGATTGCCTGTGTGGGGTGAGTAGTTACGACTACTGTGACGAGGAAGCAGCCCGATTGAATTAACACGGTCAACGGCTACAGGCAAAAACCTTTGTAATTTTAATGAGTAAACTCTATAGTTTTTGCTTCGTGATCATCACTCTTGCCCATGCAGAATTTTAGTACATCCGATCGCTAACGAACCCACTCAAGGATGAAACGATAATCTAATGGACCCGATGTCCCTCAGCCATAGAAAGCATCGACTCTTACCGAAGTCCCGTACACAGCCGAAGAGAATTAGAATAATGAACGTACTGTTTGCAGCAGCTCGCTACATACCCGTCATATTCCTGTTGAGTTATATGGGTGTTCCTCATTCAGCATCGGCAGGAGGGATCAAAGGCCAGATAACCCGCAGCGATGACGGGCAACCCATCCCGGAAATCATTGTCAATGCTTACCACCACGTTAATGGGTACTGGGCCGGTAGCGCTGTCACGGATGTACAGGGTGACTACAACCTCGATGGACTTACTTCCGGGGATTACCGGATACAGGTTACCAGCACTTCCGGGATCAATTTCGTCGCAGAATACTACGATGACACTGAGGACTGGGCTGCCGCTACACCTGTTTCAGTTGCCACAGGTTCCACCACGGTGGATATCGATATGGCTCTTGAATTCGGTTTCCCCCACAAAGCTTCGGTTATGAACAAGCATCACTCAGACGGCAGCTTCAGCACCTACTATTCCTTCGTCCCTTCTGGCTATCAGGGTACACTGCCGAACGATTTTACTACTGTCACCGTCGAAACGCCGGTTAGCCATACCATGATCGACTTGATCTGGGATCCGATATTCCAGGAGTTTTATGGCTCCGGCAAAGACTCCCCCGAGCTGGGGGTCCATACCTTCAGAGCAACTACGGCCGAAGGCACGGTCGTGTCCACTGACTATCAGTACGTGATACGAAGCCTCCCGATTCCGGATACCGCAAGCTTTTCACCCCCGGAAGCAACCGTACTGGACTCTAAAACCCCCAGCTTCAGTTGGAAACCTGTGGAACTACCCGGTGTTCCCCTCTACTACCGTTTTGAAATAAAGGACAATGCCACCGGATTACGGGTATTTGCCAGTAAACGTCAATTTGGAATGTACTTCATCACGTTGCCTGCGGGTACACTGTCCCCTGGTGGAAGCTACCGCTGGCGAGTACGGGTTACCGATAGTGATAGTTTCGAAACGGTTCAGAACCGAGTCCAAAGTGACTGGGTTAATGTCACCGTACCATCTGTTCTGGATAACCACGATGCCCTGCCGGCCATCGACCCGTACAATTGGAACGGCCTGTCCTGGACCGGCGGTAACGCCTTTGCGGCTTCGGTAGCCATCGTCGATAGAGACGGCGTAGCCTACGATGGCTCATCCCACCAGGTGACGATCACCGCGCCAGAAGGAAGTAATTTCCCCGACGGCCAGCATGTCAAAATGATGGACTTCGACAACGCCAGTGCCCCGGATAGAGCCAACTATTGGCTCTGGACGGGGGGCGGCATACCTGCTTCGGGAGAATACGTCTTCACCGTCACCGACCCCGACGGCAACCAGACCTCATTTACCGAGCAAGTGGATATCGATCCCCTGAACGGGCCGGACGAAGCCTCACTTACCCCCAGCAACATCGAACATCATATCAACGCATCTTTCGATAATGTTCATGTAAACGGTCAGCCCTACGATACCTTCAGCCAGGCGGATGGCTCGCAGCCGAACCCTGCCTTATGGAAATGGGTAAACAACGGGACTATCGCCGGAAATGCCCTGGTTCTGGATGTACGGGACTCGGTAGGCCGGGGACATGCAAGCATCAACTTTTCGGTCCCTCTACCCATCAATTCAGTCAGCTCAGATATCACCGTCAACAGCATCAGCGACAGCGACAGCCGGGCCAGGGCTCGAATCGGCGGTTCCTTCTTCAATGCAGGCAGTAACTCCGATACCTGGGCCACTGTGTCCTATGATGCAGACCATGTCTATTACAGGATTGCCAATGAGTGGTTGAACCATCAGGGCACGTACCAGTGGGCAGTGCTTCAGGAGGGTGATCTGCTGGCGGCCGATGTGGGTGATCTGGTCACCATGGGTATCACTTGGGATGAAGCGTCCAAAACCATGAGCTTTACCGCGACAAACCAAACGAAAGGTACAACTGATAGTGCTGACTACGTGCACAGTGGACCGGTTTACCCCGCTATCAGCAAAAATATCGTGCTGCAAACCCGTATCAATTTAACCACCGATACCACACCGACGTTCACCTGGGATCCGGTACCCGGTGCCAGCCGTTACCGGGTGCGTATCTACAACATCGACAACAGTTCAACCATCTGGCGCGGAAGCACCGGCGAAGAAACCAGTTTTACCCTGCCCCCTGGGATATTGGAGCCCAACGCAATATACCGCTATCGTGTGGAGGCCTGGGACAAACCCAGCCCCCTGAGTATCGACAACTACACTCGAACGCCCATTTCCAGCCATGACTATTATCGTTTCTACACCAACGATGAAACATCCGATGCGCCAGCCTTGCATCTAGACGGGGGCGGTGTATATACCTATAAAGATGGGGAATCCGGTATCAGGCCGAGCTTCTGGGTGCGGGTGCACGATCGCCAGGGGGTACCCGGAAACATCGCCGAGGTTAAAGTGGTATTACCCACAGGTTACGAGGAGATTCTCGACATAGACCATACTGTCAGTTCAACAAGCGCCGTCTACCAGGGTTTTTCCAGCCACCCAGTAGAAAACGGGACTTACACCTTCATCGTGACGGACCACGAAGGACACTCGGCCAGCATCACCGATGAACTGCTCAATGCTCCCATCGGTTTCCCAATCGCTGACAGCCTGACGGAATCCCTGCACAGCGAAACAATCGAATTCACCTGGGACGCGGTTTCAGGTACCGCATTTTACCGCTTACACGTATATGACGAACAGGGTGAGCAACTGTTCCGGTTGCCCGCGGAGACACCCTCGTTCAGCCTACCCCTGGGATTACTGGAGAAAGGTGTGCGTTACCGTTACCGAGTGAGAAGCTTTCGCGAGTTTTTCAGCCAGTTGAGTGGAAATGATACGATGGGAAATATGGACAACGTTTCCTCAACCCCTTTTGCTGACTTCATCTACCCGGCTGTCAATGACGAAGACGATGACGACGATGGTATGCCGGACGGCTATGAAGAAACCTGGGGATTCCAGACGCTGAATCCGGATGATGGGTTGCAGGATGCCGACGGCGACGGTGACAGCAACCTCAAGGAATTCAAAAATGGAACCAGCCCGAGAGATCCCGCGTCAAATGAAAAGAGTCTATTGGGGGTCGTCACCATCCTCAACATACTGATGGAGTAAAGGACGGGGGTCGGGATCGAGGGGCTATCAGGGTGAAAGAAATCATCCTGGACAGCCTCCGCCGATAGCAACCGGATAAAATCGGTTGCTGGATTGTGCTGCTTAGGGCCGTGGAAATTAAGTCCAGGTACTGACCTTGTAGCAATCCTTGCCCGAGAACTTCGCCTCGTACAGAGCTTTGTCGGCGTTATTCAACAGACTCTCGACCGTCGCACCGTTGGTAGGATAAGAAGCGACCCCCCCACTGTAACTGATCTTGTTTTCGCGGAAAAACACATCTCCTCGCATTTCGGAACGGAGTCTCTCGGCAAACCTCAGGGCACCGCTGGCATTGGTCTCGGGTAAAACCACTATGAACTCTTCACCACCGTATCGGCAGGGCACATCCTCTTCCCGGCTGATCGAGGCCAGAATCGTGGCGAGTCTCTTTAGAACGTCGTCTCCGAAAAGATGACCCCTGGTGTCATTAATTTTCTTGAAATCATCCAGATCGATCATCAA
>JAAELC010000495.1 GCA_024227135.1 Gammaproteobacteria bacterium
CCTTTCTTGTTTCGGGTTCCCTGGCTGATCCTGCGCAAAATCACCCAATGGCGAAGCATTTGCTCCGCGACATTATTGGTCATAGGCAACTCTGGATGATCCAGTACGCGAAAGATCGCGTCCCAGTCATTCAGGAATTCTCTCCCGAGTTTGCCGGCTTTTTCATGACTGGATCTCGCCATCTTTTCACAAAGCGCTTTCAAGCGATTCAGTTCGCCTTGAAATTTTGCTTTGATGCTACCGCCCGGTCCTTCCCGGGCCTTATAGACGCCATCCATCAAGGTGTCCATGATGTCGAGTATCTGGATGCCATAACCTTGAATCCAGGGTGTAAACGTATCGGCCAGTCCCTTTGCCTTACGGATCAGATGCGCCCAGCAGCGTAACCTTTTTTGGTGATCCCGGTATACGCGGTAGCCATCGGACATCAGCCAGCCGGCATACAAAAGGCCGATCGTGTTCCAGACCTCTTTGGTACGGCGGCCGATCACAAAGAGCACGGTCGATGCCGTGACAAAGGTCCAGAGCCATAATGGCGCTCCCGCCTCTTTGTGCGGTGTCTCATCGGCATGCATCAGGGACTCATCGAGCAGGCAGGCCAGGATCAGCAGAAAGACCGGATCGCTGGCACGCGCCGTTTCCATGATGCACTTCTGGATGGTGCCGTCGGCCAGAGAGAGCCCAAAGGATTCCTGCAGAAACTCCCGTATTTTTCGTACCGGCAGGCGCATCCGAAAGCGCAGCCACGTAATATAGGCACACAGACCGGGACCGGCCAGGCGCCACGCGGTGAGTTCCACTCCTTTCCATTCCCCCTCGTCCTGCGGAGCACGATAGGGCATCTCCTTGGTTTCATGTCGGCATGCACAAGTTATCGTATAGTAGATCTGCTTGGTGACCCAGAGGGTCACACCGGGTTTTTCGGGTCCACCAAGGATCAACTCAATCGTATAAAATCCATTATGGGCAACGGCCGATTCAGGATTCAGGGGGTCACCACAGATAGCGCATTGATCGGGATAATGGTGGAGGGTTTCATTGACGATTAGCTCCTTGGCGCGCCCGAATCCCTGGGCACCAGGCTGCTTTCCCGGTTTGTTTTTCGGCTTGGAAGCGCGGCCTTTCCCCGTCTTCTTTTTCGGTGGCTCGTCGCCGTCCGACTCTTGCTTCTCCGGGGACGCGCTACCTGACTCTTCTGGTTTTCTATCCGAACCGTCGTCTTCCTCCTCTTCATCCTCTTCCGTGCCCTCATCATCCTCTTCCATCTCTCCCGTGCTCTCATCATCTCCAGCACGGAACCAGGGATCTTGACTGCCGGAAGGGCGGGAGCTGTTGGATGGGTTTTGATTCAGGCGCTCACGCGCCTCTTTCAGGTCATCGAGAAGACGGTTAGTCAATTGCAATAGCGCAGCAGAATCCTTTTCTAGAAGCGCTTGTAGACGCTCTTCATTCAGTTGGCGTAGATCGTGATCGTTGATTTTCATGCCAATAGGAGAAGGATGTGAGCGTCTGTTATTTCGATCTGCGCTATCATGGAGCGTGATTGTTTCACACGGAATCTCGTTTGTCTAGCTTTTTTTCGAATCCAAGGGTGTAGGCATGAGGTGCGCCTGCCACGGACTCCCTCAACACAGAAAATCCGGGCGATTATCTATGGGATAGGCTTTGGGTGAATGGGGGTAAAATCAGCGGGGGGGTGTGAACGGTTACGTGTGAAGAGTATCGTTGTTGATCCTCTCGCCGTCCACTGTTTCTGCGAAGAAACAGTGTCATGGAACCCTCTGCCCGCCTCTACAATTGCGC
>JAAELC010000496.1 GCA_024227135.1 Gammaproteobacteria bacterium
ACGGATAAAAGCTACCCCGGGGATAACAGGCTAATCACTCCCAAGAGTTCACATCGACGGAGTGGTTTGGCACCTCGATGTCGGCTCATCGCATCCTGGGGCTGTAGTAGGTCCCAAGGGTTGGGCTGTTCGCCCATTAAAGCGGTACGCGAGCTGGGTTCAGAACGTCGTGAGACAGTTCGGTCCCTATCCGGCGCGGGCGCAGGATATCTGAGAGGAGCTGTCCTTAGTACGAGAGGACCGGGATGGACCGTCCGCTGGTGGACCGGTTGTCATGCCAATGGCACGGCCGGGTAGCCAAGACGGGAAGGGATAAACGCTGAAGGCATCTAAGCGTGAAGCCCCCCTCAAGATGAGATATCCATACTCGAAAGAGTGAGAGACCCCTTAGAGACGATGAGGTAGATAGGGCAGAGATGGAAGTGCAGTAATGCATGGAGTTGACTGTTACTAATAGGTCGAGGGCTTAATCTGGTTAATAACGGAGAAAAACAAATCGGATTTGTATGAAGTTTTGAAGGTACAAACCTTAATAATCCTCGATAGCTCAATGGTAGAACACTAGCCTTCCAAGCTAGATATGTGGGTTCGATTCCCATCACCCGCTTATGTGTCTGTAGCTCAGCTGGATAGAGCAACGGCCTTCTAAGCCGTGGGTCGGGGGTTCGAATCCCTTCAGGCAC
>JAAELC010000497.1 GCA_024227135.1 Gammaproteobacteria bacterium
CACAACGTCAATGCCAAAGGAGTGATCATAAAGCAAACCAGGATAGGAGGCAACATTCCTCTGATGGCTGCAATGGCTGCGGTAGCAAAGCTCGCGGCCGAGGAACCGGACGCCCACTGAAAACCCACTGCCCAAACTGGGGAATAAGGTGCTCCCGATGCATCATTCAGAACCATTCGCACACCATGTGTAAGGGACGCCAACAACAAAAGGACCCTGAACCGACCGGCAAGGCAGACACAGCACCCTCACAGGCTTCTATAGGATCGCTGTCAAGTCACCTCTTCATGCTGGGATTCTCATCTCTATCACCAGTGTCTACACCCGGCGGCTGGAGAGAGGCCCTGCCCTACATGGAATGGTGTGCCAGCAGTGATCGTTTTGTGCCACAGACGCCAAAAAGGCCCCGCACGCTGAACCTGTCAGTGACAGCACTTCCAGATGCCCACTTGGCAGTAGGTTCTCCCATGAGCCTGAAGAGGAGTAGGCACATACGCACCACCCAGGCGCAATTCCTAGCAGACACTGGAGCCCAGACATGTGCCTGCGATCCTGATATGATGCGCAAAATTGGCCTGCACGCTGACGACCTCATCCCCACAAGTCACAGTCTCCTGGGTGCGACTAACGACAGGCTGGACATACTAGGAGCAATGTTAGTCAGGCTGCAGAACGGAGATACACACACCAATGTCATGATGTACGTATGCAATAACATAACAGGTGCATACCTCTCTGAGAGCGCACAGATACAACTGGGCATCATACCAGCAACCTTCCCCCACACTTCCAAGGTCGCCTCGAATGAAGTGGAAGGACGCCACGTCAGCACACCTACAGGGACGGCTGCATGTGGATGCCCCCTCCGCACAGAGCCGCCACCACTACCAGCATCACTTCCCGCAGAACTGAAGTTTGCATCGAATGAAGATATGGAAGCATGGATATTGGCACATTACCGGTCTTCAGCATTCAACATGTGCGAACACCAGACACTACCAGTAATGACTGGCAGACCCCTCCATGTGCACTTTAAACCTGATGCCCAACCCAAGGCTCACCATGCACCCATCCCAGTACCCCACCACTGGAAGGATGAGGTCAAGCAACAGTTGGACGCAGACGTCCGCCTGGGCACCATAGAGAGAGTACCCCAAGGCACCCCAACCATATGGTGCTCCAGAATGGTCGTAGTCAGAAAAAAGGATGGAAGCCCCCGCAGGACAGTGGACCTACAAACCCTTAATGCAGCAACGTACAGAGAGACCCACCACACACCGTCCCCATTCAAACAAGCATCGACCGTACCACCCAACACAAAGAAGACTGTACTCGATGCCTGGAATGGATATCATGCACTTCCCCTTTCCCCTAGCACCCGTGACTGCACCACATTCATCACTGAATGGGGGCGCTACAGATACCTTCGTACGCCACAAGGATTCCACGCAGCTGGAGACGCGTACACCCGCGCATACGATGACATCACCATCGACATACCCAGGAAGGCCAAAGTAATTGATGACTCTGTGTTGTGGGACAACAACACAGAGGAAGCCTTCCTTCACACTGTTCAGTACATCGACCTCTGCAAAAATATGACCATATCACTGCCCTAGAACAAAGTCAGCAGGCCAGGAAAAGTCTCAACTCCTCCTCTGTCACGGCAAACTGGTCGCAATATAGGGAGGCACAATGTCAACACCAAAGGAGCGATCATAGAGCAAGTCAGGATAGGAGGCAACATAACTCTGATGGCTGCAATGGCTG
>JAAELC010000498.1 GCA_024227135.1 Gammaproteobacteria bacterium
CACTGCCACCTAACTGGCTCCAGAGGGGTATGAAAAAATGCTGGTAATGATCCCGTGTTCCACTGACACGACGGTAGAGCGTCCGTTTGTTACAGGTCCGCGCATAATTCCCGGTGAAGGTCACTTCAAGCATGCCTGCATTGTTTCTCGTCCCCAACGACAGTCTTTTCTGCCAGGCGTTGCAGCGGCCATTTACCAGCTTCACCTGGTTGATAATCTGTAATCTGGGGGACTCAGGAAACGGGGTTATCTTTACCCCCTGATCCGTCCCAGTATCGTCTATGTCAAAATGGAACTCTGTTGCCTGAAAACCCACCAGTACTGCGTTAGGTCCAACGTTGTAAGTTCGGTAAGGTTGTTGGTCAAAAGCAGCATAGTCTATCTTACCGGGCTCGAAGTAAGAGTTATCTATCAGTACATCACCCTTGATGCGGTGTATACCGTGAATGGAAATCCGATTCAGCAGGCGCCAGAAACGTTCAGGAGTCAGATAAGGGTCACCGTTACCACGAAAATACAAATCACCATTTAGGGTATTCCCTTCGATATTGCCGGTGTGCATCACTTCCGTGGACCAACGGTATCCCTGTCCGAGTAAATCCAGGGCGGCAGCCGTGGTAACCAGTTTAATGACCGAGGCCGGATTGAGAAACCGATCTGCGTGAAAAGCAACCAGTGGCGTGTTATCTTCCACACCCTGAATGAACAGGCCAATGCCATCAGTAGTGAAATCCGCGCCTTTTATCGCCACTGCCA
>JAAELC010000499.1 GCA_024227135.1 Gammaproteobacteria bacterium
GACTTGGGGCCGTAGAAATGAATAATTGCCCAAAGACTGCGCCGAATTTTCGTCCAGATTCAAGGCGTGGTAAGGGGCGCATAGCCGTTCTATGTAACCCTTGTCACAACGCGGACGCTGGGCAACAAGGCAAGCCAGATGGGATGAATCATTTTTTCCGCGGCCCTAAGTAGCTAAGCCCACCCCATCCTGCTCCCTGCCCCACAACAGGGCATCATCCTGTCCTGGATTGACCTGAAGCAACCGGTTGGTCGCTCAGACTTGAAGTTTGACCATTTCAGTACCATCTCTAGCCTATTCGCGACTTTAAAGCTCTCCGCGGTAACCACAAAGTCGTTTCTAGGTATCTTATGGATTTACGAGGAATAATGATGAAGAGAATTGTTCTGACCGCTGCACTTTGTTCAGCTTTTGCAACTTCTGTCCCCTTCGCTGCTGAAACGGCGAAAATAGAAGTAGGATCAGGCTCCGATGGGGGGTTTTATTACACCCTGATGACCCAGATCGGATCTGAGTTTGATAAACGCTATAAAAATGACAAGACACCGGTGGAAATGGCGATCAATGAGAGCCCCGGTACACTCCACAACATCGAGCAACTGACCGACGGTGAATGGCCTCTGGTCATCGTGCAGGCAGACGGACTAGCCCAGGCAAAAGGATTGCCCGGAGGGCTCCAGGTGTATAACGCCCATCAGGAAGCGGTATACTTTCTGATTAATAAGAAAGCCCACGAAGAGTTGGACATCGATGATCTGGAAGATATAGAGGGTAAAAAAGATCTTCATCTGGCCATCGTGGATGGCTCGGGCGCTTATGTAACTCTGACCAGTTTTGTGAAAGAGGACAGTGGATACAAACCCAATCTGGAGAACGCCATCAGCTTTGAGACCATGTACGATGCCGCAGAAGCAGTGGCAGCGGGCACCCATCGAATAGCCGGATCATCCAAGAAAGTCATCGGTATGCTGTATGTATCCAGGCCGGGTGCAATCAGTAACGACATTCTGGAGGATTTCAGAGAGAGCCTTATCGTGGGCGAGGCCACCGACAAAGACTTCAATGATGCGTTGGATTTCAACAAAGAGCCGCTCTACCAGACCTGCGACATTACCTCCAAGCAACTGCAGGGAATGAAAGGGGCCACTTACGGGGACCAGAAGACGGTATGTGTCAGAGCACAGGTCGCCTACGACCCCGAAAGGATAAAACGCCTGGTGCCGGAAAAGAAAGACCAGAAAAAGGTCATCAAAGCGGTTAAAAAGGCGCTCAACGGCACGTTGAAGCACGTTCGCTGAGTTGACCTCCTGCCGAGGGATTCGGGGCTGGTCTGTATCTCTCACCAAGCGTGTCTACTCACCCCCCATGGGCGATCTGTTCCGGAAGACGTCATAAATACCTCCCTGTAGACTTGGCTTTGGCATCCCTGCCAAAGACACTTCCTCCACAGACCACCCATGGGGGGTAATTTCTGGGGGGTGAGCAGTCACCACCAAGCTTTGATTTCCAGTCCGCCTGGAGAGACAGACGGGCCAGGCTCTGATCCCGGCTTTCGTCCGGTGGAAGCCCCGGCAACGGGGCAAACCGTTGACTGGCCGGCCCATGGTTATGCAGTCAAAAGCGAACCACGGACCAGAATGACGGTGACCAGCACCATCAGCAGTGAAGCCCAGATTAAAAGCAGCAGGACCGTGGATTGCCTGGCTTGATTTCTCTCCAGCCAGGTACGGGGCCTGATACCCTTGAGAAGAAAAACGGTCATCGCCGACAGCAGGACACAAACTATGTTGACCGCCAGCAACAGCGCGGTCCCAATAGCGGGCTGGGGCTGACCACTGGCAAGTAGTATCCCCAGCGTCGCCGTGGGAGGCAACAGTGCCACGGCCACCATGACTCCGACCAGGGTGGAAGACAAACCGGTAGTCAGGGACAGTACCGCCGCTGCCCCCGATGCAAGCGCCAGAACCACCGCGGGAATCCCAACGAAGGTCCTGGAGGCGATTTCATTACTGGTCAGGTCCACTTGCCAGACCCATCCGATAATAATGGAAAAACCCAATGCCAGGCCCAACCCGGTCAGATTGGTCTTTAATGCCTGCCCCATGAGCACTTTGTCACCCAGGGAAGCACCGAATGCCAGCGCGATGTTCGGGCCCAGCAGAGGTGCGATAACCATGGCTCCGACCACCACGGCAACATTGTCCTCGGCCAGACCGATCGCAGCAACGATGGTGGACAGAAACGTCAGCAGCAGGAAGTTGCTGTCCAGCCTCGCACCCTTGGAGATCTGGCTGTAAAGCTCCTCCCGAGTGGCAGCCACCACCTTCCGGGATTTACCCTCTTGATCTTCATCCGATCGGCGGGGCAGTACCGCATCCACCGGCTGAATAACAATATGGCTGGTTTCATCGGTTCCCAACAGATTCTGCAGCGCATCCACGATCTGCTGCCGGGCATCGTCCGCTACCAGAAACCTGAAGCTGCGCCGACCATCCTCGTTAACTACCCCACACCAGAAATCGGTCGCCTGGAAATGCTCGGCAATCCCGGCAAGGCTATCTGCAAAATCGGCATCTGTGACGACTTCTACAATCCGCATGGGGGCTCCCTGACCGCCCGGCAAATGAGGCGGATGTACCCAAACATAACAAAAAAGCCCGCGTAATCGCGAGCTTATTGACGTTTAGATTCGTCGGATCTTTGAAATTGGTGGCTACGGGTGGAATTGAACCGCCGACCTACGGGTTATGAGTCCGTCGCTCTAACCGTCTGAGCTACGTAGCCTTGAGGGCGGAGAATATAGCGGTCGAACCACGAACTGTCAATCCATGGTGACCCCAGAAACCGTATTTTTCTCGTATCCACTCACCCCGCATGGGCGATCTGCTCCGGAAGACGTCGCAAATACCCCCTGTAGACTTGGCTTTGGCATCCCGGCCAAAGACACTTCCTCCACAGACCACCCACGGGGGTATTCTC
>JAAELC010000500.1 GCA_024227135.1 Gammaproteobacteria bacterium
TTCTCCGATCATTTTCGTTAAATATGCCCAATATTCGCCTCAAATGATCAAATAATCTGGCTCAAACCAGTTTTCCCTCGCTACGGCCCCTATTCTCGGACAGACTCCTAGAAATCCCCGGAAGCACCCCGTTTCATGATATCGAGGATGACTTCTTTGACATTGAGCGCTTCTTTCTTGAGTGCCGATGGTAATGGCTCCCCACCATAGATCATGAGATCCATGTTCAATGCGTAAAGCCAGAGTTTTCCCTTAAGATCCTCCACCAGCGTTATACGACAAGGCAGATAAGCAGAGAATGCATCGTTATAGTCGAGCATCTGCTTGGCCGTGAGCGAATTACAGAACATGTAGATCTTTACAAACCGGTACTTTTCCCCACTCTTTGCCTCCACATCCTTGTAAAGAGGCAGTTCACCCACGTTGGAAATATTATGCTCATTGGCGACGAACTTCATGGTCTCTTCCACTTCTTCCGCTGAGAGCCCTTCCTCCACTGGAAACTTCCAGACCGTAGCGTCTGCCCCGTTCCCCATCTTTAGAACATTCTGCGCCAGCTCTCCGTAAACCCTGGGGGCCTCAGGATCGAATGCTGCGAGGCTGCCCTGTACCTTATAGAACATTACCCCGGCCGCGATGACAGCCACCACCCCGATCAGAGCGAACAGGTTTCTAATCAAACTCATTGTCTACATCTCCCCTAATTACTTCATAATAGTAGTAAGTACCCGAAAACTCCCTCTTTGGAATTTATCGGGAGGGAGACCAGGCATACAATAACCTGGTCACCCGTTATCTGTTACTTCAGTGGCCCAGCGGTATACCGTCGGGCTTTTTACTGAATGAGGATGCTGGCCTGTTTGCGACAGAGGCAGTCGAACCAGGTCATTTTCACCTGCATCGAGCAACCCACACCTTAGGGCCGCGGAAAAAATAGAGCATCCAGTCTTGCTCGTCTTTTGGCCCGGGTTCAGCGTTGTGAAAAGGGTTGCATAGGAAAGCTATGCGCCCCTTTTGCATTCTCGGCTTCGTAAACGGTGCATCCATGCACCACTTCTCACGCCTTGTACCCGAACCAAAATACAGCGCAATTTCTGGATACTTCTTAATTTCCGCGGCCCTTAGTTCATCAAGACTCAGCGTACATGCTGTGGATAGAGTTCAGCACACAACGAATTGAACTCCTTGGTACCCTTGGACCGCCCATTGAGTTCAAATACCGCTAATCCTTCGCTGAAAGAACGCCGGAAGATAGTACGCTGTGAAAGTCTTGGCTTTACAAACTTGATTCTTGGCAGGGAAACCAAAGCAGCAGCGGCTTCGTCGGTCTCTCTCACCGCATGATGGGTATCGCCCCGGTTAATGAAGCCGAGTATCTGTAAATCATCCGATACTCCAAGCGACTCCACAAACTGAATAAAACGTTGTGTGGACCAGATATCCGCTTGAGAAGGAGGTACCGGTACCAATACTCGGTCTGCCAGCTGGATAGCCTGCTTCATTTCCTCAATACCGGCTGTGCCAACGTCAATGAGCACTTCATCCGCTTTTTGGAACTTTTTCGGATCCAAACCCTTCTTGCCTCTGACAGAAACGACCGGTTTGTAGCCCTCTTCCGCTCTTACCTCTGCGACATCCCGCAAAGTTGCCTGGGGATCCAGATCCAACACCCTCACGTCAAGATCTGCCATGGTCAGCCAGACCGCCAGATTAAACGTAACCGTGCTCTTTCCCGAGCCTCCTTTTAAACTGCCAACCACAGTAATCATGATGTGGATCCCACTAAAAATATGTTGTTGTCTTCAATACCGAAAGCCACTAAAGGAACCCGTTGCGAAGAAATGCCAGTCCCAGTCTTCCAGTACCTTAGAAATGAGCGAAAAAAACACCGTTCGGTATAGCGTTGCAGTAAAGACAATGACTGTATTCCCAGTATCCCGGGTGGTCCATCAATGGGATATTATCAGTGCACCAGAACAATACCAGCCAGATAGATTTACTGAGAGCAAGTTCGTTCCAAGCAAGTCAAAAAGACTCCAATCGCCTGATGCAGCATTCGACTGAGTCCAGCCGAACGGCCCTAACGCCGTGCTGGCTGTTGCTGGGGAGAAACCCTCGTATAGCCTGCTGGAAGTTCAAACAAGCGGGCATCCTGTGGACCCAGTTTAATATTACGCAATTCCCTGACATAACCGCCGGCTAATTCCTCCCTGATATCCAGATTCAGCTCAGCATCGTACCAGCGGTAAGAATACTGCACAGGTTTTCCAGGCTTTTCTACAGCCACTTTCCATTTTTCCACGGTGCGCCCGCCCAGGGTATCAGGACCAACCACGGATAGTTCGATACTCTCGCCATTATCAGTGGTCCGACGCAATAACAGGTCTCTTGCAGTGTCTATCCAGAGGGTGCTCTTGAAGGTCTTGTCCTTAAACTGGTTGATCATTTCCCATTTGGTCGCGGAACGGCCGGCAACATCTTCCTGCCCCAGCCGTTTACACTGAGCACCCTGAATACCCTGACAAGGATTGACCTCCCCACCGGTCACGGGAGAGGACTTTGGCACGTTACTTTTCTGCTCCATGTAAATTTTTTGAGCGGGTATGAGAAGCCGGGATACCCGGTTTTCGGTATCGACAATCATAATTTTTGTCTGATTGTTCTGGGTCATTTCCGAACGGGTCTGGTTGTTCCCGACATAGATCCGGCCATACTCCTCGCCCTGAGGCCCCTTCTGGTAGGTGTCGGCAGAAAACTGAATAGTCTCCGCCCCGATCACCACAGTGGAAATAAGCCCAATAAAGAACAAATAAAGAAGATATTTCAGGGACTTAAAATTCATTCCGGTCTCCTTGCTCCCCAAGTTGCCTCAAAATATACGGGTTGATCATCTACCGAGTGCCATCTTTTGTCAGGAATCACAATGAGCTCTTGCGAAATCCCGGTATGAACGGGTCTTCATCAGCCTGAAAAACTGCTGAGGCGTATTAAACAGAGATACCCGAAGCGGAATTTCCGCTACCCCCATCAGTACTCATGGGATCCATCCGCTTCAATACTCCAGACACCGGATTACCATTCCGGTACATATCCATAGCCGGTGCCTTCATAGTAATCGAAGTCCCCGGCAGCAGGATCGATCTGCCCGAAGGGCATGGGGACCCCGGTATGATCATATCCCGACAATGCCTTGCTTCCCGAGCGCCGACCTCGTCGGTTCTTTCTGTCGTTTGAATCCAGCGGTCGAAATACCGGGGCAGGTCCCACATAACTTTCAGGCCATCGATCATCAGTGCTGCCCCACGAATAGGGGGAATTGCCGTTGAAAGTACTGGGACGAAATCTGGGAAGGTTGTCGGCTTTCCTGGGCGCATCGTCCAACGCCCTGAACTTATACCCCTGGGTCGTCGGTACCTGATAAGTTGAGGGACCGGGATAGTCTAAACGGGGTTGAGTCCTGTCAGACCATCCGGTTCCTGCATTGGGATAACCGTAGTTCCGGCCGTTGGCCTGCCCACTCCATTCACCGCTGTGGGCCGGTGTGTGCTCCTGGCCCCGATACCAACCACCTGAGAAAGCAGCGGTGCCATGGACTATCAAGACTACGAATAGCGTAGCCTGAAATGCAATCACTCCGATGACTCCCAACAGGTAACAGATCCAAGGCTGGTAGACGACAATCCCTGGCTATTCATTCGATTCCACCGTTATCACCCACGTTTCGCAGTCGAATACCCCTGCGCCCGCCTTTTTTCGAGATCTTGGGCTTGACCGGCGCGGTGGATTTCGGCTTGTCGCTCTTGCTCTCCGGTGCATCTTGCTGCTGGGTATTGGATTTCGCGGGGGCAGCCTTGGGCACGACTTTTCTCCGCACGGTTCTGGCCACCTTTGCTTTGGGGGGGGACTTCGTTGAATCGGCTTTCTTTCTTACGACTTTCTTCGCAGGGGACTGTGATCCACTGGGTTCTGGTTTCGGCTCCACCCCATTCTCATTGGGTAATATCGGTGCTTTTTCAACCGGCCGTGGTGTGTCAACTACAGCAGTCTTCTCCTGTACCGAGGCGCTCCTGCCCTGCCCTGCTGGCCTTTCGTTTTCAGCCGACTCAACAGGGGATTCCCCACGACCAGCGACTGTTGATCCGCCGGCTGGTTGCTCTGTCTCAACCGGGGCTTTGTCACCACCAGCGACTGCTGATCCGCCAGCTGGTTGCTTTATCTCAACCGTGGCTTCGTCACCACTAGTGGCAGCCGAACTGTTCGTCGATTCCGACTCCGAAGCTGGCGTGGTCGATCCACCGGGCGGGGAGGACCCGGTATCCGCCGGAGGTGGAGAAGTTGGCGGAGGTGCAGACCTCGGTGGCGGCGGTGGAGGCGCAGATTTTTTTCGTTTGAAGAACTGTCCGAGCAATAGAAAGATACCCCGTACCAGATAAAACACCATCAGTAGCACACTGACCACTTTGCCCCAGATAACCAGCAGCAATGGCATCTTATAGGACGCAGTGGTTTGGGGTGCAGCCACTTCGACCACCGGCTCTGGTAGCGTGGGAACAGCTTCCGAGGGTACAAATCCGGCCGCAGCCACTTCACACAAGGACTTGCTGGCTTTTATACATCCCAGGGGTATGACGATAAGGGTCAACACCGTGGAGACCATGACCCCGGAAGCGAGGGATATTGCCATCCCCTGAAAAATCGGGTCGGTAAAAATCACGCTGGAGCCTGCCACCAGGGCCAGCGCAGTGATCATGATCGGCCGGGTCCTGGTCTTGCAGGATCTGATAACCGCCTCTGCCACCGGGGTACCCCGCCGTACTTCATGGACCGAATAATCGACCAGCAGGATCGAATTACGCACGATGATACCCGCAAGCGCAATCCATCCAATCATGGATGTTGCGGTGAACTCCGCACCCATTATCGCGTGCATCGGAATGATACCCAGCAGCGTCAGTGGAATCGGTGCCATGATCAATGCCGGGATACGGAAATTTCCAAACTCCCAGACCACCAGGATGTAGATCAGCACCAGTGCCACCATGAAAGCCCCGCCCATGTCACGGAAGGTCTCGTAGGTGACGGTCCACTCACCGGTCCACTCGATGCTGGATACGGTGTCATCAGGTGGCGGGCCGAACCACCAGGTGTCCAGTTTTACACCATCGGGCGCTGTATAATCAGCCGCCAAAAGATCCTGCACCTGAAACATGCCGTACACGGGGGCCGCCAGTTCACCCCCTACCTCCGCAACGACATATTCCACACCCCTGAGATCTTTATGGTAAATAATCGGCTCCTCAGAGACCTGCTCGAAACGCCCAAGCTCCCGCAGAGGAAGCGTCACACCTGCTTCGGACTGGATAGGTAAGTCCCCCAGCCGGGTAATCTGGGAACGTTCCGCCAATGGTACCTGAATCACGATGTTGACCGGCTCATGCCCGGCCCGCTGTTTGACGTCCCCAAGCACCATGCCACCCAGCGCCATGGAGAGATTGCGGTTGATGGTATCAACAGAAATCCCCCGGCGAACCGCTTTCTCGGTATCCACGTGGAACCGCCAGTACTGGTAAGGCTGCCGCATGTAGTTATCCACGTCCCTCAGACTCTCCGCCTTACCGAAGATGCCGGTCAGGTCACCTGCCACCTGTCGCCTGATGTCCGCTGACGGTCCATGTACCTCCGCCACCACCGATTGCAGTACCGGTGGACCGGGAGGCATTTCCACAATCGAGACCCGGGCACCGGCGGCTCTAGCCATCGGGGTCAGATCCTCGCGGGCCTGAACTGCAATTTCGTGACTGCTGCGGTCACGTTTGGATTTGTGCAGCAACTGTACCTGGAGTTCTCCCTGCCAGGGATCCTGCCGCATGTAGTAGTGCCGCACCATACCGTTGAAATCGAATGGCCTGGCGGTACCAGTGTAAACCTGTACTGCCGTCACCTCGGGCATTTGCCGTACTTTTTCCGCCATACGGTGGGCCAGATTGGCAGTCAGCGGCAGTGCTGTTCCCTCAGACATATCCAACACCACCGAAAACTCGGGTTTGTTATCCAGAGGCAGCATTTTTACGGCCACCCACTTGGTGTAGAACATGGAGCAGGCCAAAGCGAAAGTACCCCAGAGCACAATTCGGAACAGATAGCGTTTTCGTGGGTATTCGATCATCGGGGTTAACAGTTTCCGATAAAACCCTTCGAGCCATTCACTTTCCTTGTGCTCTCGTCGCTCCGCTACTTCCAGATAGGACATGGTCGGCCTGAACCAGCGCGAGATCGTCAACCAGGGCGTGAACACAAAAGCGGCGAACAGCGAAATCAGCATGGCTGCCGAACCCAGCGCCGGTATGGGCTCCATGTACGGCCCCATCATTCCGCTGACAAACCCCATGGGAAGCAACGCGGCTATGACTGTAAAAGTGGCCAGGATGGTGGGATTGCCCACTTCGGCTACTGCATCTACCGCGGTCGCCTCGTCGGTCTTACCCTCCTCCAGCCAGCGGCGATAGATGTTCTCCACCACCACGATGGCGTCATCCACCAGGATACCGATGGAAAATATCAACGCGAACAGACTGACCCTGTCGATGGTATACCCGGTCACCCAGGCGAAAAATATGGTCATTAACAAGACCACCGGAATCACCAGCACCACCACGATAGCGGGGCGCAATGCCCGAAAGGCTATGAGTACCAGTAGAAATACGAACCCGGTAGCCATGAACAGCTTGAAAATCAGCTCGTTGACTTTATCGTTGGCGGTCTCGCCATAGTCCCGTGTGACGCTCACTTCCACATTGCTGGGTATACGGGTTCCCTTGATATCATTGACCCGCTGAATCACGTTATCTGCGACAGTAACACCATTGACACCGGGTTTCTTAGCCACTGCGATAGTGACGGCTGGCGCCCCGGCAGCATTCTGATTACCGCTACCGGCAGGTCCGGTGTAATAGGACACCATCTGAGAAGCATCTTCCGGCCCCTGGGTCACCCGGGCAACATCATGAAGATAGACAGGTACGTCGTTATGAGTGCCGACCACCAGTCGGCTGATATCCTCGGTGGTTTTCAGAAATGAGCCGGTAGTGACGGTAAAATGGGTATTACCCGATTCAACGGCACCAGCCTGCTGCTCACTGTTGGCAGTGCGTATGGTTCCTGCAACCTGATCCAGACTGATACCGTATCCGGAAAGCCGTTCCGGGAACACTTCAACTGTCACCTGCTCGGCGCGTCCCCCCACCACGAACCCGTTACCGGTATTCGGGATTTCCTTGATGCTCTGTAAAACATCCTGAGCCAGCATTCGCAACTGACCATCATCCACATCGGCCACCCCATCCTGGTCCATGTCCTTCGACCAGAGGGTTATGTTGACCACCGGAACGTCATCGATGCCCTTGGACTTGACCAGGGGCGGCGAGACTCCCGGTGGGATTTTATCCATATTGGTGGAAAGCTTGTCATTGACCTTGACCAGAGAAGGCCCCATCTCTTCACCCACGTCGAACTCGATGGTCACCATACCCATGCCCCGCTGGGACGCTGAGTAGACGTGTTTCGTACCCGGAATCTCGCTCATGATACGTTCGAGTGGCTCAATCGCGAGATTAGCCACCTGATCCGCGGATGCCCCCGGATAATTGACAAAAATGTCCACCATCGGCACTGAAATCTGGGGATCCTCCTGCCTCGGTGTCATGACCAGACCAAGGAACCCCATCATCATCATGGAGATGAACAGCAAAGGGGACAACGGGGAGTTGATGAAGAAGCGAGCGGTACGACCTGCCAGGCCGAGATTAGCGTCTGACGGACTGTCCGACCCGCCCGGGCCGCCGTGATTCGGATCTTCCTGGCGCATTTTAAAAGCTTTACCTTAAAGAGAGTAAGTTGACGTGCTCCGTGGCCGTATCTGACCAGCCACGCCTAACTAAGAAAAAAATGCTGAGCCATCGGCTCAGCGTTTTTCACCGGTATTCGTCCAGCCCGAAGACACACCCAGCCCGGGATCCCGTAAAACCCGTTCACCCTCGCTGAGACCAGACAGGACACTGACATATCCCCCTTCGAGACTCTCCCCGACCCGGATCAATCTGAGTTCCGGATTTCCTTCCGGGCCCATTACATAGACGCCGGGAAGACTCCCATTGTATCGCAACGCGCTGACAGGGATGACGGGATAATTTCGCGCTGGAGCAGTAAAGTCGGGAACCAGCACTTTTGCATACATCCCTGGAGCGGAGACGCCCTGGGGCAAGTCAAACTTAACCTTGACTGTGTGTCGCTGGGCATCGGCCATGGGGAAAATCTGGGCCACCCGAACCGGCACGATCTGATTACCCACATCCAGCTGGGCCTGCAGCATCATGCCTTCATTGATACCGGGACGTAGTCTGGCGGGAACATCAACCAGGACCTGCAGATATTCGACGTCGGCGAAGACCAGCAATGGCTGACCCGGCTGCATCGTGTCACCCACCTCGATATACTTTTTCATGATCACCCCATTGAATGGGGCGAGGCTCTTGGCATCCCGCAGTTTGGCATCGATAGCCTGGATCTGGGAACGGGCTGACATCAATGCATTCTGGGCTGTGGTAATTTGAACACCGGAATTATACAGGTCGGCATGGCGCTCCACCCCACGACTCCGGGTTCCACTGAAGCTTTCCATCGGCTCAGTAAACATTTGATCGAACAGATTCGGCATTCCCATTCCGCCAGGTGAGGACTCAGACTGAGGAGACCACAACTCCCGACGGTATTTGACGCCCGCTGCGCGCAGTTGAGCGTCGGCATTAGCCCACTGAGCCAATGCGGAGTTGCGTTTGGCCAGTAGTTCGGAATCATCAATCGCCACCAGCAGTGAGTCGTCGTCGAAAGCATCCCCTTCGATACCTGCCAGAAATTTGACACGACCTGGCATTTGTGCGGCCAGCGTCACTTCCTTGTAAGGTATTACCGTGCCGCCCAGGGAGACTGTTGGAGCACCTTTCGCCTGTTGCACAGTGAAATAATCATTGCCCCCAGCCTGGGACAGCCCCTGGACAGGGAATGTGAGAGCCAGACAGAGGCCCGTTGCCAGTGAAAGCGTTTGGAATTTGATTCCCATTTATTGACCTGCTAAATCAGACCTCTTTAGTAGTTTGGCTACCGTACCCGTTAACGACCGTCAACGGGTACGGCTGATACTGACTGTCAGGCTCGACCCATGACGCTGAAGGTCTTGATGAAGGGACCCGCCATGCGGGGATCTTTCAGCATGGCAGCGTAATCACCCACCTTGAACTTCATTTTTCCCGAGGTGAATGCCATTCCAAGCCCCATCATTCCCGGCGGTTTACTGATCCACTTGTTCCACTGGGCATCACTGCAGCGGATATCCCAGTTCAGATCTTCGCTAGTATAGGCTCCAGCACTTACTGCGCGGCCATTCTCTACACTGATCTGGCCTCGGGGTTGATCTTCCCCCTCGAAACCGTAACCGATTACGCTGCTGAACCCGATCTGTGCCAGTGCGTCGCACAGTTCTGCATCTGCATTCCATTGTTCCATATAGCTTTTCATCCATTCATCGGAAAAAAGTACAGCCATCGCTACCTCCAGATTCTGTTATTAAAGTTGCGGTCTCCGAGACACCGCTCGAAGCCTGTATACACTTACCATTAGTACCGAATTTTGACTTTTCAGTATCTCTTATGGGCCTGTGTAATGCAACAAATAAGGGGAAGTTTATACAGTTATCATAAATATTTTAATTTTCTGAATTACTAAATAACTTATTTGGATCAACCCAATGTCAATTAACCTGCCTTTTAAACAAA
>JAAELC010000501.1 GCA_024227135.1 Gammaproteobacteria bacterium
AAAGGGGCGCATAGCTTTCCTATGCAATCCTTTTCACAATGCTGAACCCGGACCAAAAGACGAGCAAGACTGGATACTCTATTTTTTCCGTGGCCCTAACAGCGAAATTGCTGGGGCAGGCATAGGTTTGGTGCGTGAGACTACTCTTACACGAATTTAACAACTCCTCACAACCAACAGTTTTACTGGACCTGACCCCTTCATTCGTAGAAGCCCGGATGCCCTGACTATATATCGCCGGTCACTAACACAATGTAAATCGTACGCTGCAACTCACACCCCATTCTATCGCCTCCCACTGCCCTCCGATACCTACTGCAACCAATGTGTCTCCAGCCCACGCCAACCCGTCAGCATCCAGAAAACTGCCGGGAAATCGAGGGTTGACATCCCCGCGATCCTACCTTATACCGGCCGGTGGGAAGGCTGAACTCTCACGCCCCAGACCTACCCGGCTAGAGCAAATACACTTCAGTTTATCCATAGTGGCGCCGATAGCTTCTGCTGTCTCAGGAGTTAACAATCTGCTAAATGGGCAACACCAGTGAATGCGAGAAGAAGCAAAAGAGTGAGTCTGGCAAAACGTTTTAACCTGTCACTCATCGTCATGTACATCTGCTCGGTGCTGATAGCAGCCCCGACGATCTACTTCTCTACCAAAAGCCAGGTATACTCGCGTGCGGAAGCCAACTTGGTTCTACTGGTTGATGTGGTTAAATCGATCCAGGATTTTGTGGCCACCGATCTGCGTCCACATTTCCTGAAGGAGAAGATTTTCTACTCACCCTCATTCTCGGGTATTGTTGCTACCTCACGCATCGCCAAGTATTTGAAACAGAAGCAACCTGAATTCTACATCAGTAACGTCTCCGACAATCCATTGAGCCCGGCAAATCAGGCTCGGGGAATCGAACTGGAACTGCTTAATCAGTTTCGGGAAAACCCCAGCCTCAAAGCCATCAATACTGCAGGTAGAATTGACGGGCAGAATTACCTGGTCAGCTCTGCACCAAAAATAAGTAAAAAGGGCTGCCTGCGTTGTCATGGAGATCCGGCCAAAGCACCGAATGACGTGGTAGAAAACTACGGAATAGAGAGCGGTTACGGCTATCAATCGGGAAAAGTGGTTGGGGTCAGTGTTGTAGGAGTCCCATTGGAGGACATACAAAGACTCACAATTGAACGCAGTCTGATTGTGATTGGTGGAATCACCCTGCTGTTTGCACTTCTGTTTATCGTGGTCAATCAGCTGGTACGGCGACTCATCCTCGTACCTATTGCGAGTATCACAGAACAAGCCAAAGCGGTCAGTAAAGGTGATATCAGCCGTGAATTGCCGGCTGTCAGACGTAATGACGAGATCGCTGAGCTCGCCAACGCTTTCGAGCTTATGCGGCGCAGTCTGTTAACCGCAATGAAACGCATGCAGCGTAAATCCTGATCAGGGTTAACCTGGTTAGGGCTGCGGCAAGAGATAAGTATCCCAATATTGCGCTGGATGAACTGCGCAGCAGTGAATGGCCTGGGCAGGATGCCCAGGACCGGTGCCCAAGTGAAGCAGGGAAAGCGTAGTGTCGGGATGGCTCAGATTCAAAGCGTGAGAAGTGGTACATGGATGCAGCGCTTACGAAGCCGAGGATGCAAAAGGGGCGCATAGCTGTTCTACCGTTTTTCGTCACCCTGGCCACAACGCAGACGACGTCCATGGATGGACTAGATTCACGCGAGGCAGGATGCCGGTAGTGATA
>JAAELC010000502.1 GCA_024227135.1 Gammaproteobacteria bacterium
AACCCCATTATCGGAAATATCAGACGAGAACGACTGGTCATCGGCTTCTGTGCCAGATGTTGAAATCGAAGCGCGGGTGGTTAGACCGAGCTCAACATCCCGAATAAAAATGTCTTTGACCGTGTTGCTGTCGTTAGAAACTAGATTGGTGGCTTCTGACTCGAAAGTGATAAATCGCCCGGAAGCGCTCACCATTGCGGCGCCGGAGGCATCGTCAGCCTCTATGTCAGTAGAGCTGATGCTGACACGCTGCAGTGGGTCAGTGGGAACGGCGGGTACTGGCGTATCGTCGGTGGGATCACACTCGTTGCCAATACCATCTGTATCGTCGTCTAGCTGTCTGGGGTTGGCAAGCAGTGGGCAATTATCAACTATATCGGGAACACCATCGCCATCGTCGTCCAGATCGGCTTCGTCTCCGATATTGTCGCCGTCAGTATCTACAAATTCGTTTGGGTCATCGGGGAATGGATCAGATTGGTTGTAAACCCCATCACCGTCACGGTCGTTATCGCAGATGTCACCGATACCGTCGGCATCCTGATCATGCTGATTGGTGTTTAAGTCATCCACACAGTTATCCGCGCCATCTGCAATACCATCGTTGTCGCGATCGAGCATTCCTGTCCAGGGATTGTAAAGGACGTTATTTGATACTCGGTCACCTATACCATCGGGATTGTCGCCATGGGTAGGACCCGAGGGGTGATCCCAGGCGTTGTTACGGGCGTCTACCTGGGCTTGACCCTGGTTATAGATACCGTATGAGGAATTTTTACTGAAGGTATTTGTGAATAAGATTAGTTCCTTGGCTGAGTTGCTAACATATACGCCGTATTGGTTCTTTGAAAGCAGGTTTGAGGTGAGAATAGGTGTTGACTCATATCTCACTTCTATCCCGTTTCGTCCTGAATATGAAACCACACTCCTTCTAATCTCAACATCAGACGATTCCAGATACAGATTGGTATTGCGATAATTGTAATGACCAATGGGCAAATTAGCTCCAGCATACCTGACCGTCGACTGATCAATCACCCCGGATGACCCAGGCTTGTACCAGATCCCCTGCCATTGCCCAGGCTCGCCTGTCGTCGCAGCTCCATCCGCATTACTATCCCCGCCAACACTGTCATCCTGGAAAGACGTAAAGACCGTGCCCGAGGCAT
>JAAELC010000503.1 GCA_024227135.1 Gammaproteobacteria bacterium
AAAGGGGCGCATAGCTATTCTATGCAACCTTTTCCACAACGCAGAACAATCTGTCTGGAACAGATTTTCACGCCAGCCCGAAGGGCGAGGCTCAGGATGAGCCGAGTAACCTGAGCCAAAAGACGAGCAAAACTGGATAATTGTTTTTTTCGCGGCCCATTTACCCGTCAATCACCTTGGATCGTCAGGGTAATGGTTCGATGGTGTGGGTGGGTTCTGTGCTCCCAGAGATACACGCCCTGCCAGGTGCCCAGGGCCGCTCTGCCGGCATTTATCGGGAGGGTAAGATCCATTTTCGTGATGATGGATCGAATATGAGCCGCCATGTCGTCCGGCCCTTCCAGTGTATGCTGGAACAGGGGATCGCCGTCTGGAACCAGCCGTTCCATGAATGCCTCCAGATCACTCCTGACGGTTGGGTCGGCATTTTCGCACAGGGTCAGCGATGCGCTGGTATGGTGACAGAAAATATGGCAAATACCGGTGGTAACAGCGGATTTTCGGACGGCACTGTGGACCGCATTGGTTATCTCGTAGGTTCCCCGGCCTCGGGTTCCGATCTCGAGTTTTTCCTGGTAGGTCATGGTGTATTCCTGTCTGGGGTTATGAATGGCGGGCTTGCCTTAGGGCCGCGGAAAAAATGAATCATCCCATCCTACTGGTCTCTCACCTCAGCTATCACTACCGGCATCCTGCCTCGCGTGAATCTAGTCCATCCATGGACGTCGTCTGCGTTGCAGATTCAGCTGCATAATCAATGATATACGCCTTCATCTGCGCCTTGAATCTGAGCTGATATCCTGCGCAGTTTGGGACAATACATAATTTCCGAGGCCCTAAACTCTTGAGAGTAAAATGATAATTCTCCGCCCATCCAAAACACTGCGTAAGCCACGGTTCATCGATTGAACGCGGTGAACACGATTTCATACCAGTGAATCCCGTTTACAGCTTGAGACGTGAAGTTTAAAAATTCCTTCATTCAACGTAACTGCTCAGCCCCCAGAGACTACCCGCCATGGGTGGTCTGTGGAGGAAGTGTCTTCGGCCGGGATGTCAAAACCAAGTCTACAGGGAGGTATTTGCCACGTTTTCCGGAACAGATCCTCCATAGGGAAGTAATTACCATTCAACTGGATTTTCCCTGCTACTTTGCTTAGGGCCGCGGAAATTAATAAGTATCCAGAAATTGCGCTGTATTTTGGTTCGGGTTCAAGGCGTGCAAAGGGGCGCATAGCTTTCCTATGCAACCCTTTTCACAACGCTGAACACGGGCCAAAAGACGAGCAAGACTGGATACTCTATTTTTTCCGCGGCCCTAAACATACAGCATGCCATCAAAGCAAAGGACACCAGGAGAGCCGGACAATGACTGACAGGTCTATATCGCGACGAGGTCTGCTGATTGCAGGTGCTTCACTGGCAGCAACCCTGGCATGGCCCGGTTTCGCGGCACAACCCAGACTTCAGCGGACCCCCCCCTCAATCTGAGGGACCCTTCTATCCGGACCAACCTCCGCTCGACCAGGACAACGACCTGGTCAGGGTCGCCGGCCGATCGGGTCAGGCGAAGGGTAAGATTCTGCACCTGACCGGCAAAGTACTGGATGATCGGGGCCGTCCCGTTTCGGGGACGAGGGTGGAAATCTGGCAGTGTGATGCGCTGGGGCGCTACCACCACCGACTGGACTCACCGTTGGGAGCCGACCCTGATTTCCAGGGATTCGGGCAAATGGAACCGGCCGCCGACGGTGTTTTTCGATTTCGCACCATCCGCCCCGTTCCCTACCCCGGACGTGCACCTCATATACACTTTAAAATCAAGAGCCGGGCATTCGAAGACCTGACCACCCAGATGTATGTAGCCGGCGAACCGGCCAATCAGCGCGACTACCTTCTCAACCGGGTTCCTGCAACAGCCAGAACAAGCCTGATCGTCCCTCTGAAACCGGCAGATGACATGGAGCAGAACACCCTGGCCGGTCATTTCGATATTATCCTTGGGAAGAATACATCCTGACTTTAGGGCCGCGGAAATAAATAGGTATCCAGACATTGCCCTGGATGAACGGCAAAGCAGTGAATGGCTTGGGCTGGATACCCAGGACCGGTGCCCAAGCGAAGCAGGGACAGCATAGTGCTTTTCAATCGAGTCTGACCCCATTGATTCGCCATTGATTTGCTTGACTCTGTTACATTCTGCCGGTTTCCGGCACTATGGCCGTCCCCCGTCCCAGCGAGACCGATACCATGCCGAACAGAGGCAGTCTGCTTAAATGGATCCCGATTCTATTCGTACTGCTATGGTCGACCGGTTTCATCGGTGCAAAGTACGGTCTTCCCTTCGCCGAACCTTTCACCCTGCTGATGTACAGGATGTACCTCACCCTGGCTGCCTTTCTACTGCTGATCCATCTGTTTCGGGGCCGCTGGCCGGATCTGCGTGGTGCTGCCCATTCCATGGTGGTGGGTGCACTGGTTCATGCCGCTTATCTGGGAGGGGTTTTTTCAGCGATTGAAAACGGCATGTCCGCCGGGCTGGTCTCTCTGCTGGTGGGCCTGCAGCCTATTCTGACAACTCTGGTGGCCAGAGGATGGATGGGGGAAAAGGTGAGCGCTATCCAGGCAGCCGGATTAGCCTCGGGACTCGCAGGCGTGACCATGGTCCTGATACTCGGTGGGAAGGGTGCCGGATCTGCGGCATTCAGCCCGGACACCCTGATTTATGCCCTGGTCGCGCTGTTCGGTATCTCACTGGGAACCCTTTACCAGAAACACTTCTGCACCCATGTCCACCTGCTGACCGGAACGTTCTACCAGTTTCTGTCTACCGCCCTGATCATGACTGTGCTCGCATTCAGCTTTGAAACCCGGGAAATCACCTGGGACCCCCAGTTCATACTCGCCCTGCTCTGGCTGGTCTTCGGTCTGTCGTTGACCGCGATATTGCTCTTGATGGTGATGATTCGTGAAGGTGAAGCCGCAAAGGTCGCCAGCTACTTCTACCTCACCCCCCCGGTCACTGCGTTGCTGGCCTGGCTGTTGTTCCAGGAACAACTCAACACCTGGGCGATCGGCGGCATGCTGGTGGCTGTATTCGGGGTCTATCTGGTGGTTCGCAACCCCGGATGGTTACGGCAGCGCAAGCTCACACCCTGATTCCCTGACAGTTTTCCGGAGTGCCGTGCGGTGGGTTCAGTCCGCTGCTGATTGTTGTCATCTGTGCAACAGTCAATCCCATTAATGCCTCTTTAATATTCCCGATAGAATCACTAAGTTATTGCCTATACACAGATTGAAATCACACAGGAGTTAAAGATCATGATGCAGATACGTCACGCCGATGATCGCGGCCACTACCAGATCGACTGGCTCAACAGTTGGCACAGTTTTTCATTCGGCGAATACCACGATCCCAAACACATGGGTCTGTCCAACCTGCGGGTGATCAACGATGATATCGTAGCGCCGGGCGGAGGGTTTGCCACTCACGGGCACAACGATATGGAAATCGTCACATACGTGCTCGAAGGTGCGCTGAAACACCAGGACAGCATGGGCAATGGTTCAGTCATCCACCCCGGCGACGTGCAGCGGATGAGTGCCGGCAGCGGTGTTATGCACAGCGAACACAATGCCTCCGATGACGAGTCCGTGCGCCTGCTCCAGATATGGCTGCTGCCAAACCGCAAAGGCATCGCACCGGCCTACCAGCAGCAGCACTTTCCGGTCGAGGAGCGGCGTGGTCGATTGCGCCTGCTGGTTTCACCGGATGGAAGGGACAACTCCATCATGGCTCATCAGGATGCTTTGCTGTACGGAACATTGCTCGGTAAAGGTGAGTCGGTTCATCATATGCCGTTGCTCGGGGGAAGTATGTATGTGCAGGTTGCCCGGGGATCGGTGCAGATCAACGGGCTGTCACTGGGTGAAGGCGATGCCGTCACCCTTATGGAAGAAACAGGGATTCAGATAACCGGCGCCAGCGAAATAGCGGACGTACTGCTGTTCGACCTGCCCTGACCCGGCAGTAGCCCCCCTCCCACCCGGCAGAACTGTCTTGGGAATAACCGGGTGCGTATAATCCGGTTGGAGACAGCGCTTGTAAAACTTCACGGAGGGGGCCAGCCCCCGGATGACCGGTTATGAATCGACTGCAGCAAATACTATTCTCCCTCCTGGCCTGCCTGTTCGCCACCTCTGAAGTCTACGCTGACTGGATCAATCTCAGCGGTGCGGAAACAGCACCCAACATTGCCGAAATTTATGTGCTTGACGACCGGATCAAGCTGGTCCTGGAAGTCTACGTAGGCGATATCGAGCAGTTCCAGGACCTGATTCCCGACGATTGGGCGAAAGAGGCCGGGGTAGTACAACCGGCACTGGCATCACGATTGGAGCACTTTTCGGAAAAGATCTTTCAGTTCGTCACCGACGACGGGGAAAAACTGCAAGCACGACTGTTGACGGTTGAGCCCCGCCTGCGGGTGGATCGTAAATCCCTCTATGCAGGAATGATCAACCCCCTGACCCGTCAACGGGTACCCGAATCTCCTGCCGACAAGCGGGTGCTGTATACGGTACTGGAATACCATTTCCAGGAAAAACCCGGGGCGATCACCATGATCCCGCCCCTGGATGAAGAGGGACGTCCCACCACCAGTATCGGTTTCATCGTCTATCACAAAGCAGTACCCGTGATCGATTTCCGCTATCTCGGGCAACCGGCGAAGCTGCAGCTGAACTGGCCCGACCCCTGGTACTCGAAATTCGACAATCCCAACCTGAAACGCCATCACAAGTCAGCCATGATGTCCTTCCTTTACGTGGAACCCTACGAGGTGCGTCATGAAATCCTGACCCGGGTGAAGGATCTGGCTGAGTGGATGGATCTGGAACTGAAGGGGGAAGAGTTTATCGAAGTGGACGAACTGGAACCGTTGAAGCGACGCATCGGGGAATTTCTGCTGGACAGGAACCCGGTCACTATCGACGGCGAACCGGCACGACCCATTCTGGACCGCAGCAGCTATGTCAAAGTCGCGCTGACCGGCATTCAACTACTGGAGAAACCGGAACGACTGGAGATCTCGACTGCCATTATCGGCATCATTCTGACCTACATCACCAAGGGCATTCCCCAGCAGGTTGAGGTCAACTGGGAACTCTTCTCCGATCAGATCCGGAAAATTCCAACCAGGGCCACAGACCCGGCTGGCCCCCTGCCCGGTTTCCTCACGCCGGAAGACGCCGTACTGACCTGGACCAATTATCTGAAGCAGTACAAAATGCCAACCATTGAGAATGTCGGTGTGGAGCTGCGGGCCGGGCGTTGGCCGATCCCTCTGATCAGCACCCTGCTGCTGATGCTGGTTATCCCCCTGGGCTGGCATCTGGCACGCCAGAGAAAAACCGGAGGGTCTGTTCGATATCATGCCATCGGGCTGCTGCTGTTACTGGCAGGCAGCGGCCTGGCCTTTCCATACGCCCGGGTCACTGTCTCCGGTCCCGGCGCGTCGGTAACCGACCTGACTCCCGGGGAGGCCGAACAAGTGCTTCAGGCGTTGCTGAAGAATGTCTATCGTGCCTTTGACTTCCGTCAGGAGGAAGATGTCTACGACAAGCTGGCACTCACCGTCAGCGGCGATCTGCTGTCTGACATTTATCTTCAGAACCGGCGTTCGTTCGCGGTACAAAAAGCGGGGGGGGCACAGGCCAAGGTCAAAGCAGTGAAGATTCAGGAAGTACAGCCGGAGCCGGGAGTGACTGACGAACCCGGCGCAACCTTCAGAACCCATTGGACCGCCAGTGGCAGTGTGGGTCATTGGGGGCACGTCCATGTACGAACCAATCAGTACCAGGCCATAATCAGGCTCACCCCCACCGAAGGCAGCTGGAAGATTACCGGACTGGAACTGCTGGAAGAGCAGCGCATCGATGCCGGGGCACCCGGGTCGGCAGAAGTAAACTGACGCCATGTTGAAGATCCAATCCCTCGCGTTCTCCTACGATGACGGCGGATTCCACCTGCAGATTCCGGAATTCATCATGAAACCGGGTGAGCGGGTCGCGGTGATCGGTCCCAGCGGTTCGGGTAAAACGACCCTGTTGAATCTGATTTCGGGCATCACCATTCCGGAGCGGGGAACCATCGTTATCGATGAAGAGGAGGTGAACCGGCTCGAAGACCAGGCCCGCCGCCGCTTTCGGCTCCGGAATATCGGATTCGTATTCCAGGACTTCGAACTGCTGGATTATCTGAGCGTGCTGGATAATATTCTCCACCCCTATCGCATCGGTGGCGTGCTCAAACTGGACCGGTCGGTGAGAGAGCGTGCCAGTCGGCTGGCCAGCCGACTGGGGGTTGCCGACAAGCTGCAGCGTTATCCCGGGCGGCTCTCCCAGGGTGAACGGCAACGGGTTGCCATCTGCCGGGCACTGTTACCGAAACGCAAACTTGTACTGGCCGACGAGGCCACCGGCAATCTGGACCCGGAGAACAAAATCCGCATCCTGGACCTGTTGTTCGAAAGTGCCGGGGAACAGGACGCTGCCCTGCTCGCGGTGACCCACGACCACGAGTTGCTTACCCGGTTCGACCGGGTCGTGGATTTCCGCCTGTTTCGGGGGGAGAACAGCGGGTGATCGACAGCCTTTATATTGCCTGGCGCTACCTGCTGTTCAATCCTGCCAGAAGCCTCACCCTGGTGGCCTGTATCACCCTGGTGGCGTTTCTGCCTCTGTCGCTTCAGTTGCTGCTGGATGAAGCGGAGCGATCGCTGCGGTCTCGTTCAGTGGACACCCCGCTGCTGGCAGGGGCTAAAGGAAGCGCCCTGGATCTGGTGATGAACAGCCTGTACTTCGACGATCAGCTTCCGACCACCGTATCCATGGGCCTGGTGGAACGTCTGGAACAGGACGGGCTGGCGATTCCAGTCCCCCTGTACGTTCGTTTCAAAACCCGGGGTTTTCCCATTGTGGGTACCACCCTCGACTACTTCGACTTTCGTGGTCTCACCATTGGCCAGGGGCGTCTGCCGGCACTGCTCGGCGAATGCATACTGGGTTCAGAGGTGGCAACGCAACTGGGATTGAAGGCGGGCGATCACCTGGTCTCGACACCGGAAAACCTGTTTGACCTGGCAGGGATCTATCCCCTGCGAATGAAAGTGGTGGGGGTGCTCAAACCCAGCCACTCCGAGGATGACCGAGCCGTATTCTCTGATCTGAAAACCACCTGGGTAATCCAGGGACTGGGTCATGGTCACCAGGACCTGGCCAGGACTGACGACCCCAGTGTGATCCTCGATAAGAGTGATTCCAACGTTACCGCAAACGCCAAGCTGCTTCAGTACACCGAAATCAACAGCAGCAATCTGAATGCCTTCCATTTCCATGGCAGTCCCAAGGCCTACCCCTTGAGCGCGGTGATAGCCTATCCGGAGGACAAAAGGTCGGAGACTATCCTGCGGGGCCGTTATGTGGACAGTGACAAATACCAGATCCTGGTGCCCTCGGAAGTAATCGATGGCCTGCTGGAAAACATTTTCCGGATCAAGCAGGTGCTGGATACGGTGGTGCTTATCGTCGGTTTGGCCACCCTGCTCGCGCTGGTACTGGTATTCACCCTTTCGATACGGCTCAGGCAACGGGAAATGGAGACCATATTCAAACTCGGCTGCAGTCGCCTGACCATGGTCAGGCTGCTGGCAGCGGAAATTGCCATCGTCGTGCTGGTCAGTGTGGCACTGGGCGGACTGCTGGCCGGGGCCACCACCCGCTTCAGTGATGTACTGATCAGGACACTGATCGCCTGAGCCCCGGGGTTAGGGCTGTGGCAAGAATAAAATGTCCCATCTTGCTTGTCTTTTTGCTCATCTTCCGCGTTGTGAAAAGGGTTACATAGAACGGCTATGCGCCCCTTTCCACGCCTTGAAGATGAGTAAAAATCCGGCGCAATCCTGGGATACTTATTTCTTGCCGCAACCCTTACCGGCTTCAAATCACAGACAAATCAGGCTTCGGGAAAAGCCTGTTCGGGAGAACATGATGACGCTGTTGAATTACCGCATCTCTATTGCCTGTGCGCTGCTGTGTACACAACTGTTCTGCCAAACCGCCCGGGCCGAGGAAACAACCCGGTCGATTGTCGCGGTCAATTATCCACTGCACTTTTTTGCCCGGACCATTGGCGGTAAGGAGGTAAAGGCCGAGTTCCCGTTACCCCCGGAGATCGATCCCGCTTATTGGAAGCCTGAACCCCGGGAGGTGGCCATCTTTCAGCGGGCCGACCTGGTCCTGCTCAACGGCGCGGGCTATGCCGGCTGGACAGCCTATGCGGCGCTTCCCAGACGTAAACTGGTCGATACTTCCGCAGGTTTCCGGGATCGCTACCTGTCCGTGGCGGACCAGGTGACCCATAGCCATGGCCCAGCGGGAGATCATTCCCACAATACGACCGCGTTTACCACCTGGCTGGACCTGTCCCTGGCGGCGGAGCAGGCTGCTGCCGTCAAACAGGCCCTGACCAGAACCGATCCGGAGAACGGGCAATCCTACGCCAGACGGTCCGACAAACTGGAAAAACAACTGCTCGACCTGGACCAGAGAATGCAAAGCGCAGGAAAAGTCCTCTCCGGCGGACCGGTGATCTTTTCCCATCCGGTCTACCAGTATCTCGAAAGGGCCTACGCCATAGCGGGCACCTCGCTCCACTGGGAGCCGCACAAGGAGCCGGACGCGGGTCAGTGGGCGTTACTGCAGGAGATCGCAACGACCAGCGGGAGTCGCCTGATGATATGGGAAAGCGATCCGCTGACCCGAACCCGTGATCGCCTGCACGCCCTGGGTATCCAGGTGGTAGTTTTCGATCCGATGGCCAATCAACCGAAGGAAGGGGACTTCCTGTCCGGCATGGAACGCAACGTCCGTTCATTGGAGGAAGCGGCGGAATCGCTCCAATCACAGGGTCTGGTGAATACCAGAGAATAGACCGGTGAGGTGCCTGCAAACCCTATCCGGCCCTGACCATACCGACCCCATCCAGACACTCTGATATGTTAAATAAATCAGCGCGAACGATATGGTTCGCGCCACTCACCGACATCCTACCGGAATGGCAAATGATATGGGGGGGGGGTGAGTAGCTACATTTCTCAACAATCCCGTGCAGAAAGATAGACAAAGCGAGGCTATGGGTGACCCATGGAATGACCGTCGGCAGCAGGAAAGCTGCCGTCGAGCTTACAGGGAGGTATTCACAGCGTGTCATGGAATGAGTTACCCATAGCCTTGCCATAATTTATTGAGAAGTTAAAAAATTCGAGTACTCCCGGGGATGATGTCATTCCCCTCTAACTTCCCTCTCATTCCCTTCCTCCCCTCCCCGGACTGACGGGGGGATGTACATACCGCCTCTTTGTTCTATACTTGTTCTCTATCCCGTTTATGAAATATGCCCGACTCACTCTGCCGGGCAGAGATAACCGACCCTGTAATCATGGCTGACATCAATCTGGAAAAACTGGTGACCCGCGGCACCCTGTGGCGCGGTCGACAGGATGTTTCGCCCGCCGAAACCGTTGAACCGACCGGCTGGGAACCCCTTGATGCGCTGATTGGAGGCTGGCCCCGCGGTGCGTTGACGGAACTACTGAGCAACCGGTACAGCGGACTGCCCCTGCTGATACCGGCGCTGGCCGGCCTGAGCGATACAGATCGCTGGCTGGTCTGGACGGCACCCCCACACCTTCCCTACGCCCCGGCGCTGGCGGCACGGGGGGTGCAGATGGAAAAAGTGCTGGTCATACGACAGGCATCGCTGTCACAACGACTGTGGGTAACAGAACAGGCATTGCGCTCGGGTGACTGCGCCGCGGTACTGGCCTGGTTCGAACACCTGGAGATCGCTCCCCTGCGCCGCCTGCAACTGGCGGCGGAGCAAGGCGGGGGTATAGGCGTGCTGTTTCGACCGACCGACGCAACCCGGCAGAGCTCTCCGGCAAGACTGCGGTTGCGGGTCATCCCCACCACCTCCGGATTCGACCTGGAGGTACTCAAGCGCCACGGCGGCTGGGGCGGTGGACGCTGCTCGGTCAGGCTGTGAAAGGCCACGCCCATGCTCTGGACAGCGCTCTACTTCCCCCAACTGCCCCTCGAGGTTTTTGTACCTGATCCACCACAGGACCCGGAGAGGGCCCGGGCCATCAGCCATACCCGCAACAGCCGGGAGATCGTGATGCGCTGCAACCCCGCCGCAACCATTCAGGGCATTTGTCCCGGGCTTCCCGTACCGGCGGCCCTGGCGTTGTGCTCCGGGCTCCAGGTATTGGCCCGCGACGAGACACGGGAACGGGCGGCACTCCAGGGACTGGCACTCTGGGCCTATCAGTTCAGCCCCCATATCAGTCTCGATCCCCTGATGCTGCTGATCGAGACCGGTGCCAGCCTGCGCCTGTTCGGTAATCCCGAGTCCCTGTCCGGGCTGCTGAGCCGGGACCTGGATCAACTCGGTCACGAGTACCGAATCGCCATGGCACCCACACCGGCGGCGGCCAACCTGCTGGCCCGGACCCATCCCGGCTCGATCACCCGGACGACCACCGAACTTCGCCGACAAATAGACGGCGTGGCACTGGCGCGACTGACCCGTGACACAGAGGTCCGCGCCCTGATCGACGCTATCGGCCTGGGTACCATCGGCGAATGCCTGACCCTGCCCCGGGGGGAACTGGCCCGTCGCACCAGCCCGAAACTGATCCTGCTGTTCGACCGCCTGCTGGGACAGGCACCGGACCCACGCCCGGCCTGGCAGCCACCGGAACACTTCGAACAACATCTGGAATTTCCAGGGGAGATCATCCATCACACAGCCCTCTGTTTCCCCGCCCGGCGCCTGATCCTTGCCCTGTGCGGCTACCTGCGCGGTCATGGGGGTTCCGTCCAGCATCTGCACTGGCGACTGGAGCACCGGGAAATCCCCGCCACGGATTTCCAGCAGGGGCTGATGAAACCATCGAGGGATGCCCACCACATACTGGACATCTTCCGGGAACGCATCGAACGGGTATCGCTGCCCGGGCCCGTGGTCGCCATGAGCCTGCAGGTAACCGACTGGCTCGCCTTCGAGGAGCAGACCGCCGACCTGCTCCAGGAGCGGGCCAGCCCCAAAGACGAGGCATTTCTGGAGCGCCTGCGCAACCGCCTGGGGGAAGAACGGGTACAGGGATTGTCGGTGATCGCCGATTATCGCCCGGAACGCGCCTGGTCCTGGTGCCCCCCGGGTACGGGCCGAAATGAAGAGACCGGCGAGCATCAGCCGTTATGGCTGCTGGATCCCCCCTGCCCGCTTTCCGTGCACGAACAAGCACCGTCCTACGGCGGAACCCTGGCGCTGGAACGTCTGCCGGAGCGCATCGAGACCGGCTGGTGGGACGGCTTCGATATAGTCCGCGACTATTTCGTGGCCCACAACCCGGACGGTGAAAGGTTATGGGTCTTCCGGGACCGCCGCTCCGGCGAATGGTACCTGCATGGCCTCTTCCACTGATGCGACAAGCACGCCGTCCACAGGATGCTTACCGATGCAGCGACCCGTGACCGGCTACGCCGAACTGCACTGTGTGAGTAACTTCACCTTCCTGCGGGGGGCCTCCCACCCGGAGGAACTGGTGACACGGGCCCATGCCCTGGGTTACTCGGCCCTGGCCATCACCGACGAGTGCACGGTATCCGGTGTGGTGAGAGCCCACGAAAAGGCCCGTGAACTGAACTTCAAGCTCATCATCGGTACCGAACTGCAACTGCTCGACGGCCCGGGAATAGTCCTGCTGGCGACCAACCGGACCGGTTACGGGCAACTCTGCCGACTGATCACCCGGGCCCGACGCAAGGCGGTCAAAGGCAGCTATATGCTGTACCGCCACGATCTGCAGACTGATCTGTCCCACTGCCTGGCACTGTTGCTGCCCCGTTACCGGGAAGACCCTGAACAGATCCAGTGGTTTGCCGACACCTTTCCCGGGCACGGCTGGCTGGCCGTGGAGCTGCTGCGGGACGGCCGGGATGCCGATCACCTGGATCAAACCGCCGAATGGTCCAAACGCTACCGACTGCCACGGGTTGCCGCCGGTGGCGTTCGCATGCACACCCGGGGCCGGCGCGCCCTGCAGGATCTGCTGACGGCAATCCGCCTGAACCGGCCGGTGGCCCACCTGGGGCACACCCGTCTGTCCAACGGTGAACGGCACCTGCGCCACCCGGACGATCTGGCCGAACTCTATCCCGCCGAACTGCTGCGTGAAACCCGGCACCTGGCCCGGCGCTGCGACTTCTCACTGGATGAACTCTCCTACCAGTATCCGGATGACGTCACTCCGACCGGGACCACAGCGGGTGCCTGGCTGCGCCAGCTGACGGAACAGGGCATGGAGAAGCGCTGGCCCCGGGGTTGCCCGCAGAAGGTGCGGAACCAGGTCGACTACGAGCTGGCACTGATCGGGGAACTTCGCTACGAGCCCTATTTCCTCACGGTCTGGGACATCGTCCGTTATGCCCGGGAACAGGGTATCCTCTGCCAGGGACGGGGATCGGCGGCCAATTCCGCGGTCTGTTACTGTCTGGGCATCACCGAGGTCGACCCCTCCCGTATGAACCTGCTGTTCGAGCGTTTCATATCCCGGGAGCGCAACGAACCACCGGATATCGACGTGGATTTCGAGCATGAACGGCGCGAGGAGGTGATTCAGTACATCTACGAAAAATATGGCCGTGAACGGGCAGCCCTGGCCGCCACCGTCATCACCTACCGCACCAAAAGCGCATTGCGTGACGCGGGCAAAGGACTGGGGCTGTCGGCAGAACAGATAGAGGCCCTGATCGCTGCCGCATCCGGCTGGCGGAGAAATGGGGGTATCCAGCCGGAGTCCCTGGTCGAGGCCGGTTTTTCACCGGACAACCCGGTGATCCGGCGGCTGGTCGTCCTGTGCGATCAACTGCGTGGTTTCCCCCGTCATCTGTCCCAGCACGTCGGGGGCTTCGTCATCGCCCGGGATCGGCTCGACGAACTGGTGCCGGTGGAAAATGCCAGCATGCCCCGGCGCACCCTGATCCAGTGGGAGAAAAACGACCTGGAGACCCTGGGACTGCTCAAAGTGGACATCCTGGGCCTGGGTATGCTCTCGGCGATACGGCGTGCCTTCGACCTGATCGCGGGGTTTCGGGGCAGGCGCTGGACCCTGGCCAACCTGCCGGCCGAAGATCCGGCGGTCTACCGGATGATCCAGAAAGCCGACACCATCGGCGTCTTTCAAATCGAATCCCGGGCTCAGATGTCCATGCTGCCGAGGCTGCGCCCGGAAAACTTCTACGATCTGGTGATCGAAGTCGCCATCGTGCGACCCGGCCCCATCCAGGGTGACATGGTCCACCCCTACCTGCGCCGACGCCGGGGCACAGAGCCTGTCACCTACCCCTCCGAAGCGGTACGGGAGGTCCTGGGCCGCACCCTTGGCGTCCCCATCTTCCAGGAACAGGTGATCAAAATGGCCATCGTGGCGGCCGGGTTCACCCCGGGAGAGGCCGACCGGCTGCGCCGTGCCATGGCCGCCTGGCGCCGCCGCGGCGGGTTGGAACCTTATCGAAAAAAACTCATGGAAGGCATGCAGGAACGGGGCTATGGTTCGGAATTTGCCGAACGCATCTACCACCAGATACTGGGATTCGGCGAGTACGGTTTCCCGGAATCCCACGCCGCCAGTTTCGCCCTGCTGGTGTACGTCTCGTCCTGGCTGAAACACCACGAGCCCGCCGCCTTCTGCGCCGCCCTCATCAACAGCCAGCCCATGGGTTTCTACCAGCCGGCCCAGCTGGTACAGGATGCCCGGAAGCACGCTGTAGTGATACGCCCTGCAGACGCCGCCCGCAGCCACTGGGACTGCACACTGGAGGATGGCGGGGACGGCACGGCGATCCTGCGGCTGGGACTGCGACTGGTCCACGGCCTGTCACGAAACGGTGCAGAGCGCCTGGTGGCCGCGAGACGAAAACAGCCGTTCCAGGACGTGAACGACCTGGCGCATCGGGCCGGTCTGGACCGGGGTGACCTCAAGGCCCTGGCGGCGGCCGACACCCTGCTCGACCTCTCCGGTCACCGCCACCAGGCCAGCTGGGACGTGGCGGGCATCGAACCGGAACTGCCCCTGCTGGCCGGCACCGGTATCATCGAAGATTCACCGGAACTGCCGCCACCCCAGGCCGGACAAGCGGTGCTGGCCGACTATACCCACACCGGCCTGAGCCTGCGCAGCCACCCCCTGGCCCTGCTGCGACAACAACTGAGCCGCCGGGGGGTTCTGTCGGCCCGGGATATCGCACAGCACCCCGACGGCCAACGGGTACGGGCGGCCGGACTGGTACTGATCCGCCAGCGCCCGGGTAACGGCAATGCCGTATTCATCACCCTCGAAGACGAAACCGGCAGTCTCAACCTGGTGGTCTGGCGCCACCTCGCGGAACGGCAACGCAGAATCCTGCTCAGCGCCAGACTGCTCGGTGTCTTTGCCGAAATCCAGCGGGCCGACGGCGTCCAGCATCTGATCTGCCGCAACCTGGAAGACCACACGAACCTGCTGGGGGATCTGCAGGTGAAGTCGAGGGATTTTCATTGAATGCATTGGTGTAACTGCTCCCCCCATGGGGGGTGAGTAGATACGAATTGGTTTAAAACAGATGAATTGATTTTTGAACACCATTCCAACTTCGATCCTGACAAAGAGACGGTCGTTCTATCAATCTCTGTATGAAACTACTCTCCCAAAGGTACCTTACAGCCGGGCGTCTGACTCGGTATCGAACCTGCTGTGGTTGCATGGATCAGGTAACCCTCGCCGCGCCTGAGCAGAAAGTCGTCGCCCACAATGGATTGACCGTCTGAGCTATAGGCACATGATTGAAATTCTCCCGATGTTGTGTCGAAGTGGCGTATCGACTTCACCAACCCTTGTCCCAGATCATTCAGCCATTGATAGCAGCTGTAACCAGCGCCGGCTGCCTGCAGCGACAGCTGATTGACACCGGCTTCGATCGAAAGCGCTGAGCACTCCAATTCATCATTGATCAACAGCGCCTTGTCGATATTCGAACGAATGCTGTAACCCTCGGTAGTCGAAATATGAAAATCGACCTGGCCACTCCAGTCGCACTCTATGTAATTCTGGGCCGCAGTATCGAAGCGGGCGATGCTTTGAATATCCTCGGCGGACCCGAAAGATGCGAGCAGACCCAGGCAGGTGTCATGCTCCTGAACAATAGGTCCGGGATAGGCAAACAGGTTGAAACCGGCCTTCAGCCTTATCCACCGCTTCCCTTCCGGCGCATCCGG
>JAAELC010000504.1 GCA_024227135.1 Gammaproteobacteria bacterium
GCGGTTCGCCAGGCCCCTGCCTGTCATACCGCTCGCTTTTCATGATTGTTGCAGCCTTCGGTGCTGATTGACCTGACCACAGACTCCACAGGCGCCGCTGATGCGGCCCCGCCCTTGGCGCGCGAGCTTAGGCTGAAGTTCCATTAGGAGTCATTCGCATTTTCCATCCAACTTATTGATGTTTTAGGTATATTTACCACTATTCAGCCTATTTGTGGTAAATATGTACCCATGTAATTGCAATAATAATACATGCAATAAGCAGGCTGTTGTTTTAAGATAGGGCCATGTACATTGACATTGTGCCCAATCGAAAATCTCCTCCCGCCATCCTTCTGCGTGAGTCCATTCGTCAGGGCAAGAAGATTGTGAAACGCACAGTTGCCAACCTTTCCAGCCTCTCCATCGAGCAGGCTCAAGCCATCCGGAGAATTCTCAAAGGCGAGCAGTTGGTTCGACCTGAAGCGCACTTTGATATCTTGAACTCACGTGCTCATGGCCATGCGGAGGCGGTGCTTCTCACGATCAGGAGGTTGGGTCTTGATAAACTGATTGCCAGTCGGCGGTGTAAAGAACGGGATTTGGTTATCGCCATGATCGCATCCCGGATTCTGGGACCGGAGAGTAAGCTGGCCTTCTCCCGAAGCTGGAAGAATACGACATTGGGTGATTTGCTTAGCGTCGAGGATGCAGATGAGGACGCGTTGTATACGGCGATGGATTGGCTCTATGAACGCCAGGAGCACATCGAGAAGAGATTGTCTGAACGGCATTTAAAGACGGGCGCTCGGGTACTGTATGACCTTTCATCGAGTTATTTTGAAGGTACGCAATGTCCGCTGGCGGCGCGGGGATACAATCGTGACCAGAAGAAAGGGAAACTGCAGGTCAACTACGGTTTACTGACCGATGAGCGGGGTTGTCCGATAGCCATCTCCGTCTTCCCCGGGAACACTTCGGACCCAGTCACCTTGTTGCCCCAGGTCGAACGCTTACAGAATACGTTCAATCTGAAGTCTGTTGTGCTGGTGGGGGATCGCGGCATGATCTCTCAGAAGCAGGTAGACGAGCTCAAGGGGTGTTCGGGGGCGGGATGGATTACGGCCCTGAAGACGGGGGCCATACGCAAACTGATGGATGCTGAAGCGATTCAGTTGACCCTGTTTGATGAACGCAATCTGTTTGAATTGACGCATGCGGATTTTCCGGGAGAGAAACTGGTTGCCTGTCGTAATCCTGACTTGGCTTATCGACGCAAACGCAAGCGGGAGGCTTTACTGAAAGCGACCACAGAGGCACTGGAGAAGATTCAAGGTATGGTCACGCGAGGCAC
>JAAELC010000505.1 GCA_024227135.1 Gammaproteobacteria bacterium
AGGCAACTCTCCCCTGTCCCGACCACCAAATAGTCGATAGAGCACGCCCCTTTTTTTTCTCGATGCTTCAAAATACCGGCAGCGTTCGACAATACAGTTTCAACCCACACACCCTTGGTTTTAAGCTAGACTGTCAGACCCGGAATTAAACACACAGGAAACCACAGCAAGCGTTATGAACATCCTTTGCGAACATCGTGCCTCACCGGCAAAACTGGAGATACTGGGCGTTTACGACTGGCCAATCTGGGAGAAAGAGATATCGGAATTCTCCTGGATGTACGACAAGGAGGAGACCTGCTATATATTGCGCGGCAAATTTACCGTGACACCCGACAACGGCCAACCTCAGGAATTCAACAGAGGGGATTTGATTACCTTTCCTGCCGGTCTCTCCTGCACCTGGAAGATAACAAAACCAGTAGAAAAACACTACGCCATAGAGTAGCGGTGCCTGCATACCGCCACACAATGCTTCGGGGCAGGGCTTCACAGGAGACTGATTTGAACACACTCCCGACCATCGGTCCTGAAGCACTAGACGACGAAATTAAGCGGTTGAGAGGTAGATCTGACCGATGTCCGTACGCTTGCGGAATACCGTTCCGGGCACGCAGCAGGAGCCATATCCATTCCATTGGATGAGTTCGAGCCGAGCAACCTGGCTGAGTAGCTCGATGATTTACTAGAGTATGGGTGCAAGTATCCTGCACATACCCTCGATCAACCGTCCTGATCGGCTAACGTCTCTCCTTGACTCCTCAGTTAACGCTACGGCGCGGTCGCAAAGCGCCAGAAAATCTCTTTCGAGTTCCACCGCCACTTCAGCGCCGAAGAAAAAAGCATTGGCCTCGAAGTTCAAACGAAAACTCCGCTGATCCATATTGGCCGAACCCAGTGTTGCAAAAATACCGTCGACAGTAGCAGTCTTCGCATGAGGCATGGCCTCATACAATTCGTACACCCGCACCCCTGCCGAGAGCAACTCGTCAAGAAACGAACGTCCGGCATGGAGCACCAACGGGTGATCCGATTTACCTGGCAGCAGCAGTCTGACATCCACTCCCCTCAGTGCCGCCGTCTGCAGTGCCATAAGCAGGGGAGCATCAGGAACAAAATAGGGGGTCTCAATCCAAAGACGCTTCTGCGCCAGGGTAATAGCCGCAAACAGAAAGGTATGGATTGCGCGCCAGCGCTCATCTGCCGGGCCACTGGCAAGTATTTGCGCCCAGATGCCACCGGCCTCGGAGGCCTCCGGAAAATACTCCGGGTTAACCAGATCTTCACCAGTAGCATGATACCAGTCCTGGCTGAAGACCTCCTGCAGCGAGTGCACCACCGGTCCACGCATTCGGGCATGCAGATCCAGCCAAGGGCTGGCGATACCTGCATAAAGATCACCTACGTTCATACCTCCGGTAAAGCCTGTTTTGCCATCGACAACTACGATTTTGCGGTGATTGCGGTTGTTCAGGGCGAGTTGGCGATTCAGGGGATTGACCGGGAGAAAACGCTCTACCTGACCTCCCGCTTGCAGCAGGTCCCGGAAAAAATCTCCCTTTACCCCGCGAGATCCCACATCATCGATGAGCAGCCTTACCTCGACTCCCCTGGCGGCAGCACGGGCCAGACCGTCTCGCATACGTTGACCGGTGCTATCGTCCTCCCAGACATAGTAAACCAGATGTATGTACTGCTTTGCCGTATCGAATGCCGATTCCAGGGCATCGAAGGCAAGAGCCCCTTTACGATACAACTGAATGGCATTGCCGGGTTGGGGGCCTACATCGTCCAGCTTTTCTGCGAGATACAGTAGTGACAGCGGCAGTTCCACACCGGACTCGCGTTTCACGGTGCGGTTGAGCAGTTGGTTCAGGGCTGGTGCCAGCCTTTTCTCTATCTTGCGACGCTTGCGTCGACGAAGATGCAGACGGGTGGTACCCAATACCCAGAAGGCCAACAAACCCACAAACGGAACCAGAAAAATGACAAGTATCCAGGCCAGTGTTGCACCAGACTCCCGCCGCTGCAGAATGATGGTCGGGATTAAAGCAGCAACAATGGTCAGATCCAGTAACAATAGCAACCAGCCAAGATCGAGCCAGTCCCACGCGATCTCATTCATTTCTTTCGAGTACCTGACACTAATCGCTGTAAAATTAGATATTGACGGGTGACGCCCATGGAAGACCTGTGACGTAACCCTGGAATCCCCCGAGGGTCCGTGTCAACGATGCCCTTTTCAGATACGAAACTGCCATCACCATGCTATATTACGGCGGAATACCCAAACGAGGTGCACAACGTCACATAGTGAATACTATTCTAGCATTTACAACTCTTTCGCCGATCTTATTCTGGATGATTCTGCCGGTTTTTACACTTGTTTACCGATACTTCAATTTACTGACTGCATAGGGTTGGAAATGGTCACGAGACGGCATTTTCAATCCTCATTTCAGGTCGGCTGAGCACCAGGACGCCTTCACGTATCATTTTTGAATTCAGCTTCCTGAGACTCCTATCACGGGTTTCCACAGGAACCGCAAAACCTTCCCAGTACTCACCCACAGAGACGATCACTTTGCTCGATTTTTCAGCTAAGCCTCTGACCAAAAACAGCTACAACTACCCGAATGGAAAAAAGTTCATCCCACACCCCCATGATGCGGCAGTACCTGAGACTCAAGGCAGAGTACCCGGACATGCTGCTATTCTACCGAATGGGCGACTTCTACGAGCTGTTTTACAGCGATGCTGAGAAAGCCGCACGATTACTGGGTATCACACTTACCAAAAGGGGCAAATCTGCCGGCCAGCCCATTCCTATGGCGGGCATACCCTACCATGCCGCAGAAGGCTATCTGGCCCGATTGGTAAAACAGGGAGAGTCTGTCGCTATTTGCGAACAGACCGGAGACCCGGCGCTCAGCAAAGGACCCGTAGAACGTAAGGTGGTCAGGGTAGTTACGCCCGGTACGGTGACCGACGAGGCACTGATGGAGGAGCGCCGGGACAATCTGCTGGCAGCACTCCATGCAGATGGAGGCAGTTTCGGACTGGCAACCCTCGATCTGGGCGGAGGACGTTTCGTTGTGCAGCAACTGGAATCCACCGAAGCGCTGGTGGGTGAACTGGAACGACTCAGACCCGCGGAACTGCTGCTCTCAGAAGAGCTCGAGCCACCGGCAGCGCTGGCCAATCTTCACGGCATCACCCGCCGGCCAGCCTGGCATTTCGACCTGGATACGGCAAAACGCCTGCTGACCAGACAGTTCAAAACCCGTGATCTGGGGGGATTCGGATGCAACGATCAGCCAGGCGCCATTGCGGCCGCAGGCTGCCTGCTCCAGTACGTCGAAGACACCCAGCGAAGAGCGCTCCCCCATCTACGGGGGCTGACCGTTGAGCGCCGCGAAGATGGTATCATCATCGACGCAGCCACCCGCCGCAACCTGGAACTGGATCAAAGTCTCAGCGGCCAGGCTGCCCATACCCTGTGCGGCATCATGGATCGCACCATCACACCAATGGGCAGCCGCATGCTGCGGCGCTGGATCAACCGCCCACTTCGCAACCTGGAACAGGTGCGCCAGCGTCACGAAGCCATCCGTCAAATCATGGAACAACGGGCGGACCAGTCGCTCCAGGAGGAATTCCGGGGCATTGGGGACATTGAGCGAATTCTTGGCCGGATCGCCATACAGGCGGCTCGACCCAGGGATTTGACCACACTGCGGGACTCCCTTGCCCTGTTACCAGCCCTGCAGAACCTGCTGTCTGAACTCGATACCCCATTGCTGAGAGAACTGGCAGGAGAGATCAGCACCCATCCGGATACAGTGACGCTGCTGCAGCAGGCGTTGATTGACAACCCACCCATGCTGATCCGCGATGGAGGTGTTCTGGCACCGGGTTACGATAAAGAGCTGGATGAGTTACGTGGCTTGTCCCAGAACGCCGACCAGTTTCTGCTCGATCTGGAGTCGAGAGAGCGGCAACGAACCGGCATCACCACCCTGAAAGTGAGCTACAACCGGGTACACGGGTATTACATTGAGATCAGCCGCGGTCAATCAGATAAAGCACCGGAGGATTATGTACGCCGCCAGACCCTCAAGAGCGCGGAGCGTTTCATCACACCAGAGCTGAAAAAGTTCGAAGACCAGGTCCTCTCTGCCAGAGAACGATCCCTTGCCAGGGAAAAGGTACTGTATGAACGCCTGCTGGAGACCTTGAAGGAAGAGATTCCGCCATTGCAGATGTGTGCAGAAGCTTTGTCCGCCCTGGACGTGCTCACCAATTTTGCTGAACGCGCCGAACGCCTCACCCTGAATGCCCCAGAATTGAATGATCGGCCGGGACTCAGCATAGTGGGTGGCAGACACCCGGTAGTGGAGCAGGTCAATGAGGGCTCTTTCATTTCCAATGACGTTGCATTCGACGAACGCCGTAGAATCCTGATCGTGACCGGCCCCAATATGGGGGGTAAATCCACCTACATGCGCCAGACGGCGCTGATCGTGTTGCTCGCTTTTGCCGGAAGCTACATCCCGGCCGATTCGGCACGGATAGGCCCCATCGACAGAATCTTTTCACGAATCGGTGCCTCGGACGATCTGGCAGGCGGCAGATCAACTTTCATGGTGGAGATGGAGGAAACCGCCAATATTCTGCACAACGCTACTGAGCACAGTCTGGTGTTGATGGACGAAATCGGACGTGGTACCAGTACGTTTGACGGGCTGTCCCTTGCCTGGGCCTGTGCGGTAGATCTCGCAACTCGTGTTCGTGCCTTTACCCTGTTTGCCACCCATTATTTTGAACTGACCACCCTGCCGGAAGAGTACCCAGGCATTGCGAATGTGCATCTGGATGCGGTAGAACACGGGGAATCCATCGTTTTTCTGCATGCCGTACGGGAAGGCCCCGCCAACCAGAGCTATGGACTCCAGGTCGCTGCACTGGCGGGAGTGCCGAGAGAGATAGTGGACCGCGCCCGAAACAAACTATCCGAACTGGAGCAAACCGCCCGACACCAGGCGGAGCAACAGGCCACCCAGCTTTCCCTCTTTGCCCCCCCTGCCCAGCCGACACCCGATCCGAAACCTACCCCGGTGATTGACGCACTTTCTGCATTGGATCCCGATGACCTTACCCCCAGACAAGCTCTGACTGAGTTATATCGGCTTAAAAAGATGGCGCTCGACAAACCTGGAGTGGGTTAGCTGGTCACTGTTCGATTATGGCTGACAGGTGTTGGAATAGCTCATTGCCGATCAACCGGGACAAGATGGGGGATTCAGGGTCTCGGAAGAGAACGCACCTACCCGCCGGAGTTCCTGAAAAAACAGGACATTGAAAAAAACGATGGGGAAAACTTCCGGTGAAGGGGGCTGTTCACGCCGTATGGCTGCTGATCCGGTCGTCAGTCTGCAAGGTCCCTTGAGCCTGCCTGACTACCCTTACCGGAAAGTATATGGGCAGCTCGACCAAAGTACCTGTTAATACCCGATTTGATTCGACCTGGCAGGGTGCCCAGCGACAAGTGGGCAATCAGATCTTAAAAGAGATCTTTACCTTGTTTTCGCCAACACTGATTTCATCCCCTTCATGCAGCAATATCCCCTTTGTGGTGCTGATTTCATTGCCATTGATCTTGGGGTAACGGGCACCGCCGATATGCAAGAGATAAAAACCCTGGGGGCGACGTGCTATTACCGCCAACTCCGAACCGGGTCGACCAATGGTGTATAGACCACGATCGATCCGATCTTCCAGGTCTTTCTTGGGCCCATGAAGAAAACGCACCGATGCACTTTTGGGTAAAGAAACCGTGTTATTTTGCGCCCTGTTATTTTGGGGTTTTTGCAAGGGTTTTAAAACGGCCGGTTTACCGGCTGGTGGAATCACAATGGTCTGATCCATATCGCTCACCGGATCATCATCTGCCACATCATCCCCTGCCTGAGTGAGAAAACGCAGTGTAAAACTTCCGATACGGACCCGGTCACCATGCTTGAGTTTATGTTTGGTTATTTGCTGGTCGTTAAGATAGGTTCCGTTGGTGCTACCCAGATCTTCGAGATAATAATCATTGAACACCTTTGTCAGGCGGGCATGATGTCGACTGACCGATGGATCTTTCAAAGGTATATTCGAACGGGAATCCCGCCCGATAGCCAGCTTTTTAGCATCCAGCAGCACTTCCCTTGGAACCTCACCCACCTTGAGGACAACCAATTTGTCAGCTGTTTTTTCCAACATCAGACAACTCCCCACTTAATCATCCATCGAGCTAGGCAATGCTGGGAGGAAACCCGAGGGTGACCAGTCAACGAAGCCTGACGAACTAAACAGTGCTGTTCTTGGCGGATTCAGCGATCAATCTGACTGCCCAGAGACCGCGACCCCAAATATCGATTCAACAGGGCGGATGTTCGCTTACCGTGACGCCACTACACGCCCCATATGCTATTAATAGCACCCTGTCCCCTGGCTCTTCCCATTTGTTTGCACCCGAAACGCGCTACTGGGCAATTGATGCTCTGATCCAAACCCTGAGTCAACCTCCACGACTTGGAATCTCCCGCCCCATTATCCATGCACAGCAGGATAATGCTTTGCCTTTTTATCTTATGCCTTAATTACAGGTCTGACCAATACTAATGAGATGTTGTCCCGCCCCCCCATACCTATCGCCAGATCCAGCAATCTATCACAGGTTTCCGACAAATCCCTCCCCCCATCGCAAAGAGTCTCTTCTAAAACCTGGTCAGCTACCATATCACTCAGACCGTCGGAGCATAAGAGGTAAAGATCACCGGAATGCACTTCGCTCACTCCTGTTTCCACCTCGATTTCATGGGTAATCCCCAGACCCCGGGTGACTATATTGTTTTTGACCCCGGCACTGCGAGCTTCATCGATAGATTCAAAAAACCCCTGATCCACCAGTTCCTGGATAATCGAGTGATCACGAGTCAATTGCTCGAGCCTGCCGCCTCGCAAACGATAGATTCGTGAATCACCGACATGGGCATAGCGAACCCGCTGGTCCTGAAAGGTGGCAACGACCAGCGTGGTACCCATTCCTTCGTAATCGGGCCTTTTGTCGATTGCCTGAAGAATGGCCGTATTGGCTGCTTCAACTGCTGCCCGCAGCGTGGCGCCCCTACTATCCAGCAACAGCATCGTGCCGACTGTTTCAACGGCCAGATGACTGGCGACTTCACCTGATGCGTATCCACCCATTCCATCAGCCAAGACCACCAGGCCATGCTCTGGAAAGGAGGCCAGGGCATCTTCATTGTTGTCACGCAGCAGGCCTTTGTCAGTGCGGGAAGCAATGTCTATTGCTGTTGGTTTCATCTAATTACCTGCAAGGGTATATCCTGCTCATTGCTGCCGGGTCCGTGAACTTTCAAAAACTTGACCATTAGAAAAAAAATAACGGCGCATGAGGTAGGGACTTGAACTCGCAGGTTTTGCTGGGTAGAGACAGGGGTAAGGCGCGGGCTGAATAATAGATCACCATCACATTTCACCCGAATGGGTGCATACCCGATACATGAGGGAATCGATGGGAACTGACGTTCTGGGAACGTCATACCCCCTCGAACACAGATTGAAACACAGCTCCACCTTATATTCTTCCTGTGACTCCATCACCTGGATACTAGTCCGGATATTGAGCATCACCCACTGTCATCAATATCCGGAAAGCCCAGTGCAAATACTCACCGCTTCTGAAATCAGATCATCAGCAAAAGGTGTCGGATTCCTTTCCGACCGACCACTAGAGTCCTGTCAGGAAGTCATCAACTTCAGTTACTTTGATTCAGGATAGCGCTCAAACGTTCGGGTGGCACGTAACCGGGTATCATTTTGCCGCTTTCAAGTACCAGTGCCGGTGTCCCTCTTACCCCAACCTGATCACCCAGTTCGTAGTGGGCCTGCACCGGGTTGGTGCATTTTCTATCCTCGAGCTCTTCTCCGGCTTTAGATCGGGTCATCGCGACGTTTCGGTCATCCGCACACCACACCGACACTGCTTTACGGTAGGAAGCGCTCTTCAGACCTGCCCGGGGGTAGAATAAATAGCGGATGCGTATACCTTCCCTGTTGTAATCCTCCATTTCTTCGTGGAGTTTTCGGCAGTATCCGCAGTCAATATCGGTAAAAACCGTAATCGTGTGCTTCGCATCCTTCGGACCGAAAATCACCATGTTGTCTTCACCCACCTCAGCCACAGCTTTTGCCTTGAGTGCATTCATCCTTGGCTCGGTCAGGTTTTCCTTTTCTTTCAAATCGATCAGATTTCCCTGTATCAGATAACGTCCATCCCCGGTGACGTAGAGGACACGCTGCCCCACCAGTACCTCGTAAAGACCCGGGGCCGGGGTAGGGGTAATATCACTCACGTTCAGGCCTGGAAGCAGATTGGTTAGATTCTGCCTGATTTTGTCCGTGCCCGACTGCTGATCCTCTGCTGCAAACACCTGCGACAACGGAAAAGCAAAGAAAAAAGCAAATGCCGACGCGACGATGCATCGTTTTGTATCCATCATAATTCAGTCCCGAAAGTTGATAAACTGTAAAGGCAGATCGAAATTCAGCTTTTTGAGGGTGGTGATCACCGTTTGCAGGTCATCCCGCTTTTTACCGGTTATCCGGACCTGCTCACCCTGTATCTGCGTTTGTACCTTGATTTTGGTGGCCTTGATTTCTTTCACCATTCGTTTCGCGATATCACCCTTGATGCCTTGGCGGATACTCGCTTTGAGGCTCGCTTTATTCAAAGCGATTTCCGGCTCACCCGTTTCAAGGCAGGCGATATCGACTTTTCTTTTGACAAGCTTTTGGCGCAATATATCCATCATCTGGTCAAGTTGAAACTCCTGCTCCGCCTGAACTGTGATGTTCGAGTCACTCAGATCAAACTTTGCGCCAACACCCTTGAAATCAAAGCGGGTTCCCACTTCGCGATTTGCCTGATCCACTGCGTTGCGAACTTCCTGCATATCGACTTCGGAAACTACATCAAACGATGGCATGAATATTATTCCTGAACTGTCCGTAATCTGGTTAAACCACCGAGGTTATCATATTTGCAGCAAATGTGGTCTCCCAGGCGACCGGGAACCAGGGCTATCGCACTTAAAACCACTAAACATCCCCCCAAGGATTTGATATAGGAAGGTGGGAGAATCAGCCTTATGGAGAAGAATCATGTGCGATACCAGTGCGCTTTCCATCCGAGAACATTTTGAATCCCTTCCTGAGCCACGGA
>JAAELC010000506.1 GCA_024227135.1 Gammaproteobacteria bacterium
AGGCTCATGACCGCTTCGGTGCTGAACAGGGTCAGGCACTTGAGCAAACACGGGAAGAACCTTTATGTGACCATCAGAAGCTCCGCATCCGAATACCCCGGGGGCAAGGTATTGCTGGTGACCATCAGCGATAGCACCAAACGTCTTGAGACCGAGCAACAACTCATCCAGGCCAGTAAGATGGCGACCCTGGGCGAGATGGCAACCGGCGTTGCCCACGAGCTGAACCAGCCCTTGTCGGTCATTAAGACCGCCAGCAGCTTTTTTATGAAAAAAGTATCCAAAAATGAAACCATACGACCGGAAATCCTGAATGAGCTTTCCGGCGAGATAGACAGCCACGTGGACCGGGCGACGAAGATCATTAACCACATGCGGCAGTTCGGACGGAAATCGGATATTAACCTGGAACCGGTATTTGTGAATGATGCCCTCAAAAGGGCGTCTGAAATTTTCAGCCAGCAGCTGAAAGTACGGGGTATAAACGTGGCGTGGGAAATCACTGGCGACCTGCCGCC
>JAAELC010000507.1 GCA_024227135.1 Gammaproteobacteria bacterium
CCATTCGATGCGGTTTTCTTTGCTTTTTTTGTCATCGGCGGTGACTTCGTCGGAGAATACCACCTCGGTAAAGCTCAGGGTGTTGGGGTGGGCTGGCCAGGGGTTGCGGTCTTTGGGGTAGACGCCGGGGCCCAGTCCGTAGCGATTGACCCGGGCGTGCATGTCGCAGATATCGACCCGGGGGTGGTTGGGGCTGAGCAAAAAACGAGTGCCGATGGCATCGGGGTGGTCGAAGGCGGCGGCCTGGTAGGCTTCGCCGTGGGCGCGGTTGATTTCTGTGCGCATGACCCGGCGGGCATTGGCATAGGCGCTGCCCTCGCCGGAGAGCAGGCCGGCATCGATCTCCCGGTGTATTTTATTCCATTGGGCGGCGGTCATTTTGCGTGCCAGATCCGGGGGGACGTTGGCGCCGCGGGCCAGCATCTCCCGGGCGGCCTGGCTGGCGCTGTGGCCCTGGACCACGGCGCGCTGGATCTCGCCGGAGACCACTTCCCGGGCGTGATTATCCAGCGCCCAGATGCGGTCTGACAGTTGCAATCCATCTGCGGCGATCTGCTGCACCGTGAACCGCACGGCATCGTCGGCCACCGCGGTGATGCTGGTGCCGATTTCAACCGCATCACTAAACGGCTCAGCGCCGTAGCCGGCGGCCTGCTTCAAGCCATCATCCAGCAATCCGTTACGCTCGGCGGCCAGTTGGTTGAGCCGGGATTCGGACTGGTCCAGCAGGCTGCGCATGACCTCCAGCCGCAACGTGTTGTCATCACCGGCACGCTGCTGCAGGTAGGCGCCGATGTCGTGCACGGCGTTTTTATACACCTGCTCGAGTTGAGCCAGCTGTGTCTTGTCTAGTCGGCGCAGTTTTGCCCGGGCTTGTTTGCTGGCGCGCTTGATCGCCGCTTTCGCGGCGGTGCGCTGGTTTTCCGCCAGGTGCTTGATGGGGATAATCTGCGCACGGTGGGGATGGCCGTACACGTCAGCGACCCCGACGCTCGTTGATAAGATTATTGGTGAGATCGTTGATCAGGTGATTATCCCCAATCAAGCTGGACAACCCGATCTCCAGCGCACCGCGCAGGGTGCCCACTTCTTCTATCAGTTCGTGCCGGACCTTGCGCAGGGTTTTAACCTCGATTTCCAAGGCGGCCACACGCTGCTCTAGTACCAGCTTTTCGGCATGGATCCGGTAGACCATGTTGCGCCACAAAAACCCCAGCAGCACGGCCAATATGGCGCCGATCAACCCGATGCCGGTCCATAGCGCATTGCTGAGCGCCTGCAACAAAAAGTCCTGACTGACTGTCACGGGCCCACACCCCACAGGGTGACGGGCAGATTCAGCTCTTTAATGAGATGGGCGGCACGGTGGAAGTGTTTCATGTCCGGCGGCCGTTCGAGGATGAGCACCAACCCGGCGCGGCGGCCTGTTTGCAATCCATACCATAGCGCCTGGCTAACGCCCTCCGCCCACTTGCGGCCGAAGTCGATCTCAATGGCGTGGGTAGCTGTCAGACAATCCACCCGGGTGCGATCCGGCAAGGTGTGCTCCATTTGTCCATCGATACACCAGGCTTGCTGATACCATCGCTCGGGGTAGGTGTCCGCGGCCAGGGCATGATTGGTGACCGCCGACAGCAGTACAACCACCAGCATGAGCATGGCCAGTAAAAACGGGAAGGCGATCACCAGGGGTTTAAATGAGGTTTTTTTGTGGGTGGGTTTCATGGTCATCAGATTGGGTGGGGTGGGGTGCGGAAGGTTTTCCCGAAAACAGATCATCGACCGTGCCGGCGGTCTTGTTTTCGTCGTCAATGCCGTAATCCCGCCGGTCTGGCGTTTCGTACACCATCAACTCTTTAGGCATGGTCGCCGCCAGCTGGCGGCGGAACCGGTGCGCCATGTAGTCCAGACACCACTTCTGCTTTGGGGTCAGCGGCGAGTGCGGATCGTTCTCGGCGGCAAAGGACAGGTTGCGACAAAAACGCTGTTCCCAACTGCCATGGCGGAAAGTACAGAGGTTGAGATGGTGAGACTTTAGGCGCTCGGATTTGTTCATGGACTCAATTTAAGTATTCTGTTTCATTGAACCAGATTCTTTATTCAATCGATCCTGTAACAGATAACCCTCCAGCTCCCAGATCTGATCGATAGCATCGCTTTTGGCCAATGTTTCACCTCTTTGGTTTTCGAAAAGAGCCGGGTCTACGCAAGCGGATTTCCCAATAACTACAAATCCGTTGCGCAGGGTAAGGAAACAAACGATTGCCTTTCCATTGCGGGCATAAGCCTCGTTTATTACTAGGCCCTCAATATACTCGATGGTTAGTTTATTCATTGCCGGTCCTTGTACTGATGCTGGTGGCGCTCTCACCCTTGGGCTTATTACCGGGGGTGACACTCACCTCCGGCCGATCACGTACACCGATACGGGTGGGGTCGGGATAGGGTTCACGGTTGCCGGTCTCTTTTTTACGCCGTTTGGTTTCTGTTTCGGGGTTGAGCCCGGCGATCTCCAGGGCGGTCTGGTTGCTGGCGCCCAACGCCTGCAGCTTGAGTGCCCGGTCGGTGGCCTGGTTGGCGGTTTCGGTGCGGCGCTCGGCAAATTGCACAGTAAAATCGAAGTTGTCCGGGTCCATGCCGTCGAGCAGCAATTGCAACTCGAAGCCCAGCTGGTAGCTGTAGGATTGCTCATCCTGCAGGGCGTCGACTTCCTCGAAAAAATCCCGCTTGAGGTCTTCGAGGATGTCGCGGTTGAGTCCGTCGGAGTAGCCAAACAATCCTTTGGGAGCCGGTGAGCCCGAAAAGAAGGTATCCAGCAGGTGAACCACATCGGCGATCTGGTCCAGATTGGTATCGCCCTGGACCGGGGTGACACCGCCTTTTTTGTTCAGATAATAGTCGGTGGTAATGCCCTCGGCCTGGTCCTGCTCCACTTTCGCGCGGTATGCCTCCAGCTGGGTATCATCGGCACCCTCCAGCACATGGGACATCCGCAGGGGTGCACGCATGCGCCGGCGTAACACTAGATCTGATTCGGTCATCGAGAGTTTGCGCCACACCGACCGGCTGGCATCCAGATAGGGCCTGCCCATGCTGCCCTGGTCGTCGTAGTTGTCCGGGGTCAGCCGGGTATGGGCCATCTGCCACAGCGGGAAGGTGGCGACCTTGGCGCCGGTAGACAGATCGTATTGATCGAATGCCCTCGAGGGATCTTTGAATCGGCCATTGGCCTGCACCTGGGGGAGCAGGGTTTCGGATGGCATCCGTATCCCACCCACTACCTGGCGGTGGGGATCCAGTACCCACTGGGTGAGCAGATTACCCTCCATCATCAGGCCGCGGCCGTCGCTCATGATCTTTTCCCGGCGGTTGAGCTGCAGCCGGCGCTGGAACTTATCCCAGGCGAGCTGGATGCTTCGAGTCTGGTTGGGGTTGTCCAGCTTCAACCCGCCCTTGATGGCCGCAGAAACAGTGCGGCGGTGAATTTTTTTTATTCTCAGGTCGTCCCGGTCCATCTGCCGGATGTCGAGGATCGCCGCCCGCAGGTCGGGGTCGGTCCACATCACCCGGTACAGGTACTTGATGGCGTTCTCGGGGGTTGTGCGCATACCTCGCTCTGAGGTTCGTGCGGTGCTGCCCTGGCGGCGGTGCGCGGCCACAATGGCGCTGGCGGGCAACGGACCCATCAGTTTCTGATACCGGGTCTGAATGTCGATGAGATTTCGCATGGTTTACCTCAAGCTGCCCCGAGCAGCTGCTCGCGGGTGCGGGTTCGGGTGAGTATCGATGTGGGCACCTGCAGCGCGCCGCGGGTGAGCAGTCCCCACACGGCGGCCATGGCGGCGTCGAACAGGTCATCACCGATCTTGGCGTCGGCCTGTTTGTAGCTGGCATAGCTGGTTTTGGTGGGTACCGCGATAATGTTGGGGAGCTGCCGAACCAGCAGGCGCATATCTTCCAGGGTGGGGTCCAGCAGGCTGTCCTCCCGATCGTCCAGATAGGGGATGGCCGCCTGGTTGTTGTGGAAGCATGCGCGCAGCGCGGTGGCCATGTTGTGCTTGACCATACCTTCGAAACGTATCGGCGAAAATGGCCACTCGGGCCAGGTGCTGGCGGTGCTGTTGCCATCGCCCACGGTGCGCCGATCGACCGGGGTCAGGCCCTCGGCATACAGCTCGTCGTTGAGCTGGGTCAGCATTCCGACGCCGTAAGCATCGCCGAATGCGGTATCGGGCTGGAAGTATTGCCAGAATCCCTTCAGGTCACGTTTAACCACCTGGTCATCGGCGCCAGGGCTCCATGTTTTGCAAAACGGCACGGTGAGGTAGTTGCCGATCTGTTCCACCACCACCAGCGCATGCCGTGAACTTTTCGGGTTTTCACCATGACCGCCGGCGTCGTAGCCGAATCCCACCAGACCCCGGTTGACATGCCGGGCACCCGGCAGGGGTTCGGCAATGCCGATGCCCGCCATCAGCCCCACCTGGAGCGCCCGGCGTACGTAGATCTCCCAGATCAGGTTACGGCTGGCGGTGTTCACGCACAGCAGCTGACGGGTGTATTCATCCGCCGTCAGCTGGTCCTTCATGTTCTTCATGTACTGCTTATTCAGCATCCCCAGCTCGGCACCATTGACCGCATTGGCCACCGGGACCGGGTAGGTGTAGCTTTCCAGATCGACCGCATCCTCTTCAAGCTCACCCAGGGCCACAAAACGGCGTATTTCCTGCTTGGCGCGGTCACCATGGAAACAGCCCAAAGCGTGATATTTACCGGAGCTGAGCAGGTCCGTCAGGGTGTCGGCACCTTTAAATACACCGGTGATGCGGATCTCCGGATCGTTCTTCGATGCCGACGCTGCCCCCATCCGTCGGGTGGCACCCATCATCAGCAGGAACCGGGAAAACAGCCGGTCTTTCGGCATATCGTCCACCTCTTCGAGGGAGGCGGCGGTGAGATCACCGCCATCGACCTGGGCCATGATGCCGTAGGCTTTAGCCTGTGATCTGTTGGTAAACTGGTAGTAGGTATCGGCCAGCTGCTTGCGACCCGACTTGAACTCGATATGGGCGTCCAGAATCGGCGAGCGGCGGATAGAATCCAAGTGATACCCCAGGTTGACCAGGCTCTGTGCCTCCCTTGGCGCCACGATCCCCAGCTCTTGATCCGGATGGGTGGCATTCTGCTTGAGCTGGTACATCTCTTTCACCGCCGTTTTGCCGGTACGACGAGAAGAGAAGTCGACGCTATTGTGGTACCGGTCCATCTCCAGGCACTTGAGCACCTGAACGGGATCCAGCGTCACGTCGTGTATATGCTTGTGCCACAGAGAGTGATCACCCGCGTATCGCATCACTTCACGCTCCGCCACATTCTGCATCCGGATGCGCTGGGCGGCGGAGATGCGCTCAGGCATCAGATGATCCGGCGGGCTGTTTCGTTGTCGTTAATCGAGATCGTGACCATCGTTGTGCCCACGATTGCTGTACCCGGGCCAGATCAGTGATCAAGTGCCGGTGTGTGTCGACGGTAAACCCTTCGCAATCAGATCGTTGATACTCCACTTTCTTCGCATAGCAGGGCGGCAACAACGGGCCCACGTCATAAGTCTTTGACATTCACTACCTCCGCATCGATGGTCACACCATCGTGCTGATAGCTATTACCGATCAGCTGTTCCAGCTTTTTCATGCTCTCCAGCGACTGCTGCCGGTATCGCTCTTCAGACTCCTGATCCTCACCTTGTTGATCGAGAAATCCATTAACTGCTTCGTGCTCATCCTGCACCCGCGGAGTCATCCCCATATCCGCCAGGGTCATGGAATTCTTAGCTATCAAATCAATCAGGGGTTTAAGTACCGGGTGGGCTTTCAGCTCGTGGATCTGATGCTCACCGCCGTGATCATCCACCCATTTCGCCAAATGAAAAACGCCATCTTTATCGTGATACCACACCACTTCTGAGATACGGGGCCCACCATCCTGGGCGATCGCCAGAATCATGTCATCGATCAAACCCTGGAGCGCAGCTTGGGTATCGCCGCGGATCTGTAACAGCAGACTAGGATCCTTTGTCTCGAAAGCGATCTGATTCCGCAACATTAGCTCATGCCGCTTGAGACACGCCCGCGGCGGCTCAAGGCAAGCCAGGGTATTGAGATGCTCACAACCATCGCAGCGGTCGTATTTCCCCGGTTTCGCGGGAAAATAGGTCGCTGTACGGGCATACAGCCCGTGTTTCATCGCGTTAAACCGAGTGCGCTGCGCCTCATCCGGCGTAGGATGACCCTCCAGGTTCGCCGCGCTCGCCGCTTTCCCGGCGGCCGTTCGAGGGCCCGTAGAGCACGCATGCGCTCTCATCAGCGACCGCTCCCACGCAACCTGCTCCGACTGATAACCGCAATGGGGACACTCAGCCGAATAGGCAAAGGGGTGATGCTCCAGCTCCGGAGCGTCAGATACATCACCAGGCTCAGCACTAAACCTGTGACCACAGCAACGGCAATGAAAATTCACCGTTTTAAGAGGATCTAACCTAGCTTTGCCCAAGTGCTACGCCACCCGTCGATGGAACCTCGCTGGCAAATCAATCACCAGCATTCTGGTTCCCAGTAAGGAGCGTTCGGGGAGCCAACACTCCTTACTGGGAACCAGAATGGGTTCCGGGTTAGAAATCAGACACTCGGGGCGGTATTCAATCCGCACCGAGTCGTCCCCCAACCAGATCCGATCAATAAATGACCCGAAAAACTGTCGGATCTTCCTTGGATCTTCGGCTGTTTCAATAATATAGCGCAAAGAGGCGGCTATATCATCAATATCGGCTTGTGAAACAGTAGCTTCGGGTTGTTCTTCAGCATCGAGAATACCCAACTGTAGTTCCAGTTCATTTATTTCCTGATTGTTCTTTCGCAGTCGTTTGGTGAGATCGGCCAGATTGGGGGTATCCCGCCCATATTGTTCAAACAGTTCGTAAATCTTGGCATTACGACCCTCGACTGATGACAATGCGCCGGCTACTGCTTGGCGGCGTTCTGCATGATCTTTTACCCATGACCCGCACGCATCGTTAAGGTCTTCGACGACATCCTGCAAAACATCACGGGTAAGAATACGGTCCAGTATTTTGCCTGCCATCCACTGGTCGAACTCACGCGCAGCAATCCGGCGATTGTTTCCAGATCCCAGCTTTTGGGCAGAGCGGCAATTGTAGTACCAGTATCTTTTCGAGCGACCCTTAGCGGACTCGATCTGCATGCTGGATCCGTCTTCACAATGCAGGATCCCAGTGAAGAGGTAAGTGCTTTTTGGTGACCCCCGATCACAAGCCACCGCGGCGGTATCCATCATGGATTGAACCTGGTTCCACAGGTCCATTGAAATCAGCGCCTCATGGGAATCGACGATTATCCATTTACCCCGCGGCCGCAGGCGCCTAGTCGCACGGTCCCGGCGACCGAACACCGCGCAGCCGATAACCGCGTCATTTCGTAGCAGCGCCAAGATACTGGATTTAGTCCATGGAGCTCCACGGTTGGTTATCCCTTCGGATTGTAGATGAGTGGCTATGGACAGCGCCCCGCTTCCATTTGCCCGAAGCTCAAAGATATTGCGCACAATGTGCGATTCGTACTGGTGATGTCGCAGGCGCTTGCGCTTCGGATTATCGGGGGCTGGATAAACCTCAAAGCCATAAGGCGGGCGGCCGCCGTTAAAAAAACCCTCCCTGGCGTTTTTCAGCATCGATCGAATGGTATCCGCTGATATCTGCCGGGAGTAGAACTCGTCGAACAGCTCAAGCACGCTCTCAGTCATCCAACCGCCGTCAGTCTTGCGGTCGATATTCAGACTCACATACACAATGTCGGTACCGGCTTTGGCCAGGCGGAGTTTATATAGGCCGGCATCGACTTTATTTCTTGCGAAACGGCTGGTCGACCAGGTGACCAGATAATCGGGACTCAGCGCCTCACAAAACGCGATAGCATCCTGGAACTCCTTGCGGTTATCGTAGCGGCCGGATTTCCCCTCGTCGACAAATACCCGATCGACCCGCGCGCCCAAAGCATGGGCTTTCGCTTTGCACTGCTCAATCTGCGAATCGAGGGGTAACTCATCGTCCGCTTGGCGGACTGTTGAGACTCGGGCATAAATTACGGCGGTTTTTTCCATATCGTCGAACTCGTAATTGGTGCAGGCATCCAGGTACCCACCCCCCTCCATGTGGCAGGGGGAGGGTTTGTGCCTAGCCCCCACCCCCTCCATCAACACTGTTCCTTGTGTGATTCCGTTTAGTGAACAGCGCTTTACTGTGTTTGTGTTCGATGTAAACCACTGATCTGCTTACACCGCCTCTACCTCGAACAGCGCTTTATGATATTTCCCGCAGTTCACCAGTTTCAGGACGTATTTTGATATAGGCCACCTATATTAGTCGTATCGCAAATACCCCGGACTACCGTCAACAGCGGGTTAAGCATACCACCGCACGCGGTAGAATAAGAGTTTCAGGTCGTGGCAGACCCAAGCGGGTATGGATGCTGAGCTGTGGCATATGCTTAGAGACTTTCAGGTGAGCTGTTTGGCTAGGTCTGTGACTGGTGTATGGAGCTTTGAAAGCGGGTTTGCTTCCTCAACCGCGGTGGCCAGTGAGCGCATGGCCACATGCTGATATCGTGCGGTCGACTTCATGCACGCATGGCCCAGCAACACTTGAATTTTGCGCTGTTGCACGTCGCTCTCTGTCAGTTCGGTTCCGTATAGGTGGCGCAGCGCATGGGGGTGGCACTGGTCGCGGGGGATGCCCGCAGCTTCACCATGCTTCACTATCATTCTGTGGATGTTCCTTTCATTTAAACGGGTATTCTTTCCGTGGTATTCGTGGGGTGGAACATTATTGTTGTGCATGGAAACGAACAACACCTGGCGGCCATCTTCCAGCGTCCGGTCCAGGCGCTTCAGGTCGGGATGTCCGAGATAAGCGCGCAATAGCAGCCGGGCCTCATGGGGGGCAGGCATCAGCCTTTCACGATCTCCCTTCTCTATCACGCGAACAAGCATCCACTCTTTATCCTCTATTTCGGTAAATATCAGGTCTTCCTGATTCAAAGAGGCCAAACCTCCCACACGCAAACCGCATCCCATAAAAAGCGACAGGATCGCGGTGTCCCGCACCGACTTAAAGTCATCGAGGCCGGGCTGTAACAGCAACTTGCCCGCGTTCTTCAGGGTCATCCCATTGGGCAGACGTTCGCCTGTAGTGGGATAACTCAGATCGGCGGCGGGGTTGGCATCGACATACCACTGCTCTTTCGCCCAGAAATAAAACTTACGCACAGCAGCGACCAGGGGACGCCTCGATCGTGGCAGCATCCCCCGTTGATGAGCGACTATTCCAGTAAATTGCTCCAGATCTTCCTTTTCGGCTTTTCGCAGGTCTTTGCCGCGGGTCTTTAAAAACTCGGACAGTCGGGTGAGGTAAGCATGGTATTTATTGACTGTGCCAATAGCGCGGTTTTGATTGTGTTCCATCAATTCCAGCCATTCCAGGATCATGCTTTTATCGGTTATTTCGCTCATATTCTCAACACTCCAATGGGGGGGGAGGGGCGGAGAAACCCGTGGAACCGTGGATCAAGCCCCTTTTAGCTCTAACTATCTGATTTTAGTACATTCGCCTTCCACGGAAAAACCCGTGGAAGGGTCCGAAACCCGTGGAAGGACATAAACGACTATTTCA
>JAAELC010000508.1 GCA_024227135.1 Gammaproteobacteria bacterium
AAGATCGAGTGCGTTTTGGGGACTGGGACGTCCCAAAACGCATCACGAGATCGAAGACGCACTTGATCACATTCACATACCCGGTCAGTTGAGATCCTCTTTCAACAAGGCGTGCTGATACTTCATATCCGGTTCAGCCAACGGCTGAACCCGGGCATCAGTCTGTTCTTGAGCCAGCAACTGCTTATCTGCTTCCAGTGAGTTATAGCCACCTAAGGTGAGTGCGACGATTGTAAAAATTGAGAGAACTCCTAACATCTTACTGCTCCTGTTCAGTTGTCTTTACTTTGAAAGTATAATTAGTATATTAGTAGATAATAATATTTATTCAACCTTTTATTTTTTGTGGCAATCTCCTCACTTCACCCGGACCGGACTGGACTGACGATGGATTCGGTAGAACTCTGGGCACTGTTCAGCAGCAGTTTTCTCGCCTCAACGCTGCTACCCGGGGGCTCTGAAGTTGCCCTCGCCTACCTGAGTCAAACCGGGGGAGCCGCACCGGAGCTTCTCTGGGCAACGGCCACCCTGGGAAATACCCTGGGGGGGCTTACCAGCTGGGGCCTGGGCTGGTGGCTCAGCCTCCGTCGTCCCCAGCGAACCTGGGAGAACCCCCGCCAGGAAAAGGCATTGCAGCAAATCAGACGTTACGGCGGTCCTGCACTGCTTTTTTCCTGGGTTCCATTGGTCGGTGACCCATTGTGCCTGGCAGCGGGATGGACCGGCATCCGCTTCTTTCCCGCTCTGTTTTACATTGGCCTGGGAAAAGGGCTGCGTTACGCTCTGCTGTTGTATATGCTTCCCATTGCTGTCTGATATCTGAAAAAGACCTGAATAATGGACCACAAACTGCTGATTATCGAAGACGACGAAAGCCTCAACCAGATGCTGCAATTCCATTTTGAAGATGCAGGCAATCAGGTGGAGGGGGTTACCAGCTGCCGGGAAGGACTCTCATTTCTGAGTAAAAGTGCTTTCGACCTGATCCTTCTGGATCAACAGCTTCCTGACGGCACCGGGCTGGAACTCCTTAAACAGATCAGAACCGAAGAACCCGGCCAGGCTGTCGTCATGATGACCGGACAACACGACCTGGAACTTGCCATCCAGGCGATAAAGAACGGTGCGGCTGACTTCGTCCATAAGCCCATCAAAACCGACCAACTGCAGATAGTCGTTGACCGGGTACTGGAAAACCGGCGGCTCTCGCGGGAAGTGAAAGCCCTTCAGCCAGACCCGGACCGGGTGGATCAAAAAGGGCTTATCGGTCGCAGTGATGCCATGCTCACCGTCAGCAAGGAAATTGCACTTTGCGCGCCCAGTAATACCACCGTGCTCATCGGCGGGGAGTCAGGAACCGGAAAGGAAGTCGTGGCTCGACTCATTCATACCCACTCCGGACGCACCGGACCCTTCGTGGCAGTCAACTGTGCCGCCATTGTGGATACTTTGCTCGAAAGTGAGCTGTTCGGGCACGAAAAAGGCGCCTTCACCGGGGCGGTCGCCCGAAAGCTCGGTAAGTTCGAGCTATCCCAGGATGGCACCCTGTTTCTGGACGAAATAGGTGAACTGGCGCAGCCACTCCAGGCCAAACTGCTCCGGGCCCTGCAGGAGCAGGTGTTTGAACGAGTTGGTGGAACCCAGCTGATCTCCACCAATGCACGTATCATTGCGGCCTCCCACCGTGACCTGTTTGAACAGGCCGCAGCGGGCCACTTCAGGGAGGATCTGGCCTACCGACTCAAGGTCGTCTCCATCAAACTGCCACCGCTACGTGAGCGCCGGGATGACATCCCACTACTGGCTCAGGCATTGATGGAGCGAATCGCACTCAAGATTCACAAACCTGTGCTGCAGATTACAGATCAGGCACTCACCCAACTCCAGTCCTATGACTGGCCTGGTAATGTTCGCGAACTGGAGAATCTGTTGACCCAGGCCTTGGTCCAGGCCCGGGGCAATGTTCTCACCCCGGATCTGCTGCCCCTTCGGGGCCATTCCCCTGCTGTTGCAGCAACCGCAGCACCGCCCCAGGAAGACCGCGTGCTGCGCACGCTCGATCAGGTGGAAGCAGAACACATACAGCAGGTGCTCGATCATACCCGCGGTCACAAGGGTAAGAGTTGCGAGATCCTGGGTATTTCCAGGCCCGCACTGGATCGAAAAATCAAAAAGTACACCCTGATACTGCCCCAGGCGCAATAAAAGTAACTATCTATTATTTATACTGTTTATTCACCTTGAAGCTTCGCCGACCGGTTACGGATTTGCCAGACTCCTGCGTTCCCTTTAGCATGGCTGATTTTTAATCAAGAGACCCTTAGATGCCTAACTCGATCCTGCGAATTGCCACCCGCAAGTCCCCTCTGGCCATGTGGCAGGCTGAGCACGTCGCCCAATTACTTCGGGAGCACCACGTCGACATCCAGGTCGAACTGGTGGGCATGAGCACCCAGGGGGATAGAATCCTGGACACTCCGCTGGCAAAAATCGGGGGCAAGGGGTTGTTTGTCAAAGAACTGGAAAAGGGTATCCTCGAGGGCAAAGCCGACGTGGCCGTGCACTCGATGAAAGATGTTCCCATGGAACTTCCGGACAACTTGCATTTGCCGGTCACTATGGCGAGGGAGGACCCGCGGGATGCGCTGGTCTCCAACCGGTTCAACTCCCTGGAGGAACTCCCTCAGGGCTCGGTGGTGGGCACCTCGAGTCTGCGCCGGCAATGCCAGCTCGCAGAAGCCCGTCCAGACCTGGTGATCAAACCGCTTAGAGGAAACGTGAATACACGGCTCAGCAAGCTGGATGAAGGACAGTACGATGCAATCATTCTTGCGGCCGCAGGTCTGCGTCGCCTCGGTTTCAGAAAACGTATCACAGCTTTTCTGGAACCGGACCAGAGCCTTCCAGCCATCGGTCAGGGCGCCATCGGTATCGAGTGCAGAGCAGACGATGAAAGGATCAATCAACTTATTGCTCCCCTGCACGACCATGAAAGCGCGCTCTGTGTCTCAACCGAGCGCGCCATGAATCATCGCCTTCTGGGAGGCTGCCAGATACCCATTGCCGGCTATGCGGTTTTGAATCATGACACCATTTATATGCGGGGACTGGTGGGGGAGCCGGACGGTAGCCGGCTCATGCGCTCGGAGCGGAGCGCACCGCACTCCGAGTCGAGGGAGCTCGGGATCCGGGTGGCAGAAGATCTGCTGGACCAGGGTGCGGACCAGATTCTCAGCAATTTATTTCAGGAGTGACCCCCCCCCGACCAGGATGTCTGTTGTCCGGTGCGGGCATACTGGTTACCCGCGCCGCCCACCAGGCAGAACCCCTGTGCAGGCTGATCTCTGCCTATGAAGGAAATCCGATAAAATTCCCCGCCCTGGAGATCACCCCACCGGCAGACCCGGAACGCGCGCAGGGGTTATTGAAGACCGCCGATAGGTTCGATCTTATTGTTTTCATCAGCCCCAATGCCGTGGGTGAAGCGATGAAACTGCTACCCGAAGGTGGTTTTCATCCGGGAGCGCGCATCGCGGCCGTTGGCCAGGGCACGGCAAGAAGGCTCTCTGCTGCCGGTTACTCGCTGGTTACGGCACCAACCGAACGCTTCGACAGCGAATCGCTGCTGGCCATCGATGAACTGGTCAACGCGAAAGGAAAACAGATATTGATTGTCCGGGGCCAGGGTGGCCGTGGGTTACTCGGTGACACCCTCATAGCACGGGGTGCAACGGTCACTTATGCCGAGGTGTATCGCCGGCGTTGTCCGGACACGGATGCAACGCCATTGCTGCTGTCCTGGGAAAGCAGCATCGACCTGGTGACAGTCACCAGTCTGGACATCCTGGAAAACCTTATCAGTATGCTGGGGATTGAGGGGGCAACTCGCCTGCGCAACACACCTCTGATCGTTGTATCTGAGCGACTGAGTGAGCGCGCTCTGAAATTCGGATGTCAACAGGTCCGCGTCGCACGGCGTGCCGATGACCTATCCGTCATAGATGCCGTTTGCGACATGATCGACAAAACAGATGTTTTGCCTTGATCACCCCGAACAAGTATTTTACAGCTTATGCACACGATGCCTCATAATTCGGGGCAACAACCAGATTATTGAACTGCAACTCGGATAAATGGATGAGCGGAAAGCACCTCGGTAACCATGAAGTGGAATTCGTCGAAGAGGCGGAAGTCAAAGATATACCCCCCCCCCGTCAAGGAGTCCCAGGCTCCAGCAAGCCGGCCATTCTGCTGGCGCTGCTGGCCCTTGTCATTGCAGTGGGCGTGCTGCTCTTCGGCTATCAGCACTGGAGGAGCATGCGGGCTACCCTGGAGCGGGTGGACCTGGCGGTGGAACAGGCGACCCGGCAGCAACGCGACCTGGAAAACAAACTCAACCTGGCCGTGCAGACCTTTGAGAGCCAGCAAACGATTCTGCAGAGCGAAAAACAGCTGTATCTGGAACAACAGCAACTGTTCTCAGCCCAGGAAAGCCAGCTTTCCCAGGAACGCACCCGCCTGAAAGAACAGAGTATCAGGATACAGGAAACTCTCGGTGCCATTCATCACAGGCTTGCCAGCAATTCCGCGGATTGGATGGTGGTGGAGGCGGAGTACCTGCTTCAAATTGCCAACCACCGACTGCAACTGGAAAAAGACATCCCCACTGCGCTGCTGGCACTTAAGAATGCCGATGATCGACTCAGGGAAAGCGGTGATCCGGCCTGGATAGCAATAAGGGAGATGATTGCAGGTGAAACTGCCGCACTCAAAGCGGTGAACCAAATAGATGTGGCGGGACTCTCATCTCGACTGTCCGGATTGGTGAAACAAGTAAAATCGCTGCATTTTGACATTGCACAACCCTCTCCTGCGGTACCGGACACCCCGGAAAAGGATATCGAGGCGGCCAAACGGGATCGCTCGTTCGAGACCCTGCTGGATGACGGCTGGAATGCGCTGAAGTCAGTCCTGGTGGTGCGCCACCATGGACAACCCGTCACAGCCATGCTGTCGCCTGAGCAGCAGTACTTCGTTTACCAGAACCTGCGGCTTCAGCTTGAAGCGGCACGAATGGCGCTGCTGCGCCGGGACCAGGCCCTGTATTTATCCAGCCTTCAGACAACTGAACAATGGATTGAGGATTTCTTTGACCCAACCGACCCGGTCGTGCGCGCCATGACAGAAGAGCTTTCAAAGCTCAAACAGGTAGAAATCAATCCTGAATTACCGAACATATCGGGATCACTGCTTGTGCTTCGGGAACGACTGGAACGAATCTCAGGGGGAAACAAAGAATGAGAACCCTGGTTTTTGTGCTGCTGACCCTGATCGCCGCGGTGCTGCTTGCGCTCGCAGTAAAGGAGGATAACGGCTATGTCCTGATCGGTTACGGACACAGGAGCATTGAGGGAAGCCTGGTATTTTTTACCCTGCTCAACTTGCTGCTTTTCGCCCTGCTGTACTTCGGTATAAGATTCATTGCACGCCTGTTCGCGATACCTGGACAATTCGATGAATGGCAGGACCGTCGAGGATCCAGCCGCGCCCGCAAGGAACTCACACAGGGTCTGGTCGAGTTGTCCGAGGGCCACTGGAAGAGCGCGGAACAGAACCTCGTCCGTCACGCCTCACACTCGGACACCCCGCTGCTGAACTACCTGGCTGCAGCCAGGTCAGCGCAACAACAGGACGCCCATGAGCGCCGGGACCAATACCTGCAACTGGCACACGAGAGCATGCCGTCTGCGGACATTGCCGTGGGGCTGACCCAGGCTGAGTTACAACTGGCACACGAGCAGGTCGAACAGGCACTCGCCACCCTGCAGCATCTAAGGAGAATTGCACCACGCCACACCCATGTCTTGAAAATGCTGAAAGAACTCTACGAGAGGGTCGGGGATTGGGACGAACTGAATCAGCTGCTTCCTGAATTGAAGAAACGCAAAGTCATCAACAGGCAACAGATTCTCGAATTGGAAGAGAAAATTTATTGCAATCTTCTGGACAAAGCGGCATCAAATAACGACTTGAAACAACTCAACAGCACCTGGAAGAGCATCCCTCACAACGTCAGGGAGAACAAAAACCTGTTCAACCTTTATACCCGGCATCTCATGAAAAACGGTGCTGAGGACCAGGTGGAAGAGCTGCTGAGGATGAGTATTTCAAATCACTGGGACGTGCATCTTGTGGATCTCTACAGCAGGCTTTCCATCAAAAAAGGGGCCGATCAGCTCTCCGCCGCCGAAGAGTGGCTGAACGATCATCCCCACAACCCGGTGCTGCTGCTCACATTGGGCAGGTTATGCATGAAAAACCACCTCTGGGGTAAGGCTCGCAGCTACCTGGAAGCCAGCATCGGTGCAAACCCGACCACTGCGGCTTACCGGGAACTGGGAACCCTGCTTGAAGGGATGGGTGAGCACAAGGCCTCTACCGCCTGTTTTAAAGCCGGACTGGAACTGACCAGCGACTACACACTGCCCGAACTGCCTGAACATCTGGGTGGGGGCCAGATGGAGAATCCGGCGGACATGGAACAGCCTACGGATATCAATCCACCGAAGCTGGAGGTAAAGTCAGAACCTCTACCAGAATCCCATACAGAACTGGATCCCCGAGTGACTTGATTCGTACCTGATTCAGGCCAGTGGAAAAATGACCGGGAAATAAAACCGGGGCATGACCACCCCGGAACGCCCTGCCCCTTGGATAAAGCAGGCAAGCATCTGATCAGCTATTACTTGTCCGGGTTATCCTTCGCCCACTCGAATACGTCTGAGAACATATGCTCCCCAGGCAATCCAACTGAGGAGAATGCATCCTTTGCCGCATAAACCATTGGGGGTGGTCCGCTCATGTAAAGATCGAAGGAACTCATATCCGGGTAGTCGGCGACCACGGCTTCATGCACCCACCCCGTTCGGCCCTGCCATCCGGAATCCGGTTCGGAGAGCACCAGCGTGTAACGGAAATTATCGTACTCCGCCGCCCACTCATCCAATAACTCTTGAAGATAGATATCCCGCTGGGCACGCACGCCCCAATACAGGTGGATGGGATGCTTCACCCCGGTATGAAAAGCGTGCTCCAGTATACCTTTCAGGGGGGCGAAACCCGTACCACCCGCCATCATCATGATGGGACGATCTGACGTCTCCCGCAGGTAAAATCCCCCAAAAGGTGCCTGAATCTGCCGCGTAACCCCAGCTTGCAGCTCACTGAACACATAATCGGTGAACTCGCCACCAGGCACATGGCGAATGTGCAGTTCGATCTGACTGTCGTTGTGAGGAGCATTGGCAATGGAGAAAGCACGCCGCCGCCCGTCAGGTAGTATGAAGTCCAGGTACTGACCTGCCAGAAACTGCAGTCGCTGGTCATCCGGTAAATTCAGGTAGACCCTCATCACGTCATGGGTCAGTGACTCAACTTTCCCCACTTCGCAAAGCAGACTGTGCACTTCCAACTCTTTCTCTGTCTGCACTTCGTGTATTTGAATGGTGATGTCGCTGACGGGTGCAGCCTGACAGGGAAGACAGTTCTTGTTTGGCCGTGCTTCTATGGCTTCCTTGACCTGCTCATCCGAATACTCCACTTCGCCGCTCAGAAGATCACCAGCGCAACTTCCGCAAAGTCCATTGCGACAACCATAAGGCAGACCTACGCCTTGACGCTCGGCCGCATCCAGGATCGTTTCGCCAATGTTACTGGTAAACTCATGACCACTAGGTTGTACTGTTACTCTGAAGCTCATGGGATATAGGCACTTTTCTGAAAACAACGGAGAATTCTCTACTATTTTGCTGAGGATTAAAACCACAACATGAAAAGGTTAATAATCGGTTGCGGTTATCTTGGCCAGCGAGTGGCCACTTACTACCAGTCAGTCAACCAATCAGTCTGTGGTCTCGTGCGCACTGGCGCCAGCGGAAGCGACCTGCTCAAGCGGGGTATCGCCCCCCTGGTGCAGGATCTTGACGAGGAACCGCTCCCCGAGCTGTCACTGGCCAAATTACGGATATTCTATTTTCTGCCCCCACCGGGTACAGGGGAGACCGACCCCAGGATCGAAAGACTGGGTATGGCAAGCAGGGGGGATTCACCCCCTGAAAAAGTAGTCTATCTCAGCACCACTGGGGTCTATGGAGACTGCGACGGTGCGTTGGTCGATGAGACCCGGACAGCTAAACCCACAGCATTGCGAGCCCGGCGCCGCTGGGATGCCGAACAGAAATTTCGTTCCTGGTCCCGGAATGACGGGTTTGACCTTATCATTCTGCGGGTGGCTGGAATCTATGGGCCAGGCCGCCTGCCTCTGGAAAGAATCAAACAGCGACTGCCGCTGGTGAGATCGGAAGAGGCCCCCTGGACCAACAGAATCCATGTGGATGACCTGGTCCAGGCTTGCACCCAGGCGATGGAGAAGGGCCAAAATGGAGAGATCTACAACGTCAGTGACGGGGCACCTGGTACCATGACCGACTACTTCGACCAAATCGCCGACCAGGCAAACCTGCCCCGACCACCACGCATCGCCCTGGCCCAGGGTGATGACCTTCTATCTCCGGGCATGATGTCCTACATGCGTGAGTCAAGGCGTCTGGATAACCGGAAAATGCTGGATGAACTAGGTGTAACCCTGCGCTATCCCGATCTGGCGTCGGGCCTTAAGAACTGCTTTGACCATCAATCCCACTGATACTCCGGAATCATACCCACATAGGTACAATGCACTATCCCCAGCTTCGAATCGTACTCAACAGACCACGACATAGTACCCCCTTCCTCAAGCATCACGACTCGTCAGGACCCCGGCCCTTACACCTGAATCTCAGCCTTCATTCAAACTAGAGACTGACACCCCCTGACCAGCTAAAAAGAGCAGGGTTAAGACCTGGCAGGGGAATCCAGGCTTCTTTGCAAGACAGGCTGTTGATACCCAATCTGGTTTCTACAAGACAGTTGAGGGCTGCGGCAAGAAATAAGTATCCCAATATTGCACCGGATTTTTACTCAGATTCAAGGCGTGGAAAGGGGCGCATAGCTGTTCTATGTAACCCTTTCCACAACGCAGACGACGTACATGGATGGACTAGATTCACGCGAGGCAGGATGCCGGTAGTGATAGATGAGCAAAAAGACAAGTAAGATGGGATATTTTATTCTTGCCGCAGCCCTAAGGGACTCGATTCCATGATCAATTCTTCATTCGGACAACATAGTGGTTATTGCTATCGCGCTTTAGCTCGAACAGGCCAATAGCACCAACCAGGTCACTGAGCCTTGAATAACCGTAGTTCCTTGAATCAAACGAAACATGATTGGTTATCAAGGTTCCTACTCTCGAAAGCTTGGACCAGCCATCATCTTCCTTGGTTGTATCTACCGCATTTCGCAGCAGCTTCTTCAACTGACTGTTTGATCTGAGTTCCTGAGCCTTATCCTTTTTCTTGGATTCTTTCTTCTTTTCATCGTCGTCCAAATACAGAAAGGTAGAGCAGGCGTTTACAAAAGCTGAAGGCGTTTTTCTCAACCCGAACCCAATGACCAGCTTACCATCGGAAAGAATTCTCGTTACCAAGGGCGTAAAGTCACAATCTGAAGTTACTATACAAAAAGCGTCGACACCCTTTGTGTAGAGTATATCCATTGCATCGATGGTCAGTGCTATATCCGTTGCATTTTTACCTTTGACAAGGTCGTACTGCTGAATGGGTTGAATCGCATGATCATGAATTATCGACTGCCAACCCCGAAGGTTAGAAGAAGTCCAGTTCCCATAAGCCCTTCTGATATTGACTTTTCCGTACTTCGCCAATTCGGTCAGAATATTCTCAATGAATTTTGATGGAGAATTATCCGCATCGATCAGCATCGCGATATTGTCCAGCGCTCTATTGGTCACTGCTTTTTCTCCTGCAATAAACTACGAGTAACTACTGACTCCCCAGAGATTGACCTCCATGGGCGGTCTGTAGAGGAAGTGTCTTTGGCAGGGATGCCAACGCCAGGTCTACCGGGAAGTATTTACGACGTCTCCCGGAACAGATCGCCCATGGCGCGTGAGTAGATAACACTTCAGTTAAATACCCAGGCTTTCCCATATCTGGTCTACCCGAGACTTTATCTCTTTGGACATGACGATGGGACGCCCCCATTCACGACTGACTTCACCAGGCCACTTGTTAGTTGCATCGAAACCGATCTTGGAGCCAAGACCTGAAACCGGCGAAGCGAAGTCCAGATAATCGATAGGCGTATTCTCAATAATGGTGGTATCTCTGGCCGGGTCCATGCGTGTAGTCATCGCCCAGATGACGTCATCCCATTGTCGAACGTCCACATCGTCGTCCGTTACTATGACAAATTTGGTATACATAAACTGACGCAGGAAAGACCAGACCCCCATCATCACCCGCTTGGCGTGACCGGGATACTGCTTCTTCATCGAGACCACCGCCATCCGGTAGGAACACCCCTCCGGTGGCAGATAGAAATCGCTGATTTCCGGGAACTGCTTCTGCAGTATCGGAACGAACACCTCATTGAGTGCCACCCCGAGAATGGCAGGTTCGTCCGGCGGCCTTCCGGTATAGGTGCTGTGATAGATGGGGTTTTCCCGATGGGTGATACGGTCGATGGTGAAAACGGGAAATGACTCGACTTCATTGTAGTAACCGGTGTGGTCACCAAACGGACCTTCGGGCGCCGTGTCCCCCGGATTCAGGGAGCCCTCCAGCACGAACTCTGCCGAGGCAGGCACCTGTAAATCGTTACCGATACAGCGGGCAACCTCGGTACGACTGCCTCTGAGCAACCCGGCAAAAGCGAACTCCGAAAGCGTATCGGGTACCGGAGTGACCGCACCCAGAATCGTTGCCGGATCAGCACCAAGCGCAACAGAGATGGGAAAAGGCGCTCCCGGATGGGTCCGTTGCCAATCCATGTAGTCCAGTGCCCCCCCCCGATGGGAAAGCCAGCGCATGATGACCCGGTTTCTGCCAATCACCTGCATACGGTATATACCCAGATTCTGGCGGGGCTTGTCCGGCCCCCGGGTTACCACCAGTCCCCAGGTTATCAGAGGGCCCGCGTCTTCAGGCCAGCATGTCTGAACCGGGATACGCCCCAGGTCGACAGCTTCACCCGCGAGTTTATTGACCTGGCAGGGAGGGCGCTTGATCTCCTTGGGTGCCATATCCAGCACCTTTCGGTACATAGGCAGTTTGTCCCAGGCATCCTTCATGCCCTTTGGTGGCTCCGGCTCCTTGAGATTGGCCAGCAATCGCCCAACATCCCGCAATGCGCCAACGGACTCCTCACCCATTCCCAGAGCGACTCGTCCCGGTGTCCCGAACAGGTTGGCCAGTAGAGGAAACCTGGAACCTCTGACTTTTTCGAACAGCAAAGCCGGTCCGCCCGCCCGCAAAGTCCGGTCGCAAATCTCGGTCACCTCCAGTCGGGGGTCCACCTCCAGACTGACGCGCTTGAGCTCACCTCTCGACTCCAGTTGCTCAATAAAATCCCGCAGATCTTTATAGTGCATTATTCCAGAATCAGCAGTTGATCTTTGTCTGTAGATGCTAACATATCAAGTCATACAGGGATGCATCCGCTACCTCTGGGACCTGCCTGCAGTCGGTCCTTACCGACACAGTGCATACCGAACAATGCTCTATCGATGGCAATACCATCCGTTACCTCAAACTGCGGGAATGACTGAAGGCAATGCCACCCAGGAAACCCAGCATCAACAGGACTATGGCAACCGGCAAGTGCCAGACGTGCAGATGGAAGGAGCAGGATGCCTCTCCCCCAGGTAGGTAAGCACCGCTGTCAGCCGCCACCTTGCGGATCGGTATCCCGTGACGGGTTCCCTCCATTGCCTCCAACCGACGCTCCAGCTCCATGAGCCGTTGCTGTAACTTGCCGCTCTTGGCTTGCAACTCCAACAGCCTGATCTTAGTAGGTTTTTTGTTACTGACCAGTCGACTCTCAACCCAGCCGGTGCTGTTGTCACCCAGTCGTACTTCGTTATAAGCATCACGTGACCCCAATACCTCAACCGGTGTGCCACTGGGCAGCAACCGCAGGACCCTCCCTGTACCGCCCGGTACCTGGTAAAGCTCAACCTGCAGTTTATCCGTGATGTGAGCTGCCTGAGCCACCACGGCTACCGATAACAGGAGAAGCAGGATCGAAATGATCCGTCTCACCCTGCCTCCCCGGAATTGACTATACCGCTATGGCGAAGTAATGCATCGATACTGGGGGCCCGACCTCTAAATGCAGAGAATAGCTCTGCCGCATCCCTGGACCCACCCTGCTCGAGAATATTACAGAGGAAAGCATCGCCGCTGGCGGAATCAAAAATACCCTGTTCCTCAAATAAGGAAAACGCATCAGCAGAGAGTACCTCCGCCCACTTATAGCTGTAGTAACCTGCGGCATAACCATGCGCAAAAATATGGGAAAAACTGTTGGGAAAACGGTTGAACTCCGGCGGTTTGATAACAGCCACCTGATCCCTGACCTGACTCAGGATTTCATGGATCCGCCCTCCCTGGCTCGGGTCATACTCCCGGTGAATATGGAAATCGAACAGACTGAACTCAAGTTGCCTTACCATCTGCATGGCAGACTGAAAATTCTTCGCAGCTTTCATCTTTCGATACAGCTTGTCGGGAATCGGCTTGCCGGTTTCGTAGTGGCCTGAAATCAACGTCAAAGCCTGCTGCTCCCAGCACCAGTTCTCCATGAACTGACTGGGAAGTTCTACGGCATCCCAGGCCACACCGTTGATGCCGGCCACACCGGGATAGTCTACGCGGGTCAACAGGTGATGAAGCCCATGACCGAACTCGTGGAACAGGGTCTGAACTTCGTCATGGGTGAACAGTGCCGGCTTTTTCCCCACCGGGGGGGAAAAATTACAAGTCAGGTAGGCTACGGGTAACTGGGCGCAGCTGTCGGTGACCATGCGCGTGACGCAGGTATCCATCCAGGCACCACCCCGCTTCTTTGGGCGTGCATAAAGATCCAGGTAGAATTCGCCCCGCACCTCTCCCAGGCGATCCCGAATTTCAAAGAAACGTACGTCGGGATGCCAGCTATCCACGCCTTCGATTTCTATTATCCGCAGACCAAACAGTTTTTGCACTACCGAGAACATACCCGGAATGACCCGGCTTTCCGGGAAATAAGGCTTGAGTTCCTCCTGGGTAATGTCGTAACGATCCTGACGCATTTTTTCCGAATAGTATCCAATATCCCAGGCCTGGAGATCGATCGTACCGAAGCGTTTCCCGGTATATTCTTTGAGTTCGGATAGCTCCTGCTCCGCCTGGTGACGGGTTCTCAGGGTCAAATCCTCCAGAAAACCGACCACCTGATCGCAGGACCCGGCCATTTTCTTTGCCAGGGAGCGCTCGGCATAATTGGAAAAACCGAGCAGCCCGGAAAGCTCGTGCCTTAACGCCAGAATTCTCTCAATATTGGCGCTGTTGTCCCACTTCCCTGCATGGGGACCCCGATCGGAGGCACGGGTAGAAAAAGCTTCATAGAGCTCCCGACGTAAGTCCCTGTCATCGGCATAAGTCATCACCGGCAGATAGGATGGATATTCCAGGGTTAACATCCACCCCTCTTCACCCCGCTGTTCCGCCGTCTGACGGGAGAGATCGCGAGCAGACTCGGGAAGACCTGCCAGCCGGGCCGGATCAGTGATCAATTTACTCCATGCATGGGTGGCATCGAGGACGTTTTCTTCGAACCGGCTGGTAAGGCTGGAAAGCTCCTTGCTGATCTCCTTGAACCGGGCCTTGGTGGCAGGGGGAAGATCCACCCCGGACAGGTGAAAATCCAGCAACGCATTTTCCAGTAACTTGCGCTGAGCCTGATCCAGGATCTCCTCCTCCGCCACAGACTGATAAGCCTGATAGAGCTTTTCGTTTTGACCCATCTCCGTTGCGTAATCGCTCAATTTGGGCAAACACTCATTGTATGCTTCCCGAAGCGATTCGCTGTTGATAACGGAGTTCATATGACTCACCGGAGACCAGGCCCGATTTAAGCGGTCCTCCAAGCTTTCCAGTGGCTCTACCAGATTATTCCAGGTATAGGGTGTATCCCTGTCAAGCAGTTCCTCCACTCGCTTTTTAGAATCACTCAACAGCCGATCCATGGCAGAAACCACATGCGCGGATTCAATTCGCGAAAACGGCGGCAGTCGTTCGAGTTCCAACAGAGGGTTGTTCATAAAACATTCCATTTCAGATACTTAACTAAAACTTAGATACCGCACCGGAACATTCCAGTACGACTCGCAGGAAAGCGCTGAACTTGTTCAGAGCTTTCGTAGGGGTCAGACAGTCCATCCGAAAGCCAGGTTCCAGGGTTTCAGACAGCATTGACACCCACAGATAAAGATTCCACCAGAAAACCGGCCATTCAGGGACGAACCCGCGCCACCCTGGCGGATCCAGGCCATGCCTGGGCGGGCAACGGATGACACCCGCCACCGACACCTCTGGGACAATGGACCAGCAGGTTGATCAATGCCGGCCGGACTCCAGAACCTTCTGCCGGGCAATAGTCAACCGTGCCAGCACGACATGCCAGAGCAGTTTGATTTTAACCGAATCGACCAGTACTCGCCCGTACTGCATGGCAGCGAAAAAAAGGATCCAGTGCCACGCATCAAACCAATTCCCATACCGAGGAATGTGGGAAGTGGTCACCTTGGGTTCTATCGGAAGAAAACAGGTAAACTGAGCGTTTGACTCGGGCCGACCATAATCCCACCATCGTTCACAACTGCCCCGCTGACAAAGGACAAAGAAAGACCCGTGATTACCCACTTACTCAAAATGCTATGGCATATGATCGCCTGGCTGGAGCTGATACTGCTGACCCTCCCACTGTTTGTGCTCAGTTTTCTCCCCGGAAACTACCTGGGTCGCTGGTACACCCGCCTGTTCCGGGTCTGGTGTCGGAGTTTTGTGCGGGCATTGGGGGTAAACCTGCGCCTGCATCAGAAGAACCGCCAGCCGATACCCGAGCGGTTTCTCATGGTGGCCAATCACCCGTCAGCTTTTGAGGATATCGGCCTGCCAGCACTGTTCGAGGTGGATTGCCTGGCCAAGCATGAGGTGCGGGACTGGTGGATCGTGGGTAGAATAAGTGCAGCCGCAGGAACTTTGTTCGTTGTCAGGGATTCAAAGGCATCCCGGAGGCAGGCCGTAACGAATATCGAAACTCGTCTGGAATCCGGCCACAACGTGGTCCTGTACCCGGAGGGGGGAGTCAAGGGCAAACGGATACATGATCGCTTCCACTACGGGGTTTTTGACATTTCCCTGCGTACTGGGATTCCAATCCTGCCGGTATTCATACACTACGAAGCCCAGAATGATTTCTACTGGTCGGATCAATCCCTGCCCCGGAAAATACTCGACCTGATGACCACCAGCAACAATCGGGCAAACTACTATCTGTACGATGCCTTCGACCCTGGCGAGTTCTCGGATAAGGCCCAGTATGCCAATCATGTTCGTGACTGTTTTCTGGCCTGGCAGGAGAAATACCTGGAATAGCCTGCCCACGATACAGTGGAGACGAGCGCTCCCGGACGAGACAGGCAGGAATAAACCCAGCCGCCGTTCATACGATGTACCCGCCGGCTGCATTGCGCCATTGGGAATCTACCCTGATACCCTGTATCTTCTGCTCACGGACTCAACTTTAAACCATTAGCTGTTGATGGTTAACCGATAGCGATTATTCACGTGCTTGACTGCTTATTGCTCACAGACACTGGAATCACCGACCCATGAAGACTTACCTGGTTGGTGGCGCCATTCGTGATCGATTGCTCGGCAGAAGGGTATCGGAACGGGATTTTGTCGTGGTCGGCGCCACTGCCGAAGAATTACTGTCCCAGGGTTACACCCAGGTGGGCCGGGATTTCCCGGTATTTCTGCACCCGGAAACCCGGGAGGAGTATGCACTCGCCCGGACCGAACGAAAAACTGCACCTGGATACCAGGGGTTCGTCGTCCATGCGGCACCGGATATAACCCTGGAACAGGACCTGGAACGACGTGACCTGACCATCAATGCCCTGGCCGAGGACGAAGAGGGTCATCTTGTCGATCCCTGGAACGGTAGATCCGACCTGGAAAACCGGGTGCTCCGCCATGTTTCACCTGCATTCATGGAAGATCCTGTCAGGGTTCTGCGAGTGGCCCGTTTCGCAGCCCGCTATGCGGACCTGAACTTCACCATAGCAGATGAAACGCAGACACTCATGAAGCAGATGGTCACCCAGGGCGAGGTCGATGCCCTGGTACCCGAACGGGTATGGCAGGAACTGGCCAAAGCGCTTCATGAAACTAAACCCTCCCTGTTTTTCAGGGTGTTAGAGCGCTGCGGCGCACTGGAAAGGCTGTTCCCGGAAATCCATTGTCTCACCCGCAACCCCGGGAACGGGCTGGAAAGTGCGTTGGCAGCACTTGATGCAGCCACCCCGCTGACCGAATCCCGGGAGGTGCGTTTTTCCGCACTCAACCACAGCCTTGACGACACCTCGATTGAGACGCTTTGTACACGGCTCAAATGCCCGAACCGCTTCTGTATACTGGCCAGACTGCTGGCCAGCCACTACGACCTGGTGCCCGACACAGAATCCCTGAACCCGAATTCGGCTCTCCGGATACTGGAGTCCACCGACGCCTTGCGCCGCCCACAGCGATTCGAACAGTTTCTGCTGGGATGCGAGGCTATCTACCGGGCAAAGCCCCCTGCCCGGGGTGACAATCCGCCCGCCTCCCGACTGCTGCTCCAGATGCTGGACGAATTGCGTCGCATCGATATCGGGGCGCTGGTGAAGGGAGAAAAAGACACCGGGGTGATACAGCAACGAATCCGCCAGGAACGGCTCAGCAGACTGGTCAGTTTTTTAGGAGGCTGTCGGACTTAACACTGTTTGGCGGCAAATCCCACAGCCTCCCAGAGCGCGCTGCAGTCAGAAATGCCGACGCAGGTAACTGAGCGCCTGACTGATAGACAGTTCGACATTGGATGGGCCGCTCCGGATGTAGAACGACTCCCCCTGCTTGTGGTTGAGGAACACAGGATCGCCGGCCCGCTCGCATTCGATGGCAATCAGGGAATGCCCATCATCCATCTCGTAGATCTGGAAGTGCGCATACTTGGAAAACTCCGGGCCCAGGTGCTGGTTGAATAAGTTCTTGAAATGCAGCCCACACTTATCCCCATTCTCAAATCCATCTGCCTCCAGGCCCAGCAGAACACCCTGGTCATCCACACCGACCAGCAAGATACCACCCTCGGTGTTCATGAAGGCGGCCACGCCCTTGAGCCAGGCAAGCTCAATCTCTTTTCCGTTCCTGCCGCTGCGCAGATTCATACGCAGAGTTGACTTGAACTCCAGGTGCATACTCTCACCATTGTGTATCAACGATGGAATGTCCTCCCGATATTTCGATTTTTCGATGGTCAGACGGGGCAGGTCTTTGAGCCGCCTGCTGTACTTGCGTACAACAAACACTATCAACGACACGGCCACAGCCAGTACTGCCAGCGCAATAACCAGCACCAGCTGCCAGCGACGTTGCAGCAGGGTAAAAATATCATCCAGCGGCAGGGCCACCCCCAGCCATGCCGCCTCATCATCCACATACAGAGGGGAGAACCCACCCCACCATGACTGATCGGCGCTGCTGAACTGGAGCGCATCTGACTGAGGACGGCCTGCGCGCTCCCAGGCGGCCACGGCGTCGATAGCAAGAGCGCCCCCCGGAGTGGCGTTGGCCGAGAAAAAATGCCTGTTCTGAAGGGTATGGATTTCAGATGCCGCCGCCGGGGGCACATAAATCCCTCCATCGGCACGAAACAGGAAGCCCCGCCCCTGATCTGCGAGTGGTAACGTGTTGATGGAACTCAATATGGTACTCAGGTCCACATCCAATGCCACCACCTGCACCACCCCCCGGGACTTCCAGGCCAACGATGCCGTCATCCCCGGAACCTGTCGAGAGAAGAACACATAGGGCTTGCTCCAGCTCACCTTTCCGCTGTCCATCGTGTTGACAGCCGCGCGAAACCAGGGCCTGTTCCGGGGGTCGTATCCATCGTTGGGTTGCCAGTCCGATGGGGTTTCTCCCCTAGCAGGATGGTGGTACTGAAACTGGCCGTCTGCGCCTGGAGCACGCTCCCTGACGAGCCAATGCTCCCCTTCCTTCATCAGAAAATACTCCCCTCCCTCCTCATCCGCGATGATCAGTCCTGAGAGTTGCGCCTGATGTACAAGGGTCGGAATGAGCCGCCTGGACAGGCTGTCCACATCTGCTCTGTCCAACTCCCCCGCTTGCCCCCAGTCCCGCAGAATAGCCAGCTGCTGCTGTGTCGGTTCCAGCAACCGTCGAATCTCCTCCCTGACATGTGCCGTCGCCTGGGAGATCTGAGACTGTGCCAGCTCCAACCTGACCTCGATCATCAGCAGATAAACTGCCAGTACCAGAGTACCCACGGCGAACAGCACCACCAATACCAGGTCTTTGAAAAGGCTGAAACGTACCCTGCCGGGGGCATAACTGAACAGGGTTGATAATGTCATCAGGGGATTATACGGGTGCTCACCCGAATGGCACGCACTTAATGCGTCCCGAACCCGTTTATCAAGCAGCGTTTCCCGATAATCTCTCGGGAAAATCTACCCGACACCGGGTATGTTCCTGGAAAACCAGGATAAGCAGCTCGGGGGCGAGCTATCAATAAGCCCGAAGCCGGGTTCAGCGCCTCAAAACTCGACCCAGTGGCGGATTTGAGTTTCATTCGAACCCCATCCTGCCGCCATAAATGTTTGGCAGCTGTGTTATCCATCGGTGGATTGCTTTTATCTGCAGCTGAACTTAGGCTTCTCCCATGCCCTTTCAATCTCTGGGGCGGGGGATCTACGACCTGGTCACAATCCCCACCGAAACGTGGAAGCAGTAAAATGCCCCCTCCGGATTAATTCCCGGTGAGGGCTCTCCAACCAGAGGGCACGATGGGTAACCGGGGCTGGCAGAGAATATCAGCTGGCTGTTCAGTTTCGAGTCAATTGAGTATTTCAGATTATGAACCTCATCCGAACATTCGACGGTAAAACCCCCGATATCGCACCTGATGCCTGGGTCGACCCCAGTGCAGTCATTATCGGGGACGTGACGATCGGCGCCCAGTCCTCTATCTGGCCCCTCACGGTGGTGCGAGGCGACATCCACCGCATAACCATCGGTTCCCGGACCAATATACAGGATGGCAGCGTACTCCATGTCACCCACGACAGCCGCTTCAATCCTGGTGGATTCCCCCTGAAGGTGGGTGATGATGTGACGGTGGGCCACAAAGCCCTGCTCCACGGCTGTGAGATAGGACACCACTGCCTGATCGGTATGGGCGCCGTGGTGATGGACGGCGCAATCATCGAACCCTACGTCATTCTCGCTGCTGGAAGCCTGGTTCCTCCGGGTAAACGGCTCGAGGGGGGGCATCTCTGGCGTGGGTCACCCGTCAGCAAAGCCCGGACATTGACCGACGAGGAGCAGCTCTATTTCGATTATGTCGCCGCCAACTATGCGAAACTTGCTGCAAGTCACAAAGGGGAATGATTGACCCTGTCAGGATTTTCGGTGATAGCGAATGCTGGCCGGCGCCTCCACCCACGTGGTGCTGACGCCAGTCTCAAACCCGGTCACTAAAACTTGATCAGGTTTGAGACGACCCGCACCAGGCCGGTGCCTGCCAGTGTCTGTTTCCGTCAAGCAGAGGATAACGGTTTTGTTTAACAGTCTCTTTGGTCGCCTAAGCTGGTCCGCGCCACCCTGGGTCGGCGCTGTTCAGCGCGCGTGGCAGCACAGTCCCCTGAAAGTCCTGATGTCTCTGTCGGCATTGATACTGCTGGTGGGGGGTGGAATAGCCAGCTATATCTATTACCTGAATCTCCCCGAACCTCTTCGCTACGAAGCCGTTATCAAAGCCCCCGGATTGACGCCACCCTCCGACGAAGCGGTTCCTGATACCCTGCAGGTAGACTTCCAACCGAGGTTGGATACCGCTGAACTGCAGGCCCGTTACCAGAGGGGCGCCCCTGGGGTGGCCCGGCTCCATCTAGTCGGAAAGGCCGTATCTGCGGGCATTCGTATGGAACCATCACTTCCGGGCAGCTGGACCTGGCTGGATGACGATACATTGGAGTTCGAGCCCGCCCGTGACTGGCCTGCCGGGGAACGCTATCACCTCGAGTTCCAGCCATCGATTCTGGCGGAAGGGGCGCAACTTGCCCAGGCAGCTCATCAATTCTCCACGCCGGCATTCAAAGCAGGAATATCCCGATTCGAGTTCTATCAGGATCCCCGTGAAGCCGGGCAACACAAAGTAGTCGCCACGCTCGCCTTCAGCCATCCGGTGGATCCAGCCAGTTTGAAAAAACAGGTGAAACTCAGTATGCGGCTGGCAAATGAGAGCATCGACGTTCTCCCGACACCCCAGGCGTTTGAACTCAGTTACAGTAAAAACCGGCGTGAAGCCTACCTGCACTCCCTTCCGTTAAAGATCGGAGAGCAGGAAAACCACATGAAACTGACCCTGAAGGCTGGAGTGGCCACCCAGCTCGGCGGGACACTCAGCACCCAGACCCACGAATCCTCGGTACTGATTCCCAGCGCGGAAACCTTCTTCAAGGTGACCAGTGCAACCGGCAGAATCGTCCGGGATGGGGAAGACCGGCCTCAACAGGCGCTGCTGCTTGAATTCAGCGACCGGGTGCTTCCGGGAGATGTCACCCGGGGACTTCAGGCCTGGCTGCTACCTCCGAGAAACCAGGCTGGACAACGATGGCATAGCCCCCGTGAAGTGACGAATGAAGTACTCACTCGCAGCGAAGCAGTGACTTTGAGAGGGATTTCTCCACAGGAGGTCAGCACAGAACTGGCCAGCTTTATGATCGATCTGCCTGAACGACGGCATCTCTATCTGCGACTGGGACCCGGCCTGGTCTCAACGAGCGGTTTCACCACATCCACACTCTATGATGCCTTGATCCCTACCCCGGCCTACCCGAAAGAGGCCCGCATACTTTCTGATGGGTCGCTGATGGCCAGAAGTGGAGACCAGCGCCTGTCCCTGCTCACCCGGGGTATCGAAACGTTGCGGGTTGAAACTGCCAGGGTGCTGCCGGGGGAACTGAATCACCTGATCAGTCAGACCCGGGGGGACATTTCCAATCCGGAGTTCAACAACTATCAGTTCAATGCAGACAACCTCAGCGAACGCTTTATTCGTCTGATCGACCTGACTGACCGGCACCCGGGAGAGGCCAATTACGCCTCTCTCGATCTCGGAAAGTACCTGGACCGAAACCAGGAAGGTGTCGGCCTGTTTTTTGTCAAGATCACGGGTTGGGACCGAAAACGCCAGATGCCGGTGCATGAGGCCAATGATCAGCGTCTGATACTGGTCTCCGACCTCGGACTCCTCGTCAAGGACAGCGCCGATACCAGCCACGATTTTTTCGTTCAATCCATCACCACCGGGCAACCCGTGTCCGGCGCCAGAGTCGAACTGCTGGGCAGAAATGGTCTGGGGATACTATCCGGTATTACCGGCCCTGACGGGCATGTGCATCTTCCGGAAACCCGGCACTTTGAACGGGAACAATACCCCACGGTCTACATCGTACGCGCTGGCAGCGACGTCTCTTTCATACCGTTTGAACGCAACCAGCGATTTTTAAACTACTCCCGCTTTGACGTGGGCGGTTCGAGCACCCGTCATGGGAACAGGGAACAGTTGAGCGCCTACCTGTTCAGCGACAGGGGAATCTACAGGCCAGGCGAACAGTCTCACCTGGGAATCATCGTGCGACGGCAGGACTTCTCTGCTGCCGGTTCCATCCCACTGGAAGCTCAGATAACCGATCCTCGGGGTTACACCGTGTTAAAACGAAAAATCACCCTGACACCAGACGGTTTTTTCGAACTCCAGCACCAGACCGATCCATCCTCGCCCACGGGCACCTACCAGGCAGCGCTATATCTGATCGATAAGCGCAGCCGGCACAAGACACAGCTTGGAGCGACCAGTTTCCGAGTCGAAGAGTTTCAACCGGACAGGCTTAAAATCCGTAATCGGCTTTCCATTCCGGCAACAGCTGGCTGGGTCGAACAGACCAGCTTCCAGGCACAGGTAAGCCTGCAGAACCTGTTTGGGGCTCCAGCCCAGGATCGGCGCATCACCGCCGAGCTGCTGCTGAACCCGGCGGGCTTTACGTTCGAGGAGTACGAGGGTTTCAGTTTCGTCGATCCGTACGTCAACCCGACTCAACCGATAAAGAGCGTACGCGAAACCCTGCCCCCCCAACAGACCGACGCCGGGGGCGAAGCCGCCTTCGACCTGGATCTGAGCCGCTTCGAGCGAGGCACCTACCGGTTGACCCTGATCATCAAGGGGTTTGAAGCCGGTGACGGAAGGAGTGTGGTCACGAGCACCAGCACCCTCGTGTCCTCTCTTTCCAGGCTGATCGGCTATAAGACCGAATCTGACCTTGACTACCTCAACAAAGACAGTCAGCAGCAGGTGGCGTTCATCAGCATCGACCCGGAATTGAGCCCGGTCGCATCCGACGATCTCAGGATACGCCTGATCGAAAAGCAGTTCGTATCCACCCTGGTCAAACAATCCGACGGCACCTATCGCTTCCAATCGGTGGAACAACGAAAACAGCACTACGAGCAGCCCTTTCATATCCCGGAATCCGGCAGCGAGTATCAGATTCCCACCGACCAGCCCGGCGACTTTCAGCTCGAAATCATTGAAGCATCGGGCCTGGTGGTCAGCCGTGTTCCCTTCACTGTCGTCGGCGCCCGCAACCTGGCAGCGGAACTTGAGAAGAATGCGGAGCTGCGGCTGAATCTGAACAAGGCCGACTATCGGCCAGGTGAAATGATCGAGATGTCAATCACCGCACCGTACTCAGGCTCCGGGCTGATCACCATCGAGCGGGACCGGGTTTATGCATTCCACTGGTTCCAGGCGGAGACCAACAGTACGGTGCAACATATCCGGGTACCCGAAGACCTGGAGGGAAACGCTTATGTGAATGTCGCTTTCATTCGTGGGGCCGATTCCCGGGAGATTTTCACCAGCCCGCTGAGCTACGGTGTACAACCGTTTTCCATCGATCGCTCGCAACGCACTGTCAGGGTAAACCTGGAAACGCCGGAGCTGGTCGAGCCCGGGGGAACCCTGGTGGTGAAATACAGCGCCTCTGCCCCCGCACGCCTGGTACTGTTTGCCATCGATGAAGGTATACTCCAGGTGGCCGGCTACAAGACACCGGCACCCCTCGACCACTTCCTGCGAAAATGGGCCCTGGAAGTCCGAACGGCCCAGATCGCAGATCTGATACTCCCGGAATTCAATCTGATACGTGAATTGTCGGCCAGCGGCGGGGGCTCGAAAGACAAACTGGCAAAACGACTGCTGGCTGGAAATCTCAACCCCTTCGCACGAAAAGCCCGCAAGCCGGTTGCATTCTGGTCGGGAATTCTCCGAACCGACACCCAGGTTCGCGAACACCTTTTTGATATTCCCGACACGTTTAACGGCCGCCTGCGCATCATGGCAGTTACCGTCAGCGAATCGGCGATGGACGCCACCGAAACCACAGCGCTGGTTCGGGGGCCCTTTGTCCTGACACCCAATGTACCCACTATGATCGCCCCAGGTGATGAGTTTGAAGTAACCGTCGGGATTGCCAATGCCCTTTCGGGATCCGGGGAGCATGCCCAGGTAAAAATAGAACTGCTGCCGGACGAGCATATCCAGATCACGGGGGAATCCAGCAAAACACTGGAACTCAGCGAAGGCAGTGAAACTCATACCACGTTTCGCCTTAGAGCCTTATCCCGGCCTGGCAAGGCAGCCCTCGTGTTTCGAGCACAGCTGGGTGAACGAAGTGCACGAATCACCAGCACATTGAGTATCCGCCCACCCGTTCCTTTCCAGACCAGTATTGAAAGCGGATTCAGTGAATCAGGCAGTGTGGAGCTTGCACTGCTCCGGGAACTCTACCCCGACCTGGCCAAGAACGGAGTGGTCGCGTCGGCCCGCCCCCTGGCTCTGACCGAAGGATTGATATCCTACCTGGAACACTTTCCCCACCAGTGCACCGAACAGATCATCAGCGGCGGCTATCCAATGCTTACCCTGACCCACGATCAAAAGAAAACATCCCCCAAACACCAACGACTGGGGGCACTGATCAACCGCCTGCGCAGCCGCCAATCCGCCGCGGGCGGCTTCAGCCTCTGGCCTGGTAACACCACTCCATCCCCGTTTCCATCGGTGTACGCCATGCAGTTTCTCACCGATGCCGGGACCCGGGGTGTGCCGATACCAAGAGACATGCTGGAACGCGGGCTGTCTTACCTGCGCGACTATGGCGGCCGAAAAACCGCATCGCTGCAGGAGGCTCGCTGGCAAGCCCAGGCACTCTACCTCTTGACTCGCAATGGGCTCCTCACTACCAATCACCTGGTACATCTCCAGGAGTATCTGGAGACCCATCACTCGAAGCTCTGGCCATCGGATATCACAGCTGCCTACATGGCAGCCACCTATCAACTGCTGCACAAGAAGGCAGACGCCTCACGGTTGATTAAAGCCTACCGTCCCGGCAATACCCAGGCGCTGGACTGGAGCCTGTACGACTCCCAACTGGCCCATGACGCCCAGTATATTTACCTGCTGGCCAACCATTTTGAAGACCAGTTTGAAGCACTTACCGGCGATCAGGTACTCGACCTCCTCCAGCCGATCATGGAAGGCAAGTTCAACACCTTCTCCTCGGCCATGGCCATTCAGGCCCTGGATGCCTATTCCACCCGCACAGCTGTTCCTGAAGGTCCCGAACAGGTTGAATTCATCGAGCTGGATACCGAAGGCAGATCATCGGTACTGTCCCCGGAATCCTTTCAGCTACCCCGCACCAGCCCTTCCGTCAACGCCAGAAGGGTACAGATTCAGGGACCACCCCGGATGTTTTACCAGCTGACCCAGTCGGGATTCGATCGCACACTTCCCACCAAAGCAGTGCGTGACAAACTGGAGATAGTGCGGGAATACCTGGATGCGGACGGCAACCCGGTTTCCGCTGCTGTACAGGGTGACGAACTCACCGTACGCCTGAGCATACGCGCTCTGGAGGGGGAACGGGACAATGTGGCCGTCATTGACCTCCTGCCGGGAGGCTTTGAGGTCATGGGTGAAAGCGTGACAGGGAAGTCAGGTCAGTGGCAAGCAGACTATACCGATATCAGGGAGGACCGTGTGGTCTTCTATGGCAGTTTCGGAACCCGCACGACTCAGCTCACTTATGGGGTAAAACCCACCGCCCGCGGTGAATTCGTGATACCGCCGGCCTATGCCGAAGCCATGTACGACCGCAGCGCCAGGGCAAGAACTATCGCCGGCGGCCGATTCGAGGTGAATGCCGCCCGATGAAGGGCCGGCTGACCGGGGCGTCGATACTGCTCACCGGCCTTGCTCTCATCTATGGTTTCTGCCCGAAACCCGATCTCTACGGAGATACCTCCTGGTCCCGGGTATACTATGACCACGAAGGCAGACTGCTGCGCCTCACCCTGGCAGATGATGACCGCTATCGCCTCTTCACCCCCCTGAAAGCGATAGATCCCGCCATGGTCGAGGCCACATTGCTCTACGAGGACCGGCATTTCCATTCTCACCCCGGCGTAAACCCCGTTGCCCTTGCCCGGGCATTCTTCACCACTTACCTGACCGGCGGTCGCCGGCTCGGGGGCTCGACCCTGAGTATGCAGCTGGCACGGATGCGTTACGGTATCGACTCCCGCACCGTGATGGGGAAACTGGTCCAGATTGTAAGAGCATTGCAACTGGAGCGACACTACAGCAAGAAGGCGATCCTCGAGGCCTATCTCAACCGGGTACCTTATGGGCGCAACATCGAGGGCATCGGGGCAGCCAGTCTGATTTATTTTGACAAACCGGCAGCCGCGTTCAGCCTGCCCGAAGCGTTGAGTCTGGCGGTCATCCCTCAGAACCCCAGTCTTCGCAACCCGACCCGACCTTCCGGCCGTGCAACCCTGGCACCGGCACGCAACCGGCTGTTCGAACGCTGGCTCGTATCCCACCCCAAGGACCGAAGAATAAAATCCAGAATGGATCTGACACTGGAGTTTCGTCCACCCGAGGAGTTGCCTTTCATCGCACCCCACCTGGTCACCCGGCTCGAAAGCAACAGCCCTTCCGACGGGAAGGCTGCCGTTCACACGACGATTCGGCGGAATATACAAAGACTTGTGGAGAAACAGATCCACAACTACCTGCAACGGCGGCGGGACAGCGGTATTGAAAACGCCGTTGCACTGCTCGTTAACCACCGCACCATGGAGGTGGAGGCCTACGTGGGTTCGGCAGATTTTTTTGATCCGCAGATCCAGGGCCAGGTAGACGGGGTGCAGGCCCGACGCTCTCCAGGTTCGGTGCTTAAGCCTTTTATCTACGCCCTGGCACTGGACCAGGGTCACATCCATCCGATGACCTTACTCAAGGATGCGCCCCAACGTTTTGGTGCCTATACCCCGGAAAACTATGACCGCGGCTTTCTCGGCCCGGTATTCGCCCGGGATGCTCTTGCACTCAGCCGTAACGTCCCTGCGGTGCACCTGATCGGCCGACTGAACGCCCCGACCTTCCATGGATTTCTCTCTGCCGCAGATATCCAGGAACTGCGCCC
>JAAELC010000509.1 GCA_024227135.1 Gammaproteobacteria bacterium
GCGGTTTAAACATCGCCCAGACTATTGACTGCAGAAAGGTCGGAGATACTGCAGCAGAATTGGACGGGGTGGTGGTGTCTAAAGACATCCCCTATGCCTGTTCAGAGCCGGGACAAATGGAGATTCGCCAGGATATCGAAGATCATGGCATCGATCGGGTGGTCGTTGGAGCGTGTTCGCCCAGACTCCACGAGCCGACCTTTCGTCATATGATGCACCAGGCGGGGCTCAATCCCTACCTGTTCGAAATGGCCAACATTCGAGAGCAGTGCAGTTGGGTCCACATGAAAGATCCCCGCCTGGCCACGGAAAAAGCTTTAGACCTGGTGAAAATGGCAGTGACCCGGGCGCGGTTTCTCACCCCTCTACAGGAGGAAACTCTCCCCTTAACCAAACGTGCCCTCATTATTGGTGGTGGCATCGCCGGTATCCAGTCGGCTCTTGATCTGGCTGACAATGGCTACCAGGTGGTGGTTGTGGAGAGAAGACCATCAATTGGCGGAACCATGGCGCAGCTGGATAAAACCTTTCCAACCATGGACTGCTCCATCTGAATCCTTGGGCCAAAAATGGCAGATGCCGGTCGGCATCCCAA
>JAAELC010000510.1 GCA_024227135.1 Gammaproteobacteria bacterium
ATTTTCTCAGCTCCGGTCATAATGGCACGAACGTCAATTCCGGCAGCAGCCAAAGGGACCAGCCCCACCGGTGTCAGAATCGAAAAGCGACCACCCACATCGTCAGGAATGACAAATGTTTCGTAGCCTTCACCGTCGGCCAATTGACGCAAAGCGCCCCGCTCACCGTCGGTAACAGCAGTGATTCGGCGAGCCGCTTCACTGGCCCCGTAGCGTTCAAGCATTATGGTCCGCAAAGTCCTGAAGGCTACCGCCGGCTCCAAAGTGGTGCCCGATTTTGAGATCACACAAATGCGAAAGCTACGACCGATGCATTTGGAAAGAACCCTGTTGAGAGTTGAAGAACACAGCCCTGTACCCGCAAAAATGATTTCCGGATATCCGGTGCGAGAGTCGGTTTCCATGCCCCGCAGAGCATCCAGTACCGCCCTGGCACCCAAGTAGGAACCTCCAATTCCCACCACCACATAAACCTGTGCATCACTGCAAGCCCGTCCGGCAGATGCTTCAATGGCAGCAAAATCCGCTTCAGAGATATTTTTTGGCAGGTCCATCCAGCCCAGATATTCAGAACCTTTGCAGGTTCCCTGTTCCAGAGAGGCAGCCGCTTCATTCACAGCAGGGGCCATAGCATCGAGCTCGTTTTTAGGAAGGAATTCCTCAGTTGCCGAGACGTCCAACCTGATTCCTGCAATTTCTTTTATCTCTGTCATTTCCGGATCCTCCTTGCGCCAACACGTGTTCTGGTATTATTCGTGTATTCTCAGAATACTACGACAC
>JAAELC010000511.1 GCA_024227135.1 Gammaproteobacteria bacterium
ATATAAAACCTCAGGCTTTGAGTACGAGTCAATCTGGGCCCTCGGTGCAGACTGCTGTGTAGATAATCTCGACCACATCGCTGAGGCGGACTATCTTTATGACGATATCGGCCTCGATACCATAGAGACCTCCGTCGCCTTTGGTGTCGCCATGGAAGCGGGAGTCCTTGAGTTTGGAGACGGGGCTGGCGTGTGTGAGATGCTCAAAAATGATCTCGCTAAAGGAACTCCTTTGGGCCGCATCCTCGGAGGCGGTGCCGGAAACGTGGGGACCTCCTTTGGCCTGACAAGAGTACCGGTTGTTAAGAACCAGGCCATTCCGGCATACGATCCCCGAGCTATCAAAGGTATCGGCATCACCTACGCCACCTCAACACAGGGTGCAGATCACACCATGGGTTACACCATCGCGACAAACATTCTTGGTGTCGGTGGAAAGCTTGATCCATTGTCCAAAGAGGGTCAGGTTGAACTTTCCAGAAACCTGCAAATTGCCACCGCTGCCATCGACTCCACGGG
>JAAELC010000512.1 GCA_024227135.1 Gammaproteobacteria bacterium
CAACCTTTTCCACAACGCAGAAGCTGGACCAAAAGACGAGCAAGACTGGATAATTGCTTTTTCCGCGGCCCTTAGTTTCCGCAACCCTTAATTTTTCGTACCCTGATTCTTATACCATTCAGGCATGTTCTCCAATGCGTGCAGCTGAAATTTACCGTTGAGGGCAGCCAGAACCGCTGCATCTCGGGAATAGACATCGGGTTTGAAAAAAGTCACTCCTTTGTCACTGGCGACGGTCCAATAAAGGAGGAATATAGGGAGCGGCTTTCTGAGACTCACTGTTCTGGTTTCACCGGATGCAATCACTTCCAGGATTATTTTCTTAGACCATTTTTCTGGATCATCGAGCAGAATTTCTGCGAGCTCGATGGGTCTCTGGACCCGGATGCAGCCGGAACTAAAAGCTCTTTCGGCACGTTCGAAGCCAGCTTTGTGTGGCGTATCGTGCAGGTAGATTGCGTACTTGTTCGGGAACATAAACTTGATGCGTCCCAAGGCATTCGTTGGCCCAGGTTGCTGACGTATCATGTATGGGAAATTTCTATGGGTCGTGTTCGACCAGTCAATACTGGTCGGGTCGATGATTTTTCCTTTTTTTCCGATGACCTGCATATTATTCTTCTGCAGGTACTCCATATCTTTTCTGATTTTCGGGATTATGTCCTTTGTCAGAATCGTAGGTGGGACTGTCCACGTGGGATTGAACACCAGATACTTTATGGTATCCTGGAAAACTGGTGTTGCTCGAAAGGGTTTGCCCACCTGTACCGCCGATTCCCACATGACGTCATTGTCTCGTATTGCCGAGGCTTCGAAACCGGCGATATCAGTCACCACGAATTCCTGGGGTAGATTCCGGAATACCCACCTGACCCGTTCCAGGTTCACACGGATTTGATCGATCCGGTCTGATACCGGTACGTTCATACTCCTCAAAGTGGCCTTTCCCAGCACGCCATCTGCTTCAAGGACATGGCGTCTTTGAAAGCGGGTGACTCCTTCCTCGAGCTGTTCATCGTAGACAGCCGAATCTGCTGTGTCGGTTTCGGTCAGGTCGCCGGTTACCAGCAATCGCTCCCTGATCAGAGGTATCCGGTCATCCCGCATTCCCGGTTTCAGGGTTGGACCCGGCGATATCCGGGGCCAGCCTCCCTGGGCTCCGATGGCACGGTAATCTGCCAGTGCTTCTTTCAGTCGGTCGTATAGCGCACTGGTAGGGGTGAACTGTTCCAGGAAAACGGCCAGTGAGTCGGCATTGATAGCCGACTGAACAACATCGATGGGATCTTTTCCAGACATTTTCTGTGTCAGGTTCCAGGCTGAGTCCAGGTTTTTGGGATTGACTTTTCCATAGGTGAGGTGATAACCCAGGCGTACCAGCGCATCTGTCAGAAGAACATCCAGGTCCGCACGATCACAAGCTGTCATGCTCCCGGTTCGATACAGGCTTAACAAGCCGCTCAGTGGTTTCAGGTGGTAATCTGCAGGTGTCAAACCTTCCTTTTCGCTGGATTCGATGATGGTCAGCAACTCTGCCATGTTCCTTTCGCTCTTCCAGGCCAGTGAGTGATTGCGACGGTCATACAGCTCAGGAATCAACTGCACGGCGGAAATGGCCTCTTGGCCGATGATCAGTTGTCTGGCTTGTCTGATCTGTTCGATGCGCCCGCACAACGGATAATTTCCGGCGTTTTCTGATAATACGGCCGAGGCGGAAAAAGAGGTAGAAGAAACGGCCAATAGTGCCAATAGCAAAAGCATTAAATAGCAAAAAATGAGCCTTGAGGTTTTCATAATTGATGTGACTGTGTTAAAAAGTGCGGCTTTGGGATTCAGATGATTGTCAATTTGTGACTGGGATAGCTATATGGATCGGATCAGAAGACAGTTTTTGCAGGTGGCGGCAATGGCTCCCATGGGCCTGGCTCTACCGTGGTTTACCGCCCATGCAGGACAACGTGAGAGGGACTTGAACTTCTATCATACCCATACTGGTGAAAAACTGTCCATTGTGTATCATGACGGCCAGGAGTACCTTCCGGACTCGTTAAGCAATATCAATGAGTACCTGCGGGATTTTCGCACCGGAGAGCTTCACAGCATTGATCCAGGGCTACTTGATCAGCTCTATGCTTTGCGGCAGTTGACCGAGAGTCGGGGGGTGTTTGAAGTGATTTCCGGATATCGGTCCCCCAAAACCAATGCGAAACTACGCTCGAGAAGCAAAGGCGTGGCGAAAAGAAGCTTTCATATGCAGGGGAGAGCCATCGATACCCGCCTGACGGATGTCTCAATCAGCAATCTGCGCAAGGCGGCGCTCACTGTCAAGTCCGGAGGAGTAGGCTACTATCGGAAGTCAAATTTTCTTCATCTGGACACTGGACGTTTCAGGACCTGGGGATAACCGGTTCTTTCGAGCAGCCAGATTACAGTCCCTGGAGGGTGTACTCAACCCCACGGCTTCCTCAGCAATACTGCCCCATCCACAAATATCAGATTGAAGTCGTCTGAGGTCAAGGGTGGGGCCTGCCCTGTATAAAAAATCTGTTCGTACCAGCCTGACCCGGCAGTGTCTACCATATCAGTTCGGGGTAAGGCAGCTTGTGCCCTCGGGATTTCGGGTCTCCGTCGGAACAATGATCAGAACATCCTGAACTCCTGCACATTCGGGCTGTCTATTGGTTTCGATTTATCCATTCCAGGAGCATCGGGGGGTGCACAGCTTAGCGAGTACCGCGGGTTGACCGTCAGTATAAAGAGACTAACATACCCTGGAGGCAGGGACTGCCAGGCGACGGGTATGATCGATTGGAAGGTAAGGGCCGTGGAAATTAATAAGTATCCAGAAATTGCGCTGTATATTGGTTCGGGTTCAAGGCGTGAGTAGTGGTGCATGGATGCAGCGTTTACGAAGCCGAGGATGCAAAAGGGGCGCATAGCTTTCCTATGCAACCCTTTTCACAACGCTGAACCCGGGCTAATAGACGAGCAAGACTGGATAATCTATTTTTTCCGCGGCCCTAAGACGCCTTTCCCCTGCTGTTGAGGGCGTGAGTGAGGGTACGACTCCGGACTGTCTGATATCGTTTTTGTGAACCTGGGTTCCCGGGACGATCCACCACCGAATCTGGGTGACTCGTGAAACTGATTCTGAAATTTGTTGTACCTGTTCTGATCCTCTGTGGGGGTGTGGGTGCTTTCGCAGTGCTCAAGGCGACGAAGCCGGAACAGCCGAGTGCCCGCATAGAAGAGCGGATCTGGCGGGTGGATGTGATCCCGGCGGATCCCCGAACCCGCACTCCAACGCTCACGCTTTACGGGAAACTGGAAACGCCCAGCCTGTTCAAAGCCTCCGCCCCCGGCAAAGCGAGAGTACTCCAGGTACGGGTTCGTGAGGGAGACCGGGTGACCCGGGGGGATCTCCTGGTTGCACTGGATGAGAGGGATTTTTTACCTCAGTTGGAACAGGCACGGGCCGAAGTGTCGGAATTGGAGGCACAGTCCCGCAGTGAAGAGATTCGCCAACAATCTGATTTAAGGTCGTTAAAGGAAGAAAAAAAGTTGTTGCAGCTCTCGCAACAAGCGGTGGATCGTGCACTTCGCCTGCACAGAAAAGACCTGGGTTCCGACTCCGCACTGGATCAGGCCGAACAGGCGCTGACCACACAGAATCTTTCTCTGGCCACCCGCGAGCTGGCTATTGCGGATCATCCGCCCCGGCTGGCTGCTCTGGAAGCACGTCTTGACAGAGCACGTGCCCGATTGGCAGAAACGACACTGGCATTCGAGCGTAGCCAGCTCCATGCACCCTATGACGGCATCGTTGCCGGCGTAAGTGTCGCGGAAGGGGATCAGGTCAACGACCAGGATGTCGTGCTGACCATGTATGACCCAGGTACCATGGAGGTGCGGGCACGGATTCCATCAGCCTATCAGGAAGAACTCGATCATATCCGTAATACCGAAGGACAGCTGGATGGTGAGGCGACCATCGGAAAACAGAAGGTTCGACTGGAATTGTTGCGGCTGGCTGGTGAAGCGAACCCGAATGGGATCGATGCTCTGTTCAAACTAGAAAAGGATGTGGGATGGTTGCGTCCGGGACAGGTGTTGCGGTTCAGTGTTCGCCGCCTGCCTCAGCCGGATAGTGTGGTATTACCCTTCAGTGCAGTGTATGGCAACCAACGGCTATACAAGTTGGAACAGGGGAGAATGCGAGGCATTCGGGTCGAAACCCTGGGCAGCACCATGGATGATCGGGGGGGGGAGCGTCTACTGCTTAGGGCATCGCAGCTGAAAAGAGGCGATTTGATGGTTGTCACCCATCTGCCCAATGCAATCGATGGGTTGCGCGCAGAGGTCGTCAAGACGGAATGAAGGAGCACAAGACCGACCTGCTGGGCATCTTTGCACACCACAAAGTGGCGGCCAATCTTCTGATGGTCATCATGTTGCTGGCAGGTATTCTGGGTCTTGACCGGATGAACGTTCAGTTCTTTCCGAATTTTGAAATCGATATCGTTACCGTGTCAGTGACATGGAGTGGAGCCAGCGCCGAAGATATCGAAGACGGGATAACCAACCCGCTGGAACAGCGACTGCGGACAGTGGACAAGCTGCGCAAACTCAGCTCAACTTCCACTCAGGGTGTCTCCTCTATCAGCCTGGAGTTCGAAGAAGGCACTGATCCGTTGCTGGCGCTGGATCAAACCAGACGCATGGTCGACGAGTTTCGTAATCTGCCTGGTGAGGCAGAACCCCCCCAGGTTGCCAGTGTCAGTCGTTACGAGCCAGTGGCTCGGTTGCTGGTCAGTGGGCTTGATGAGCTGGATGAGCTGCGAAGTCTGGTGCGTCGGTTCGAAAATGAGTTGCTCGACCGGGGTATCGACAAAGTGAATATCAAGGGTCTCCCGGAGGAGGAAATCTCCATTCAGGTGGATCCGCTTGCCCTGGAACGTCTGGGGCTCAGTCTCGATCAGGTCGCTGACCGGGTCAAGGCTCTCAGTCGTGATCAGCCCGCCGGCATCCTGGGGCGTGCAGAGGGGCCACGGGAAATCCGCAGCCTGGATCAACGACGGGATGCCGCCGGTTTTTCCCGCTTACCGGTGGTTGCCGGGGAACAAGTGCGTATCGAACTCGGTTCGGTTGCAACCATTGAACGCCAACCGAGGGACGGTGCGGTTCACCTCAGTATCGGTGGCAGACCTGCTGCCGAATTAGCGTTAAAGCGCTCGGAAGGGGGGGATTCACTGCAGGCGGCCGAGATACTGGACCGCTGGCTGGCCGATATTCGTCCCCGTTTACCGCCCAACATCGAAATACAGGTATACGACGAATCATGGCACTTGATCCGCGATCGTATCATGTTGTTGCTGAAGAACGGTGGTGGAGGGCTGCTTCTGGTCGTTCTGATACTCTACCTGTTTCTCACGGGTCGAGTCGCATTCTGGGTTGCCGTGGGTATCCCCGTTTCCTTCATGGCCACCCTGTTTATACTCTGGCTTGCCGGCGGCAGTGTGAATATGATCAGTTTGTTTGCGCTGATCATGGCCCTTGGCATCATTGTTGATGATGCCATTGTGGTGGGAGAAGACGCATTGGCTCATTACCAGATGGGGGAGCGTCCTCTGCTAGCTGCAGAAGGTGGTGCGAGGCGAATGCTGGCGCCAGTGATGGCCTCTTCGTTAACCACCATATCGGCCTTTCTGCCACTGATGCTCATTGGAGGTATCATTGGCAACATCCTGTCTGCTATTCCATTGGTGATTGTCAGTGTGATTATCGCCTCACTGGTGGAGAGCTTTCTGGTGCTGCCCGGACATCTCCGGCACTCGTTTCTGCATGTGCACGAAGCCCGCCCCCGGTCACTACGTGCCAGGTTGGATAATGGGTTTGCAAGGTTCAGAGAGCAGGTTTTCAGGCCTCTGGTCCGCGCCGCACTGGCCTACCGGGCGATTACCCTCAGCGGGGCCATAGCCTGTCTCATCATGACCGTCGGGCTGGTGGCAGGTGGGCGTCTGGTTTTCAATTTTTTCCCTACACCGGAAGCCCAGATGCTCCACGCGAATGCGGCCTTCGTTTCGGGTACCCCCCGCAAGGTCATGGAACAGTTCGTACAACACCTGGAGGAAACCCTTTATCAGACAGAAAAGGAGTTGCGCCAGGGGGAATTAGTCAATGTGGCTGTGGTTCACCAGGGTGCCCGGGTGGCGGCAGAGGATGCGGGAGGCAGCTTTGCCAGAGGCGATCAACTGGGTGCTCTCCAGGTTGAACTAGTCCCGCCTGACGAACGTTCCGTGCGTAATGAAGACTTTACCAGAGCCTGGCGGGAACGTATTCAAATCCCGGCGGGCATGGAAAGTTTTACCATCACCGCTCGCCGGGCCGGTCCCCCGGGTCGGGATTTGACAGTACGTCTCACCGGCAATGATGCGGAAGTACTCAAGGAAGCCTCTCTGGAGTTGACCGGGGCTCTGGACAGCCTGAATGGTGTGACGGAGGTGTCTGACGATCTGGCTTATGGCAGTGAACAGTTGATCTATTCTCTGACCCCGGCTGGCGAGGCGGAAGGACTGACCGTCAGCGGGCTGGGCGGGCAGTTACGATCCGCGTTCGACGGCCGGTTGGTTCAGATTTTCCAGGATGGTCCGGAAGAGGTGGAGGTACGGGTAAGACTCTCGGATGAGAAGAGAGACAGCCCCGGTATACTCGACCGCTTGAACATTCAGCTGCCGGATGGCAACTCACTTTCCCTGTCCAGTGTCTCTGATTGGCGTTCCAGACGCGGATTTGAAGTGCTACGCCATGCGGAAGGCCATCTTTCAGTGGAGGTTTCTGCAGACGTAGATAGTACCCAGGCCAATGTGGATCGGATCATTGCCATGCTGGATAAAGATATGCTGCCGGGACTGGCGGGGCGATATGGGATCGATTATTCCTTCGAAGGTCGCTCTGCTGACCAGCGGGAAACCCTTTCAGACATGAGAAAAGGGGCTATGTTGGGATTGGTTCTCATTTACCTGGTATTGGCATGGGTCTTCGCATCCTACGGGTGGCCGCTGGTTGTCATGACTGCCATACCTTTCGGGGTCACGGGAGCACTCTTCGGCCACTGGGTCATGGGGCTGGATGTAACGATCCTCTCTTTGTTCGGGCTGTTTGGTTTATCGGGAATCGTCGTGAATGACTCGATTATTCTGGTGACCTTTTACAAACGGTTGCGACGAGAGGGGATGTCGACGCATCAGGCGCTGGAGGAGGCAGCCTGCCAGCGTCTGCGGGCCGTTTTGCTGACCTCTCTCACGACGATTGCCGGTTTGACGCCATTGCTGTTTGAGACGTCATTACAGGCCCAGTTTCTGATTCCCATGGCGACTTCAATCGCTTTTGGCCTGGCCTTTGCTACAGTACTCATTCTGCTGTTCCTTCCAGCTTTGCTGTCCATTTACGAAGATATACTGGAGCGTTTCAAACCCACTCCCCGTGGCGTGACCGTGACAAGTGGGTAAATTCGGTTACCTTTGTCCACATCCAGGTGACCCCTGTGTACCAGAGAGAGCTCTCTGGCGGTGCTTCGCGAATCTCACAATGTCCGTTGCTGTGTACCAGTGAGCCCACTCTGGTGATGTTTCGTGATCTCTCGTTGATGAAGTGCCGATTTAGTAGATTTAGTGAATTATCCATTGCCGCAGTCCTGCGGCCCGCTTTGAATGCGAGTATTGAGAGGTCACGCACACAACGCGTTACTCACTGATATTGAACAAAAATACCTAAGCTGGTGTAGTGTTTTGCTGGATAATATGAGGTTTGAGCCTGGGTTTAAGTAACGGCAGGTATCTGCCGATAGATGCTCAAACACTACCAAGCAGGAATTTGCAGAGGATACAGGCATGGGGGAAGCAACGCTGGCCAGGAAAGCACTATTGGTGGATGATTCCAAATCCGCCAGATTTGTGCTTGGAAAGCTATTGAAAAAGCATAATTTTAAAGTGGATATGGTGGAATCTGCTGAAGCAGCCCTGGATTTTCTGGAATTCAATCGTCCGGATGCCATTTTCATGGACCATATGATGCCGGGTATGGATG
>JAAELC010000513.1 GCA_024227135.1 Gammaproteobacteria bacterium
CCCCATGGAACGCGACAACATTGACTCTTACCTGAAACGATCATTACAGCAGGGACCCATGATAGGCCTCTACTGGATCACTCTGACACCCGACCTCCTGGCAGAGGCCCAACAGGGCCACGATGAATGCGGTCCCTTCTATTTTGGAGTTGAGATGGAGAAAGACCTGGTTCGTTTCGAATTACTGGTTCGTAGTCATTCGAATCTCCACTGTACCTGTATTGCCCACGCAACCCCTGTGCAACGCCAGTTTGTTCTGGATTTTGTCGACAGGATGCTTGAGGAAGAGAAAATACGATCATAGTTTTCAGGAGAAAAAATGAGCATTTCAGTTGATTCAACCACATCATTTATCGATGCGGTGTATAAAAAAATGGACGCCAATATCAATATTGTCAACAAAGGGCGTCCTCTTTGTTATACTGAAAAGATCCTCTATGGCCATCTCGATAATGCTCATAATGCGGAGCTCACGGCTGGCACTTCCTACATAAAAACGAGACCTGACCGTATTGCACTCCAGGACGCCACTGCCCAGATGGCGATTTTGCAATTTATGCTCGCCGAAAAGGATGAGGCAGCGGTTCCGGTTACCATCCATTGCGACCACCTGATCCGGGCTCTGAAGGGTGCCAAAGGTGATATCGCCATTGCCCGAACGGAAAACAAGGAGGTTTACGACTTCCTCGCTTCCGCTTCCCAACGCTACGGTTTTGGCTGCTGGCTGCCGGGAGCCGGAATCATCCACCAGGTAGTTATCGAACAGTACGCCTTTCCCGGACTCATGATGCTCGGTACAGACTCTCACACACCCAATGCGGGCGGCATAGGCGCTTTTGCCTCCGGAGTGGGCGGCGCAGATGCGGTCGATGTCATGGTTGGCATGCCTTGGGAGGTACTTCATCCGCAGATCGTAGGTGTGCGCCTCACCGGAGAACTCAAGGGATGGGCAGCCCCGAAGGATGTAATCCTCAACCTTCTGGGTATGCTCACCTGTGCGGGTGGAACAAACAGGGTCTTTGAGTATTTTGGAGAGGGGGC
>JAAELC010000514.1 GCA_024227135.1 Gammaproteobacteria bacterium
ACAACTACGATGAAAAGCCCAAACGGCGGGTGTTTGAAGTGCTCAGATCCCAGGGCATGCAGATGAATCAGCAGGTCACCTTCCTATCCGATGGCGCCGATACTGTGCGTGATCTGCAGCTGTATCTGAACCCCAATGCGGAACACATTTTAGACTGGTTCCATATCACCATGCGAATTACCGTGATGTGTCAGATGGCAAAGGGGCTGGGCCCACCTGGTTCTGAGCTCCGAGAATCGGCGCTGAAGGAGTTGGAGCGGGTCAAGTGGTACCTATGGAATGGGAACGCGTTTATGGCGATAGAAACCGTGAGCTGGCTGCCTGATGATATCTTCGTGGAAGATCCCACTGAGAAGCACAAAAAACTGATTCAGAAGCTGGAAGAGTTCGAGACCTATATCCGGAACAATGCAGCACTCATCTCGAATTATGCTGAGCGATATCGGTATGGAGAGACCATCTCCACCGCTTTTGCCGAATCGACCATCAACCAGGTGGTGAGCAAGCGGATGGTCAAGAGACAGCAGATGCGCTGGAGTCAGAAAGGCGCCCACCTGCTGCTGCAGATCCGCACCCGGGTCCTCAACGGGGAGCTACGGGGCGAGTTCAAAAAATGGTACCCAAGCTTTGATCATGACGGAGAGGAGCTGCCTTTGGCCGCGTAACTCCCCCGGTTTTTTCCACTCTCAGCCTATTGAGGTGCGGAACCGATTCCTGCTAAATCACGCAGTAGGATAGTTCAAGGCCGCGTCAGATAGGCAT
>JAAELC010000515.1 GCA_024227135.1 Gammaproteobacteria bacterium
TAGCTGTTCTATGCAACCCTTGCCACAACGCGGAAGCTGGACCAAAAGACGAGCAAGACTGGATAATTGTTTTTTTCCGCGGTCCTAAGAACTGACCAGACTCAGGATGAACTCACGCCGTAACTGCTCCGAGCCTGACAGACCCCTGGAATCAGAAATTGAATAGAACCGGGAGTTCAGCCTAGTGCCTCGCAGAAGACAAATAGAGGAAGAGGACCATCGAGAGCGGTGGTTGGTTTCCTATGCGGATTTTATCACCCTGTTGTTTGCATTTTTTGTAGTCATGTACGCCATATCATCGGTAAACGAGGGTAAGTATCGGGTCTTGTCCAGCACGCTGACGAATGCTTTTATGACCCCCACAACAAGCAAGAAGCCAATACAGGTTGGTGAGCTGGCACGCACCGAGTTGCCTGTATCCGGAGACTATGCGGCACAGAACCCGGATGCCGATACCAGCGTAGTGATGAGTGCTGACCCATCAAGTCAGCAGCCGAATGCAATTCTTGAGGTGGCTCCCAATCTGGATGAAGTGGTCGAGCAATTGTCAGAAAGTCTGGGTGACTTCATCGACAAGGAGCTGGTTAACGTCAACCGGACAAGTCGGGGTATCGAAGTGGAAATGAAGAGCAAGATGCTCTTCAGTAGTGGCAGTGCCCGGCTTTCCAGTGATGCGCTGAGTGCACTTAGGGGAGTGGCTCGGATTATCGGGCCCATACCCAACCAGGTACATGTAGAGGGGCATACCGACAACATACCCATCAAGACCCTGGGTTTTCCTTCCAACTGGGAACTATCAGCTGCCCGGGCGGCCAGTGTTGTCCACTTGTTCGAGCGTTATGGGGTCGGTTCCAATCGTATGGCAGCCATTGGGTTTGGAGAATTCCGTCCTATTGCCGATAACAGAAATGAGCAGGGAAGGCAGAAAAATCGCAGAGTGGCTCTAGTCGTTCTGGCTGCCGAAAAAGAGCGTGCAGAAGGAAGAGTCGGCAAACCGGATACTGGCTCTGATACCGGAAGTTGAGTATCAGAGGTAAGGCTTGTTGTTGGTTGTTTTCCGATAGGGCGGTGATGAAGTGGAAGAAATCCATCCGGGATTTATATCAGGTTAATGGATGTTCGGCACGAATACTGCATATCTGTCATGTAATAGTGGTTACGCGTCTGTAAATTGACGCATTTGAATCGTACAAAGGTGAACTTATGAGTACATCCGTAGCAGAATCAATGAGTGAAGACCCCGTCATCCAAATGGTTACATTCCGATTGGATGATGAGACCTACGGAATTAACGTGATGCAGGTTCAGGAAGTGCTCCGGATGACAGAAATCGCTCCCGTACCGGGTGCGCCGGACTATGTGCTGGGGATTATCAATCTACGGGGCAATGTCGTTACCGTTATCGATACCCGAGGACGGTTTGGATTACCTCCTGTGGAAGTCAGCGACCATACCAGAATTGTGATAATCGAGTCAGAAAAGCAGGTGCTGGGCATTCTCGTGGATAGCGTGGCCGAAGTGGTTGATATTCGCAGTTCTCAGGTTGATACACCCCCCAGTGTCGGGAGTGAAGACGCCTCCCGTTATATTCAGGGGGTAGCCACATTGAAAGACAACCTGCTTATTCTAGTAGACCTGAACAGGCTGCTCCGATGTGGAAACATGAGCGAGTGGTAGACCCCCTCAACAGCTGAATAGGAAGCCGCGATGCCTGAAATCAGTCAACCGACCCCTGTAAAGCCCATTTGGCCGACCCGACGGGACAGCCCTGGCAAGTCTCGCAAGGAAAATGGAAAAGATGAGGAACAGGAACCCAGGCAAGGGGATATAGAGCCGCAAATCGTAGAGAAGTCGAAGGTGGACGACTATGCTTGAAAATCCGGTTATTTCCTGGGTTCTGATCGCTGTAGTGGGATTGTTGATCCCCGGTTGTCTGCTGCTTCTTGTGCTGACCATCCGCAGCTACAATAAAAAAGTGGCCGAACTCAAAGCAGGCATTGGTGTGCTTGGTGCTGATTTCAATGCCTTGTGTGCCGGGGCTGTCGGCGTGGATAGACGCCTGGCATTGCTGGAGAAGCAGGGACGTGATCTGGGGTACCGCCAGGAAACCATCGAAAACCGTCAGACCACTGCCGGTGACCTGCCTTACGGTGAAGCGATACAACTCGTGCAGAAGGGTGCATCCGCCGTTAGACTGGTGGATGACCTGGGGCTCAGCCACAGCGAAGCTGAGCTGGTAGTGATGCTGCATGGTTTGAAAGAGGCTGTTTAATCAGCTAATCAGTGGATTGGGAATCGTCCCACGAATGGGAAATCGGATTCCTTTCTGACTGCCCGGCTGTTCCTGCCTGATAACAGTGGGCTTGTAAATCAATCTGAACATCGGGTTTTCATCCGATGCACTCCCTGAATCCTCCCACACACTCCATTTTCGGGGTTCTGACTGCGCCAATAGTTTACGCTTATCGTTGTCTTTCTTTGCTGATCGTCTCGATAAAGCTATCCCACAGTTGGTGTTTTTATCAGCCCTGTCCCTTGAATGGGAAGGGAGCCAGCGCAGCGCTCTGGCAGGGCACATTCCCTGTTCGAGGAGAGTCGAACCCAGGCTTTGGTATCGCTTTTCATTCTGTCTGGAATCTCCTATGCTGCGTATCACCTATCGCCTAAGGGGTAATGGAGTATGAAATCAATCTATAGCATTGTAGTCCTGTTGGTCGGCGTGACAGTATTTACCGCGGATCTCTCAGCGGATTGGAATAAGTGGCTTGATTCAGCCAAGGAGTTGACTACCACGACAGCCGTCAATGCCAATACTGCCTCCCTCTCTACCGAACAGGTAAACCAAGGTCTCAAAGAGGCGCTGACCACAGGCGTCAATAGCGCTGTCCAATACCTGGGCAGGCAAGGTGGCTATCTCGACGATCCCCAGGTGCGTATCCCGATACCGGACAGTCTCGATACCTTGACTGGCGGATTGCGTGGGGCAGGGCAGGGCAAACTGGTGGATGATTTCTTGAGGGCTATGAATCGGGCGGCAGAGCGTGCTGTACCTGAAACCCTCAGTATATTTACCGAAACCATCAGTAACATGACCCTGGAGGATGGCCGGGGTATCCTCAATGGGGGAGATACGGCAGCGACCGATTATTTCAGAAAGAAGAGTGAAGGGCGTCTGAATCAGGCTATTCGGCCGGTGGTTCAGGAGGCGACCGACGAGGCAGGGGTAACCTCCGCTTACAAGCAGCTGGTCGGTGGAATGGGTTTTCTTAATTCCTATATGAATACTGACAACCTGGATCTGGACAGCTACGTGACCGAAAAAGCACTGGACGGGCTGTTCCTGAAACTGGCTGAGCAGGAAGCGCTGATCCGCAAAGATCCTGGGGCCAGAACCAGTGAGATTCTTCAGACTGTATTCGGCGGTAGATAAAGGAGTGTGTGGGGTGTCCGTATTCGATGCTGAAATTCCAGTACTCGGTTTCTGCGCGGCCAGCGGCACTGGTAAGACCCGATTGCTGAAACTGCTGATCCCACAACTACGTGATCGGGGGCTCCGGGTGGGGGTGATCAAGCACACCCATCACCGTTTCGAGGTGGACAGACCAGGTAAAGACAGCTACGAATTACGCAAAGCCGGGGCCAGCGAAACGTTGATTGCCTCTGGAACCCGCTGGGCCCTGATGGCAGACACGGACAATCCCGGGGATCCATCACTTCGTGAATTGCTCGGCCGGCTGGATCAGGACAATCTTGATCTCATCCTCGTGGAGGGTTTTCGGCATGAACCCATTTCCAAGATCGAACTGCAAAGAAAGGAGCTGTCCAATCCGTCAATCCATACCGAAGATCCTCATGTGATTGCGGTAGCCAGCGATGAACAGCAGTCGCTTCCGCCCCATCTGACTCACCTGGATCTGAGTAATGTGGTATCCATCGCCACATTTGTCATCAAGAAGATACTTCGGAAGCACGAGTAAGGGTCGTGAATCATTTATGGACATAAAGCAGGAACTGGTTCGTTACTATCGTTGGCTGAGACAGTACGGCAACAATGACTCCCACAGTGGCAATGCATCGGTGAGAGTGGCGGATTACCTCTGGGTGACTCCCACCGGTGCCTGCGCTGACACCTTGACCGCCGAAGACCTGGTGCGCTGTCCATTGACAGGGCCCTGCAGCCAGGGCGCATCGTTGGACGGGCCGCTGCACCAGCAGGTCTATCAACGGAATCCGTCCGCCCGGGCTGTGTTGCACAGTCACGGACCCTACACCGTGGCCGCCACATTGGATGGGCAGGATTTCATTCCGTTGGATTTCGAAGGGCAACTCTATTTCCCCCGAGTGCCTGTAGCGGTGATAGCGTATGAAGCGTATGTCGAAAAAGCACCCTCAGCCGTGGCAGAATTACTGATCTCATATCCAGTTGCGGTCGTCAGGGGACATGGTGTTTATGCCTGTGGAGAGACACTCAATCTGGCTTACAAATGGAGTTGTTCTCTGGAACTATCCGCCAGAACAGCGCTGATTGCCAGGGGGGCAGGCACTGCCGGCCTGTCGTGAGAAGTGATAGACCGGTGTATCAGAGTTGGGATTCTATCGGGAGGAAGCCTGAAACAGCGACCAGGAAACGCTGCCAGAAGCTTGTTTGGGGATCGACGTAGTGAATTTTATTCGTATCTTGTTCCAGCCAGGTGATACGTTCACGTCCGTCATTCAGGGTTTTTAGTTCCAGTTTGAAGGCGATTTTCTCGATAGCCCGATTTATATCAGGAACGATGCGCATTGCCAGTTCCGGTGCGGTCAGTACGACACCGATCTCGGTGTTCTCTTTTATTGAGCGGGGATCCAGGTTGAGGGAGCCGATAAAAATGTATTTCTGATCGAAGATGAAGGCTTTGGAGTGCAGACTGGCCTTGGACGAGCCGGTAAAATCGGAGCTGCGATCGTCTTCAGGCTGATTCGGGTCCGGTTTCATCTCATAGAGTTCCACACCAGCTTTCAGCAAGGCTTTTCGATATTTGGCGTAACCGGAGTGAACCACGGGAACATCTGTTGAAGAGAGTCCGTTTGTCACTACCCTTACGCGAATGCCCCGTTCGCTCAAATCACTTAAGTAGGCCACCCCCTTTTTCCCGGGGACAAAATAGGGTGAAAAAATGTACAGCTCGTCGCTCACTTCTTTGAAATAGGGTGCCAGCTGGGGGGCCAGGTGATGAAAGTGTTCCGACCGGTTGGCGAGTATCTTGTCTGGTGTATCCTGCATGACTTTCGCATCGCCCCATTCAAAAGGCACTGTACCGGTTCGCAGCCACTCAGCCAGTTCCGACTCCCGCAGTTCCTGAAGATAGATGGAGTCTTTCTGTTCAGCCATGAAAGTTTTCAGTACAGCGTGGAGACGGTCGTGTTCCTCGTCAGTCGGGCTTCTACCCAGTAAGCGGGTAGCGGGATAGCTCAATTCGTTGTTCCAGTATTGATCGAAAGAGTTGGAGACTTCTTTGACCACGGGTCCAACAACCAGTACGTCGAGATCGGTGAATGCGAAGTCCGGATTGGCATCGAAGTATTCATCCCCGATGTTACGACCCCCAATGATCCCTGCCTGATTATCGACAGTAAAAGATTTATTGTGCATGCGTCGGGTAACCGAACCGAAACGGGTCACGAACTGGGTGAGTCGCCCGGTGTTGCGGGCGAAAGGGTTGAACAGCCTGACTTCCATATTGGGGTGATTGTCCAGGACCGCCGCCCCCAGCGTTCGTCCACCAAAGTCCATGTCATCCACCAGGAGGCGTACTCGTACACCGCGGTCTGCCGCCTGAATCAGTTGATCGACAAACAGCCTACCCGTCAGGTCGTTGTGTAAAAGATAGTACTGGGCGTCAATGCTGCGTTCAGCTGTCTGCATTAAAAACCCACGGGCAACGAATGCATCGACTCCGTTGCTCAGCAGCAGGAATCCCGATTCCTGGGGGTGCTTGCGATGCGCAGCAGCGAACTTCTGGCCGAGTTGGGTGTATTCCGTATCCGTGTAGCCGTATGACGCTGGCCGTGACACGTTTTCAGGTAGTGATGCACAGCCGGACAGCAGCACAAACAGGAGCAACACCACAAAGTTTAAAGTCAGGGGGCTTCTGGTTGTACTACGGTTTGACAAGGGAGTGCTCCGTTGCAGATTCAACACGGGAGAGATAGTCGGTTTGGCAAGAGCCGAAGACGTTAGGGCCTCGGGAATTATGTATCGTCCCATAATGCGCAGGGTATCAGCTCAGATTCAAGGCGCAGATGAAAGCGCATATCATCGATTATGCAACTGAATCTGCAACGCAGACGACGTCCATGGATGGACTAGATTCA
>JAAELC010000516.1 GCA_024227135.1 Gammaproteobacteria bacterium
CCAGTCTTGCTGGTCTTTTGGCCCAGTTTCCGCGTTGTGGAAAAGGTTGCATAGAACAACCATGCGCCCCTTTCCACGCCTTGAATCTGAACCATCCCGGCGCTATGCTTTCCCTGCTTCGCTTGGGCACCGGTCCTGGGTATCCTGCCCAAGCCATTCACTGCTGCGCAGTTCATCCAGCGCAATTTCTGGACATTTACTTATTTCCGCGACCTTTAAAAAGTGTACCGGCATCAGGGGCCTGGGCTATCTACTAGCAGGAGAACGGGATCGATCATGAGCGATCAAAAGGTGTTCGTCAGCAATGCGCTTGAAGCGACAATAAGGATAGGGATACTGGTTTTACTCGCCACCTGGTGTTTCACCATTGTCCGCCCGTTCATCATTCCCATCGTCTGGGGCATTATTATCGCCGTGTCCGAATACACGGGATATCTCAAGCTGCGGCGTTTCCTGGGGGGACGTGGGCGGACGGCTGCTGCATTGATTGCCCTGCTCGGTCTGGTATTGCTGATAGCCCCCACGGTTATGCTCAGCGGCACCCTGGTGGACAGTGCCCAGGGGCTGGCCGAGGGGTTGCAACAGGGAAGCATTTCGGTACCGCCTCCTCCCGAAGAACTCAAACGATGGCCCATGGTGGGTGATGAACTCTATGGTCTGTGGCTGCAGGCGTCCCAGAATCTTGCAGCTGTGCTGACGAAAATAGCACCTCAACTCAAAGTGTTCGGCACCTGGATGCTCTCCTCCGCGGTGGGTGCGGGATTCGGCATTCTGCAGTTTGTGATTGCCATCATTATCGCGGGATTACTGCTGGCAAACTCTGAAGCGGGGGGCAGGGCAGCTTATGCCTTCGCCACGCGCCTGTCGGGGGAAAAGGGAGCAGACTTCGCAACGCTGGCGGAAGCCACTGTCAGGAGTGTTACCCGGGGTATTCTGGGTGTTGCTCTGATTCAGTCGCTGCTCGCCGGTGTGGGTTTTATGGTGATGGGAATACCCGGAGCGGGACTTTGGGCGCTGCTGTGCCTGATGTTGAGTGTGGTGCAGATCGGTATTTTTCCGATCACCGTGCCTGTAGTGATCTACGTGTTCTCCACGGCTGATACGGTGCCTGCCGTGGTATTCCTGGTCTGGGCACTGATCGTGGGGCTGCTGGATAATATTTTGAAACCCATCCTGCTGGGCCGGGGGGTGGAGGTGCCGATGGCTGTCATATTCGTGGGTGCCATCGGTGGATTTCTCAGCTCCGGGATCATCGGGCTGTTTGTGGGAGCCGTTGTGCTGGTGCTCGGCTACCGGCTGTTCCTCGCCTGGCTTGGCAATACCTCCCCAGGCCCGGTTTTGGCTTCGGGGCTGGATGGGACCCTTGATAAAGAGGGTTGAGGAACCTCCGAACCTGTTCAGAGGTTTTGCGGAATAAGAATGTACTCTGAAGAGTCCGGGATGGAGTTATTCAGTGCTTCCTCTAGGTGGTGGGCAAACCACCATGATGGCCCAGTGACCCCAGGTGGGCGATTCGCTCTCTGAGCGATGCCAGAAAGCCGGACAGTGCCCCAGCCCGTTCCTGTCTTCCTCTGTCAGTCAGCCTCTTCAATTCTGCCGCTGTTATGTCGCTGTAGTGAAGGTTTTCCAGGCTTTTCATCGTATTTCTCCAACCAGACTGCATGCTGCTTCATATTCAATGGTGCAAAGTTTACTAGAGTAATTGCAGGATAGAATCCCTATAATAGGAAAAACATTTGTGACTGACGGGAACAAATAGTCATGGATCGTGCCAAAGAAATGATGCTGTTTGTCAGGGTGGTGGAGGAGGGCAGTTTTTCCGCGGCTTCCCGGTCTCTCGATCTGACCCCCTCAGCGGTGAGTAAACAGATATCCCGCCTGGAAACGCGTCTGAGCGTGCGTCTTTTCAATCGTACGACACGTCGGTTGCACCTGACCGAAGCCGGGCAGCGGTTCTATGACCATTGCGCGCGTATCAGCGCCGACATCGAGCGTGCGGAGGCTGAGATCAGCGATTATCAGCAGCAGGTCAGAGGTACCCTGCGGATTTCCGGTACCACCCTGTTCACCCGCACCCATGTGGTGCCTTACCTGAACGCGTTTCAGAAGCAGCATCCGGGACTCAAGATCCACCTGCAACTCACGGACTATCCGGTGGATATTATCGGAGAGGGCTGGGATGTCGCCATCCAGTTCAGCGAACAGTTCGATGACCCGTCACTGGTTGCGCGCCGGCTGGCGACGAACACGCGGATTGTCTGTGCCTCCCCGGCGTATCTCAGGGAACGGGGCACGCCTGCAGTCCCCCAGGATCTGATGCATCACAACTGCTTGTCGGTATATACCGTTTCCCGTTTCAATAATTGGGAATTCAGCGACGGGGATACCAGGGAGGTTTTACAGGTGGTGGGGAATCTGGAAATCAATACCGCCGATGCCATGCTGGAGGCTTTGCTTTCGGGAGCGGGCATTGCCCGGGTCTCCATCTGGCTTGGGGTTCCCTATCTGAAAACCGGTGAGTTGGTGCAGATCCTGCCGAAGTATTCTCACCAGGACTCCGCTTTTTACCTGGTATACCCCACCCGCCAGCATCTTTCCCGCAAGGTCCGGGTTTTCGTGGATTACCTGGTGGACCTCTATACGCCGGATCCTCCCTGGTCACGGGGCGGCGGGCGGTTGCTGCAGGGGATTGGGTAAGAGGGTTTCTCTGGGAGGGCGAGTGGGTGTGGAGGAACAGTGGAGCGATAAAAATAGCGTTCCCGCGCTCCACCTGGTAGCAGGTTTTTGACGCTCTGCGTCTTGACAATATGACTTACGGTCGAACCCGCTTCCTTGCTGTCTGCACAGGTTGCCGGTTCGTTGCGGTTATCAGGTACAGTTTTGATCGCTGTTAACCGAATCCCAGCAAGGTGGTTGCGATGGTTTCACGTTTGAATCGTTGCATCCGGAAATCAGTAACACTATTCCCGTAAGCAGCAATACTGCCAGATAACGGTTTGGTGACTTGTTTTTCATTTGACTCTCCTTTTGCGGGCGCTGAGCGACCTGATGCGCCACGTCTCAATATTATGCGGCCATACTAGAAAGTGTGCATCCAAATCTACTGGTATGGAAGGGGAATAGGTGAACAAAAAGTATGCCGGACCGGACAGGGTGTCATCCCTGTTTGCTTGCCTTCTGCAAATGCCGTAGCTGAGGATTGTTACGGGAGTCCTCAGGGTTGCCGCAGCCGATTATTCAGTAAGCCAGAGCGCCCAGGTCGGGCCGCCTGGCGTCTGTTCGGGGCGAACTGCCCTGGGGGTGGATATATTGCTGGCTGAGCGGCGGTGGCTCTGGCCAGCTACCTGGTGTGGGGGGGATCTGCATTCTTGCCATGGGCTGGCCGGCGCCTGCGATACCGGGCCAGGCACGGCGCAGGTGAAAATCATGTTCTTCCGGGTTGACGAACAGTGGCCGGGATTCAACGGCAATGCTGTTGTGGTCGAGCGTGAGGCTGGTCTGGGGGAGTTTGTTTTGAAAGCCCGGAGCCAGCCAGTTGTACTTACCATAGACCTGCTTTGCTGAGGCCCAACCCCTCAAGGCATCCCCCAGGGTCTGGTCGTTCTGTGGTTTGCCGCCGTCATCGATAATATTGCCGACCAGTATGGCATCCGCTTCAGGGCTCGAAAGATCCACCACGGGGGCGGTGAAGGGGGTCACAATGGTGTTGTGGATCAGGTAGAGGGTGCCATCGTGACCCATTTTGCTACCTTCCTGTCCAAAGTGGATCACTCCCTGATTTTCTATTGTCTCCGGGTCCTTGACGATGATGTTTCCGATCAAGACTCCGTGGGAGTCGGGACGTCCGGTACTTCTGGAATCCACCAGATCGAATTCCCGGTTGGCTGAGTGGTGCACATAGGAATACTCGATTCGGGTGAAATGGGCACGGCTTTTGATGTTGTGCCCCGTCTTTGCGTGATGCACTTCGGAGAAACTCAGGGTGGCCGAGGTCCCGTCCAGATAGAGGTTGTGGTGAAACCTCCCTGCGGTGAGGCTGAAGTTGTGATGGATGCGGCTATGTTCGATGCGCTGGTTGACCCCGGAGTGGGGAGTGCCGTCACCGTTGGACATGATGCCCATCTGATTATGGTGGATGTCGCAATGGCGGATCGTCACCTGGTTGGCCTGGTTGATGCGGACCCCGGCACCGTTGCCGGATCCGTTGGAGGCCCCGGTCAACTCGAATCCCTCCAGCAGACCGTAGTCTCCCTGGTGGTTGAATTCGACAATGGCCCGGGGTGTGCGTCCGCGTCCGCTGTGGTCATAGCCCTTGCCGGAAAGTGTGATTCGTTGCCCGGTTCGGATGCCGGCGGCGCGTATGGTCAGGTGAGGCTTGTTGACCAGGATGCCGACAGCTTGATAGGCCTGCCCTCCAGCCAGCGGATAGACCTGGATGGTGTCCCCCGGGGAGGCAGCCGCCACCGCCGATTCGATGCGGTCGAATGGTTTTCCGGGGCCGACTTTCAGGGTGGCTGCGGTGGCGGTTGCAGCAATTGAGGTCAACAGTATGGCTAGCACAGTGCAGAGATACGAGAACCCTGCCTGTGATGGCAGCAGACCTGCCGGTTGAGTTGGTATGGGAGTGGATTTGCTCATGTCGGGTGGGTTGGGGCAGCGGGTTCGGGTCAGTGCGGGTGCGAGCATCATGGGGGTGCGCTGAATCGTTGTCCAGTCTCGGTGCCTGGTATGGATAGGAGCGCCGGGTTTCAGCGCTGGCGGAAACCGGCAGATGAAGGGCTGACTGCCGTGAAAATCCACAGGTTGCAGCGGCTGGTATCGATATATCAACTGCTGTATATTTTTTTCTCAATATAAAGGATTATAAATATCAATAATTCAATTTAGTCATTGAGTTTATTGAACCCTCCAAAAAAACAAGCGCCGGGAAACTGTATCGAGATCTCCCGACACGCAAGGGCAGCCCTGTAGAGAGTGACATTGAAATGAAGCCTGATATCGATCCCCAGGAAACTCAGGAATGGTTGGATGCACTGGACGGTGTGCTTGAAAACGAAGGCATCGAACGGGCCCACTATCTGCTGGAGACCCTCATCGACAAGGCCCGGCGATCCGGTGCCTATCTACCGTACAGCGCCAAGACGGCCTACCTGAATACTATCCCGGTCACTCACCAGGAGCGTTTTCCTGGAGACCGTTCCATGGAAAGGCGCATCCGGTCGTTTATTCGGTGGAATGCCATGGCCATGGTGGTCCAGGCCAACCGGCTGTCTACGGAACTGGGTGGGCACATCGCCAGCTTTTCCTCTGCCGCCACCCTGTTCGATGTGGGCTTCAATCATTTTTTTCCGGGCGCGCACCCCGGCCCAGGATGGTGACCTGGTGTTCTTTCCGGGGCACTCGGCGCCGGGTATCTATGCCCGGGCATATCTGGAGGGGCGAATCAGCGAAGAGGAACTCTATCAGTTTCGCCAGGAGGTGGATGGGGAAGGTCTGTCTTCTTACCCCCATCCCTGGTTGATGCCCGGTTTCTGGCAGTTTCCCACCGTATCCATGGGGCTGGGCCCCCTGATGGCCATCTACCAGGCCCGTTTCATGCGCTACGTCAATGACCGGGGCGTGTTGAAGACCAACGACCGCAAGGTGTGGGCCTTCATGGGCGACGGGGAAATGGATGAGCCGGAAGCTCTCGGGGCCATCTCCCTGGCGGGGCGGGAACGTCTGGATAATCTGATTTTCGTGGTTAACTGTAACCTGCAGCGCCTGGATGGCCCGGTGCGGGGTAACGGCAAGATCATCCAGGAACTGGAGGGTGTGTTCCGGGGTGCCGGCTGGAATGTCATCAAGGTTATCTGGGGTGGCTACTGGGATCCGCTGCTGGCCCGGGATAAAGATGGTTTGCTGTTGAAACGCATGCAGGAGGCCGTGGACGGGGAGTATCAGGCTTACAAGGCCAAGGGGGGCGCCTTCACCCGCGAGCACTTCTTTGGAAAGTATCCGGAACTGGCTGAGATGGTGGCGACTATGACCGATGAGGATATCTGGCGCCTCAATCGCGGCGGTCACGATCCCCACAAGGTTTACGCCGCTTACGCCGCGGCGGTCAAGCACACCCGCCAGCCGACAGTGATACTGGCAAAGACAGTCAAAGGCTATGGCATGGGTGATGCGGGTGAGGGACAGAACATTACCCACTCCCAGAAAAAGATGGGTGAGGTGGCCCTGCGGGCATTTCGCGATCGCTTCAACATTCCCATCGAAGACGAACATATTGCAGCGGCCCCCTTCTATAAGCCGGCGGCCGACAGTCCGGAGCTTAAATATCTGATGGAGCGGCGCAAAGATCTCGGTGGGTCTTTGCCTGCACGTCACACCGATGCGCCACGCCTGGAAGTGCCGGGGCTGGATGCCTTCAAAGCGTTGCTGGAGAGCAGCGGTGAACGGGAAATGTCCACCACCATGGCCTTCGTCAGGTTGCTGTCCACCCTGGTGAAAGACAAGAAGGTGGGCAGTGCCGTGGTGCCCATCGTACCGGACGAGGCCCGTACCTTCGGCATGGAGGGGATGTTCCGGCAACTGGGTATCTACTCTTCGGTGGGCCAGCTTTATCAGCCCATGGATTCCGACCAGTTGATGTATTACCGGGAAGACCAGAAGGGCCAGGTGCTGCAGGAAGGCATCAACGAGGCCGGTGCCATGTCGTCCTGGATCGCGGCAGCCACCTCCTACAGCAACCATGGGATCAGCATGATCCCTTTCTATATTTATTACTCCATGTTCGGTTTTCAGCGAGTCGGGGATCTTGCCTGGGCGGCGGGGGATATGCAGGCCCGGGGATTTCTGATCGGTGGTACGGCGGGGCGCACGACCCTGGCGGGTGAGGGGTTGCAGCACCAGGATGGTCATAGTCACCTCCAGGCGGCGACCATTCCCAACTGTGTCGCATACGACCCGGCCTTCAGCCACGAGCTGGCAGTGGTCGTCCAGGATGGCCTGAAGCGCATGTTTCAGGAGCAGGAGAACATCTTCTATTACATCACGGTGATGAATGAGAACTACACCCAGCCCGGATTACCCGATGGGGCTGCGGAGGGTATCCTGAAGGGCATCTACCGGTTCCGTGAAGGATCGGGCAAGGGGGTTCCCATTCAGTTGCTCGGCAGTGGCACCATCCTGCGGGAGGTGATAGCGGCGGCGGATCTGCTGGAAAAAGACTTTAAAGTGACCGCGGATATCTGGAGCGTCACCAGTTTCACCGAACTGCGCCGGGACGGCCTGGATGTGGAGCGCTGGAATATGCTGCATCCGGATCAGGAGCCCCGTCGCAGTTACGTGGGTCAACAGTTGGAGGGCAAGCCAGGTCCGATTGTGGCAGCCACCGACTACATCCGTTCCCATCCGGATCAGATTCGGGCATTCGTTTCCGGTACCTACCGGGTATTGGGTACCGATGGATTCGGGCGCAGTGATCTGCGCTCCCAGTTGCGTAAATTTTTCGAGGTGAACCGGTATTACATCGCTGTGGCGGCCCTCAAGGCGCTGGTCGATGACGGACATCTGGAGCCTGGCGTGGTCACCGAGGCGATCGGGAAATACCACATCGATCCTGAAAAGCCCAACCCCGTGACGGTATGACCGGAGAACAGCAAGTGACTACCGATACCAAAGTCTTAGTACCCGATATTGGCGACTTCTCCGGGGTCGAAGTGATCGAAGTCATGGTCTCTCCGGGAGACCGGGTGGCTGTGGAAGACTCACTGATCACCCTGGAGAGTGATAAGGCCACCATGGAGATTCCCTCGCCCTATGAGGGCGTGGTGAAAGAGATCATCATCAAGGTGGGGGATACCGTCACCGAGGGCGATCTTCTATTGATCATGGAACAGGAGTCCGCTGGGGAATCACCGCCGCCCTCCGCGCCGCCGCAAGAGGCCCCGGCCGGCCAGGCCCCTGTTCCAGCCAGCCAGCCCCCTGCAACCGATGGCTCGCCGGTCCAGGTCTCAGTACCCGATATCGGTGATTTTTCCGGGGTCGAGGTGATCGAGGTGACGGTCTCACCGGGAGACCGGGTGAATGTGGAAGACTCCCTGATCACTTTGGAGAGTGACAAGGCCACCATGGAAATTCCCTCACCCTATGCCGGTGAGGTGAAAGAGGTGGTGATCAAGGTGGGTGATACCGTCAAGGAAGGGGATGCCCTGCTGATGATGGTGCAGGACGATGTGGTCGAAGCCTCGTCAGGCCGGGCGGATGGCTTGAACATCCCATCTCCGGCGTCGGAAGAGGTGGGGACGGTCCAGGCACCGGCCCCGGTGGAATCCCGGTTGGACCGCCGGTTGCCCGGTGAGAAGGAGTCTTCCCCGCCCCCGCTGGCCCAGCGACCTTCGGATGTGAAAGCTTCCAAAGCCCATGCCAGTCCTTCGGTCCGGCGTTTTGCCCGGGAGTTGGGCGCTGATCTGTTACAGATCAAGGGCAGTGGCCCCAAGGGGCGCATTACCCGGGAAGATGTCCAGGGATTTATCAAAAAAGCGCTTTCCAGCGGGGGTGCAGCCACCCCGACGGCGGGTCCTCTGCAGCTGCCGGCGATACGGGAAGTGGATTTCTCCGCCTTCGGCGAAGTGGAGGAAAAGCCCCTGGAGCGGATGAAAAAGCTCAGTGGTGCCCATCTGTCCGCCAGCTGGCTCAATATTCCCCATGTCACCCAGTTCGACGAAGCAGATATCACCGACCTGGAAGCGTTCCGCAAGGAGCAGAAATCGGAGGCAGCGAAACAGGATATCCGTCTGACCATGCTGCCCTTGCTGATGAAGGCCTGCGTGGGTGCCCTGTCAACGATGCCGGCGTTCAACAGTTCTCTGAGCACGGATAAGGAGCGCTTGATCTTCAAACACTATTTTCACATTGGGATCGCAGTGGATACGCCCAAAGGGTTGATCGTCCCGGTGATCAGAGATGTGGACAAGAAGGGTATACTGGAACTGGCTGCCGAATTGATGGAGACCAGTGTCCGGGCGAGAGCCGGGAAACTGCTGCCCGCTGATCTGCAAGGCGGGTGTTTCTCCATTTCCAGCCTGGGTGGTATCGGCGGTAACGCCTTCACGCCCATCATCAACGCGCCGGAAGTGGCGATCCTCGGGGTATCCCGTTCGTCCATCAAACCGGTTTGGGATGGCCAGGCATTTCAACCGCGGCTCATGCTGCCCCTGTCCCTCTCCTATGATCACCGGGTGATCGACGGAGCACAGGCTGCACGATTCACCAGTCTGTTGGCGGGGTTGCTGTCTGATATGCGCCGATTGCTGTTATAAATTATTTCGTTTTATCCATAGAAATAGGATAATCTTAGCGGCTAACAAGAGGGCTGGTGGCGCTCTGGACCGGTTCCCATGGGCTGTGGTGGGGAACATCGGGTAGTCTTTTGCGTGCCGGCCTCAATAAATCCAATTATTCATACCAACACCGACACCCTTACAAAGGATGATGCATGAACAATCTTGCTGGCGAAACCGCGGACTCTAAAGATGCTTCGACAATTCGTGCCGAGGTCGTGGTCCTCGGTGCAGGTCCCGGGGGTTATACCGCCGCATTCAGGGCCGCTGATCTGGGGAAAAAGACCGTACTCATCGAGCGTTACTCCAGTCTGGGCGGTGTCTGCTTGAACGTGGGCTGTATCCCTTCCAAGGCATTGCTGCATGCTGCGGCGATCATCAACGAGTCTGCTGAGATGGATCACCTCGGGATCAGCTTCGGTAAGCCGAAAATCGATCTGGATAAGATGCGCGACGGCAAGAATAAAGTGGTGAACCGCCTGACCCAGGGTCTGGCCGGGATGGCTAAGCAGCGCGGGGTTCAGGTGGTGCAGGGTTGGGGCAAGTTCGATTCACCCAACAGTATTACCGTGGAGACCGCGGAAGGCAGCCAGTCCATCGTTTTCGAAAACGCGATCATCGCCTGTGGTTCCCGCCCGGTGGAGATTCCCGGATTTCCCAACGATGATCCCCGTCTGATCGATTCCACGGGAGCACTGGCGCTCCAGGATATACCGAAAACCATGCTGGTGGTGGGTGGTGGAATCATCGGTCTGGAAATGTGTACCGTCTACAGCGCGCTGGGCGCAAAAATCGACGTGGTCGAACTTATGCCCGGCCTGATTCCCGGTTGCGATCCCGACCTGGTGCGCCCCCTCAAGAAACGCCTGAACAAAGTGACCGGCCGGATCATGCTCGAGACCAAGGTGACTGAGATCAAAGCTCAGAAAAATGGCCTTAAAGTATTTTTCGAGGGCAAGAATGCACCCGATGGCCCCCAGACATACGACAAGGTGCTGGTATCTGTCGGACGGGTTCCCAACGGCGCCCTGATCGATGCCGAAGCGGCGGGTGTGAAGGTGAATGAACGCGGATTCATCCCCGTGGATCAGCACATGCGCACCAACGTCCCCAATATTTTTGCCATCGGTGATGTGGTGGGTAACCCCATGCTGGCCCATAAAGCCACCCATGAAGCCAAGGTGGCCGCAGAGGTGATTGCCGGTCTGCCATCCCTGTTCGATCCCCTGACGATTCCATCGGTCGCCTATACGGACCCCGAAGTGGCCTGGATGGGATTGACCGAGACCGAAGCAAAAGCCCAGGGCGCGGCTTACGAAAAAGGGGCCTTCCCCTGGGCCGCCTCCGGTCGGGCGCTGGGCATCGGCCGCGACGAAGGGGTGACGAAACTGCTCTTCGATCCCGAGACCAAGCGCATTATTGGTGCGGGAATCGTCGGCGTGAACGCCGGGGAATTGATCGGTGAAGCGGTGCTGGCGCTGGAAATGGGCGCAGATATGGAGGATATCGGGCTGACTATTCACCCCCATCCCACGCTCAACGAGACCGTTGGAATGGCTGCCGAAATGGCCGAAGGCACCATTACCGATTTGATACCCCCCAAGAAAAAACGCTAAGAAATCCCGATTCGGCAGCGCTCTGCCATTCCGGCTCCAAGAGGAATGGCAGAGCACCCCGAACGGCTTTCCGACGGGAGACTACGGAAGTCTGATTGGCCACCGTTGCGGCCTGTAATGTTCCGAACCCGGAACGACGCTTCCCGCCCTTATTAAGAGGTCCGTCCTGTCGGCTGCGATCAAACCATGAATCTTTATTATCGCGAGTACGGTGGCTATTCAGAGCGCCGGCCTACCCTCATCATGCTCCATGGCCTGTTCGGGTCTTCGGCGAACTGGCACAGCATTGCCCGCCGCCTGTCCGACACCTGTCACGTTATCGTTCCGGACCTGCGCAACCATGGCCGCTCCCCTCACAGTGACACCATGAATTACCCCGCAATGGCAGAAGACCTGGGGCAGCTGCTGGATGAACACGGACTGGATGCCGCGCTGCTGGTGGGGCACAGTATGGGGGGCAAGATGGCCATGACTTTCGCCCTGGACAACCCCCGGCGGGTCGAGGGTCTGGTGGTGGTGGACATCGCTCCGGTCGCTTACTACCATGAGTTCGATGCTGTGTTCAAAGCGCTTCTGGGTGTTGATCTGGAGGCTTTGTCGAGTCGGGGCGAAGCAGATACCCTGTTGGCTTCGCACTTGGAGGAGAGGGGATTGCGGCAGTATCTGCTGCAAAGCCTGATTAGAGTAGAAAAAAACTGGCGATGGAGAATGAATCTACATTCTTTGCAACGGGAGATGGACTCGATCACGGCATTTCCGGTATCTTCCGATGTAAGCGGGTATCCGGGGCCGACCCTGTTCGTCCATGGCACAGAGTCGGGCTACGTGACCGGTGAGCACCATCGGGAGATACGCACCCTTTTCCCCCATGCCCGATTTAGAGCCATTACCGGTGCGGGTCACTGGGTCTACGCCGAGCGACCCGATGCCTTTTATTCGGCATTAGAGGGTTTTCTCAAGGCCAGGCGCCGGTAGTTGTATTTCAGACCCGGGATAAAAACGGGCGGCAGTGATTGGAGGATTGAGATCTTGGCTGGAACGGAAGATACCCTCATAGGGAAGCTCGTCAGCGTCGAGCAGGGAAGAATGGAAGTCATGCTGATGCTGGAGGATGCGGTCGCATTTCCCGTCACTCTGATTGAAGGCAAACCGGTCTACACCGGACGCATCGGTTCTTACGTGGTAGTTCGGCAACCCGGCGTTCGAGTGGTCGCCATGGTGGTGGAAGCCAGGCAGGAGGAGAAGTCCGTCGGTGTTAAGCTCGGATTGAAGGCCACGGAAACGGTTCGAAGGTCAGTCAATCGGGGGTTCCTGATCATCATGCCCCTCGGGGAACTGGATGAGAGCGGACATTTCCACCGGGGCATCGTCAACTACCCGACCCCCGGGGCGGCCGTCCATGCGGTGCTTGCCAATGAGGTCGGGGCGCTGTTCGAAAAGCATCGGGACAAGGGATACCGGCTGGGCTATCTGCCGACGCTGCCTTCAGTGGAGATCTGTCTGGATCCCTCCATGCTGTTCGGCAGGCACCTGGCCATACTCGGGCAATCCGGGTCTGGTAAGTCCTGGAGTGTGGCAAGCTTGCTGCAACGCGCCGTCGAGACCATGCCCAATGCCCATATCATCCTCCTGGATCTGCACGGTGAGTATGTCTGGACCGATCACGAGGGGAAACGCCACTCGGCATTCACAGAGGACATCTACCGTGCCGTGGATGCGCGGGACCTGGAAATACCCTACTGGCTGTTGACCTACGCGGAACTGGTGGATCTGTTGATCGACCGGACGGATCAGAGCGTGGCCACCCAAGTGGCTTTGCTGAGAGAGGTATTGCTGAATCTTCGCAGGAAGTCCAACCGGAATATGCCCGGTGTCACCATTTCCATCGATTCGCCGGTCTACTTTTCCCTGCAGGAGCTTTTCCAGCAGTTCAAGATTGCCAACGAGCAAGTCACCAATTTCGGCAAGGTCAAGGGCCCGCTCTACGGTCAGTTCGATGAATTCCTGATCAAGCTGCAGGCCCGCTTCAACGATGTTCGTTACGACTTTCTATTCAAACCCAAACGCCGGAAATCCTCCGATTCCCTGGAGGATCTGTTAAGAGATTTTGTCGGGCTCAGAAAACCCAAGCGGCAGATAACAGTAATCGATTTCAGCACGGTGCCTTTCGATGTGCGGCCGACGGTATCGGCCCAGGTGGGCAGGCTGGCGTTCGAGTTCAACTACTGGAATCCCCGGTCCCGGGAGTTCCCGATCCTGCTGATGTGCGAAGAGGCCCACTCCTACATTCCGAGGGATTCGGGTACCCAGTATGAAGGTACCCGCCGTTCCATGGAACGGATCGCCAAAGAGGGGCGAAAATACGGCATTGGCCTGGCCGTGGTCAGCCAGCGCCCTCACGAATTATCAGAGACGGTGCTGGCCCAGTGCGGCAATTTCATCTGTCTGCGGGTAACCAACCCCGATGATCAGAAGTACATCCGTGATCTGGTGCCCGATGCCGAGGCGGGTCTGATGAATACCCTGTCGTCATTGGGTCGCGGAGAGGCGATGGCCATGGGTGAAGCAGTACCCATTCCGACGCGATTTCAGTTCTATCCGCCCGATCCACCACCCAACAGCACCGATGTGGACTTCTACGGGCACTGGGTGAAAGGACTGGATGAACTGGATGTCAATGCGATCGTAGACTCCTGGCGCCGGCAACGGCGAGGAGGGTGACCGGGGGGGCCGGAGTTACCGGGCATCATACCCCTGTTCCCGGGCGGGCTTGTTTGCCTGGATTTTTCCCCGCTGCTGCCATTTCCCATAGATGTCCAGAACCTTTCCATGGGCAGTTTTGACCGCATCTTCCGGTTTCATCCTGCCCCGAGCAGCCTCTGCGAACATCGATGAGATAACCCAGCTGCTGAAGGTTTCATCGATCACGGCGTTGGCGTATCCGGGGTAGCCCACAGCGGTAGCCCAGTCGGGCACGTCCGCTAACATGGCGTACTTGTCGCTCGGCGTGGCGATGGCATCATGATGCACGAGCGTCTTGAGGTCGGGAACGTAGCTGTCTGAAAAGCCGAAAATTTTTTTCGTTTTCGGGTTATAGGTGCTCTTCAGCGCGATATCACTGGGAGCACCATAGCGACGCTCACACTCCTCGTACACCTCACGATGATCAATGACATAATCTTCATACATGGGAGGCGGTCGCAGGAACATAAGCAGGTCATGTCCTTTTCCTGCCTTGACCTCCGCTTCCGCCCCACCCTTGAGGCTGGTCATTCCGACGGTGTCGATGATGACCTCCGTATCGTGCTCATCACCCCATTTCCTGATGAAATCGTCCTTGAACCATCGGTCGAACTGGGGGACGAAATGATTCCATTGCAGGATTCGGAGCCGCTTCTTTTTCTCTGCTTTCGCGAAACGAGGAATCAGAAAACTGCCTAGACCTGCAGCCGCAGCGGTACCCGACTGTTTGAGAAAACGTCGCCGGGATTCATTGATTTTCCGAGCCATGTGATCGCCTCCTTGTGGCTGATTCGGGTTTGCCGTTCAAAAATGCTTATCGTGGCCGGTATCCGGGGTGAGATTGAAGAAGCGGGGATAGACGAATTCATACTGGTCTTTTCTGAAAGTTGACGGGTAGTCGCCTGCCGATATCAGTGCTGTAAGGCTCATGCCGACCGGGAATACCCGGTTTCAACCGCTTTCTGTGGTGCTGTTCGGGATTCCTGCAGCATCAGGTTTTCCAGGTCGCTTGCCGATTGTGGTCTACCCAGCAGATCGGTGGCATTGAACTGCACAGGAGAAAGATTGATCGACATGGTGACAAAAGTACCCGCCGCTTCGTGCCATCGTTTGAGTTGCCGGCAGGCCTCTTTCAATACCCACTCGCCGATTGGAATGATCAGGCCGGTCTCTTCGGTCACCGGTATGAACTGGTCGGGAGGGATCATGCCAAGGTCAGGGTCGATCCAGCGGATGAGGGCCTCCGCTGCCACTATACGGTTGGTCTGGATATCAACCCGGGGTTGATATCCAGAATGAAGTCCTCCCGCTCCAGGGCATTGTGGAGACGTGTTTCAGTATTCAGGCGGTGTTGAATATCCCGTTCGATAGAACTGGTGAAAAACTCGAACCGATTACGGCCGTTGTTCTTGGCGTGATACATAGCCGCATCCGCATGTCGCAGAAGGTCATCAACATTGTCGCCATTGTCTGGATAGACACTGATGCCGAGACTGCCGGATATGAACACATCTTTACCGCCGATGCTGAATTTTTTACTCAGATGGTCTTTTATTCACCTGGCCACCGCTTCTACGTCGCCGGCCTGTGCGAGTTGGGTAAGCAGGATGACAAACTCATCACCCCCGGTCTGGCGACCGTTTTATGAGAACGCTCGAACTCCGACAGGGTACCCACGGTGTCGCTCAGGCGAACGCAGTGTCGGAGTCGGTCTGCCACCTGACGAAGCAGTTCGTCCCCTGCATCATGGCCGAAAGTATCATTGATCCGTTTGAAATGATCCAGATCCAGAAAGATGAAGCCGATGAGTCGCTCGGTCGATCTGGTCTCTTCGATGGCATCGCAGGCCAGCTGGATCAGCAGTGAGCGATTGGCAAGCCCGGTCACCGCATCGTAGTAGGCCAGCTTTCTGATGCGCTGCTCGTTTTTTATGCGCTGGCTGATATTCTGAATGGTACCGACTATCCGGTTCTTTTTACCGATTTCAATTTCAATATCCTGATAAACCGAAACCTCCGACCCGTCCTGGTGTGCCACCCGATACTCGATACTCGCGCTGCGGTGCGTTTTGACCGCCTCCTGGATAGTGCTGGACAGCCCCTGACGATCCTCTTTGAACGCGCAGTCGATAAAGTCCTTGAAGGACATATGGTCCTGTTTGCTGTCGACACACAGGATGGCGCAGGCATGCTCCGAGAGATCGATCCGGGAACTGTCGATCTCCCATTCCCAATGGCCCAGGCGGGCAATTCTCTGCGCATTCGCCAGGCGGCTCTGGGTTATCTGCAATGCCTTTACCGGCAGGGCGAGATAGCGGGAGACAATGTAGGAGATAAGGGTCAACAACAGGATGGAGCCCGCGAGCACCGCTGTGAAAAACTCGATGACCGGATTGAGGTCCGGCAGCAGCAAAGCCGTTGGAATACTGGCGGCCAGGTGAACGAATCGGTTGTCCGGCCCCAGAGCCAGGTCGATATAGGCAACGATGCCTTTTTTCATTTCGACCATACGGATATCAGACCCGACCTGGTCCTCCATATAGACCCTTGGATTGAACTGTACAGTGGCGTTTTCAGGGCGGAGCAGGGCGCTGTCGTTATGATCGAACAACCAGATCGTTGCCTCGTTGAAAAACTGTACATTCCTCAGTTCCTCGAACCATTGTTCAAGGTCGAACTCAAGAATCACGACACCACCGAAGGTTCCCGCGCTGGTATCGAGTTTTGACAGGCCGATTGCTGCCACCGTTTCCTGTCTGATGCTGGTATAAGGCCCGATGACCTTGGCCTTTCTGGGAGGCATGAACCATTCCATATTGCCCGAAGAGAGTAAAAGCGGTGTATTCCTGAGATTTTCATACAGTTCGAGAATCTGCTGCCATTCAAGTCACTCCTGGGTGTCAGGCAGTGATGACAGGTCAACCAGTCCGGAACGACGCAGACCATCTTTCGCGCTGATCGCCACATGGTAGTCGTCATCGATATAACTGATCGAGCGTATGAACGGGTAGCCTTTCAGGTAGCTGATATACTCCCGCTCCAATCGTCTGGCGATGACCAGCTTTTCCGCTTCCGATCCCAGCAGGTAATCGTTCAGAGTGGGTGAAGCGATCAGGGTGCGAAGACTGCGCTCCAGGGCATGTCGATACTGTTCTTCAAACTTGTCTGCCAGTATGGATACCTGCTGATGTATATTCTCCTGGGTTCGTTTGGTGACGGAGGCCTTATTCTGGGAATAGGTAACAAAAATCAGTATTCCAATCGTTCCGATATTGACGATCAGCAGCGCGGCCAGGATTCTGGTGAAGAACCCTGATCCGCGTTGCTTTCGATTTTTACCCGCAGTCATACTGCTAGTTGGACAGGGCGATGGCATCGTCAACCAGTTCGTCGATCAGATCTTCGTGACTCTCCAGATCGATACCGAGGGCTCGGGCTCTCAACCGGTTCACCATGAAGGGACCAAGGGAGGGGTTGACGGTGCGCATCAGCCCGGGATTCAGTCCTTGCTCCAACACGTCATAGGCCATTTCGAATGTGCGATATGCCTGGTTGAACCTGGAATCATTCGCCGTCAGCAGCATGCCCTCCCTGACGAACTGGTCTTCGTGGGAGGCCTCGGGTTTTTTGATATTTTCAAGGTACCAGTTGCCGACGGTCAGCATATCCACGTATTCCCCTTCTTCGTTCTGCATCGTGTCGTGGTTGAGAACGAAGAAGGCATCCACCCGGTCGGCCAGTTTCAGGGTACGTTTCTGGAAATCTACGTAGGAGTTGGTCACTACCGTGTCAACCAGCTGAAACGGAAGCTTCCCCTATTTCGCAAGAGACTGTATCTGCTTGACGTTGGCCCGTGCGGTTACCGAGTCACAGGCGAGAATCGCGAAACGCCGGGCGGTCGGCACCAGTCTGTGCAACAGTTCAAGGCGCAGATGAAAGCGCATCTCATTGATTATGCAACTGAATCTGTAACGCAGACGACGTCCATGGATGGACTAGATTCACGCGAGGCAGGATGCCGGTAGTGATAGCTGAGGTGAGAGACCAGCAGGATGGGATGATTCATTTTTTCCGCGGCCCTTAGTCCCCGTTTGTCGACAGGGGGGCAGACGTTGCGCAGCAGGGGGAGCGGGTGGCGCCGGGTTGACCCTGGACAGTGGATCGGCTCGGCGACCTTCGGTTCCGGAATGGTATCCGGAATGAGAGGCTGTATCTGGAATATTTCTCAGGGGCCGGGATTCAGTGCTTTCTTCAAAAACTCGATCGCCCGTTGTTTACCAAGGATTTCCATCTCTTCGAGGGGTGTTGCGTAGTCATCCACAAGGGTGCGGGCATGCAGGTCCGCACCATGGGCAAGCAGCCATTCCATGGCAGGGATATCTTCTTCGCTGGCGGCCCAGTGCAAAGGGGTATAGCCGTTTATCCCGTACTGCTGGATATCGGCTCCATGGGCCAGCAGCAGTTCAAGAATTTCCAGTCTGTGCTGGCGATTCGAACCGCTCAAGGCGGCGATCAGTGAGGGGTAGCCCGCGTGGTTCCCGTAATTGGGATCGGCCCCGAGATCAAGCAGTTGCCGGATAAATGGCAGCGGGCTGTGGTAGATGGCGTATTCCAGGATAATGTCACCCGCTCCCCGGAGTCCCGGACAGTTGGGGAAGTCAGGCGGGTTCCCCAGCAGCGTTTTCAAACTGTTCAGATCACCCTCTTCGAAGGCCCGATGGACAGCGAGTGGCTGGTGCATGGAAGTTCCTGGTCGACAGTGAATTCAGGGTGGATGGTCGGATACTCCGAGGTGCCCGGACAGTGCAGTTCCCGCTGCAACAGGATGCTTTTCCCCGCCGGGGGCCGAGGGACCGGAACCCGCCCGTAAACACTATAGGGCAAGTAGAACTGCCAGGCATACCCATCTTTCATCCTGTCTCCAGTTTATTGTTCGGCAAATTGGCAGTATTCTGCGGGATAACGCCATAGCCCATACCCCTGGGTTCGGGTTTATGGCAGATCGGGAATCCAACTGACAGGTTATGACATGGTAATTCGGGAAGCACTGAATTCGGAACGGGATATTGTTTTATCGGTGGAACGTGCTGCTTTTGGTTCCAGCGAAGAGGCCAATCTGGTGTCTGATCTGCTGGACGACGCCACGGCGCAGCCATTGCTTTCCCTTCTCGCTTTCCGGGAAGTGCGTCCGGTTGGCCACATCCTGTTCACCCGGGCGTTACTGGTCCCCGAGCCCCAGTCCCCCTTGAACCTGAGTATCCTGGCGCCCCTGGCTGTTTTGCCGGAAGACCAGAAACAAGGCATCGGCGGGCAACTTATCGAGCAAGGCCTGGAAATGTTGCTTGATACGGGTGTCGATCTGGTCTTTGTGCTGGGATATCCCGACTACTATATCCGCCATGGGTTCAAACCGGCCGGGGTGCTAGGTTTCGATGCATCGTATCCCATTGCTCCCGGGAATGCGGATGCCTGGATGGTAAGGGCACTGCGCCCCGGTGTGGTTGGCCATTACAGGGGGCGGGTGATGTGCGCGGAGGCGCTGAACAAGCCGGAGTATTGGGTGGAGTAAGGGATGGTCCTGACACTTCACAAGACAGATTTACCGCCGGGTGGCGTTGGATCAGGGTGGAAAAAAATGCCATCGCTGTGTCTACGGTATCGAAATTAGTCATCCATAAGCGGATAATCCGGCCTCTAATGAACCGCGGGTAACAGTCCGGGCTGTTACGCAAACAGACTCAACAACAGTTTCACGGGTAATCATGGTGGCACCAGGGTGCAACCGGGTGCTCTGGCGAGCCGTCGTCAGCCGGATGATTGCCTGGATGCTGTGCACCAGAACGATTTCACAGGAGAGAGTATCCATGACCACCGAATTTGCTTCCGTTGCCGACCTGGAGGAGAAGAAGGTCAGTTTTTCCCAGCTGTCCGAGCATTGCTGGGCATTTACCGCCGAGGGTGACCCCAATACCGGTGTTATCGTGGGTGATGACAGCGTGATGATTATCGATGCCACTGCGACTCCTGTCATGGCCAGGGATGTGATTGCCAAGGTCCGGGAGATCACCGATAAGCCGATCAAGTATGTGGTCTTGACCCACTATCACGCCGTTCGGGTATTGGGCGCCTCGGGTTACAAGGATGAGGGGCTGGAGCAGATCATCGCCAGTCAGGATACCTATGACCTGATCCGGGAGCGCGGCCAGCAGGATATGGATTCAGAAATCGGACGTTTTCCCCGGCTCTTTCAGGGTGTGGAGTCGGTGCCCGGGCTGACCTGGCCGACCCTGACCTTTCAGGGTGAGATGACCCTGTGGCTGGGTGAGCTGGAGCTGAAAATCAGTCAACCAGGCCGTGGACATACCAAGGGTGACACCATCGTATGGGTTCCCCGGGACAAGGTCCTCTATTCCGGTGATCTGGTGGAGTTCGGTGCCGCCTGCTATACCGGAGATGCTTATCTGGCCGATTGGCCCCGGACGCTGGACAATCTGGCGACACTGAACCCGGAAAAAGTGGTACCTGGCCGAGGCCCGGCGCTGGCGTCGCCCCAGGAGGTAAAGGACGCGTTTGCCTATACCAGGGATTTCGTTACCACCCTGTATAAGAGCGCCCGGGAAGCGGTGGCTCAGGACATGAATCTGAAGCAGACCATGGCCCATGTCCGCCTGGCAATGGATCCCCGATTCGACCAGGTCTTTATTTACGAGCACTGTCTGCCTTTCGATGTCATCCGGGCCCATGATGAGGCTTCGGGTATCCGTGACCCGCGAATCTGGACTGCCGAACGTGACCAGGAGATGTGGCACGGACTGCAGGCTGACTGAACAACGGACTCCAAAGGGAGCGGAAGCATGTTTTCAACCTATGAGAACCCGGTTTACGAGTACAGAAAATCCCCTGATCAGCAGGCGGAGGACAGAGCGCATCACACCCTGATCATCGCAGGTGCCGGACCCGTGGGAATGGCTGCCGCCATCGATGCGGCCCAGCGGGGAATTCAGACCCTGGTTCTCGATCAGGAGAATACCGTGAGCATCGGCTCCCGTGCTGTCTGTTACTCCAAGCGGGCGCTGGAAATCCTGGATCGTCTCGACTGTGCCGGGCCGATGATTGAAAAGGGGGTGACCTGGAATGTGGGGAAGGTCTTTTTCCGGGATGAACTGGTGCGCTCCTTCGATCTTCTGCCCGATGAGGGTCACAAGATTCCGGCATTTATAAACCTGCAGCAGTATTACCTGGAAGAGTACATGGTTCGCCGCATGGACGAACTGGAGAACCTGGAAGTACGCTGGAAAAACCAGGTGGTTGCCGTCACTTCGGAAACCGACCGGACACAGCTGACCGTCAACACCCCGGATGGTGATTACTCCCTTTCCTGCGACTGGCTGATCGCGGCCGACGGGGCCAACAGCCCGATACGCGAGCATCTGGGGCTGGAGAGCACGGGGCAGTGGTTTCAGGACCGTTTCCTGATCGCCGATGTGGTCATGAAGGCGGGTTTTCCACCGGAGCGCTGGTTCTCCTTTGATCCCTCTTACCACCGGGGAAAGTCTTCTTTGCTGCACCGGCAGGCAGATGATGTCTGGCGCCTCGATTTCCAGCTGGGATGGGATGCGGATCCAGACGAGGAAAAACGGCCGGAGAATGTCATCCCCCGGGTCAAGGCCATGCTGGGTGAGGATGTGGACTTCGAACTCGAGTGGTGCAGCGTCTACACGTTTCGTTGCCGGCGCATGGAGAAGTTTCGTCATGACCGAATTCTGTTTGTGGGCGACTCGGCCCATCAGGTTTCACCCTTCGGTGCCCGTGGCGCCAATTCCGGTATCCAGGACACGGACAACCTGATCTGGAAACTGAAGCTGGTACTGGAGGGGAAGGCCCCTCAGGAACTGCTGGACAGTTATTCGGATGAACGGGTGGCCGCGGCGGATGAGAACATCATGAACTCAACCCGCTCTACGGATTTTATCACCCCGAAATCCCTGATATCCCAGACCTTTCGGGACGCGGTACTGGAGCTGTCCCGCAGCGAGCCGTTCGCCCGGGAACTGATCAATTCGGGGCGTTTGTCTGATACCGCATATCTCACCCAGTCCAGGTTGAATACCGAAGATACTCAATCGTTCGAGGGCACGATGGTGCCCGGTGCCGTGATGTTCGATGCTCCGGTGCAGGGGGCCGAGGGTGAGCAGTGGTTGCTCGAACTGACGGGTGGAGGCTTTGTCCTGCTCTATTTCACCGATGATGCCGAGTCCCTCGACGGAACACTCGCGGGGGAGCTGGAAAGCCTCGGTTCGGCTACGGTTCCCGTGGAGACGATCGTCCTGACCGGGCGGGGAAAGACACCCGGTGGAGTGGCTACAGCACTTGATGTAAAAGGACTGGCCTTCGAACGCTACGATGCCACCCCCGGCACCACCTATCTGGTGCGGCCCGATCAGCACGTGGCAGCCCGCTGGCGTGAGTTCGATCATAGCCGGATTGCTGCCGCGCTGAATACCGCCATCGGCCACAGCTGAGGATCTGGGCCTGGGTGCGCTGATTGGCAGGATTTTACTTGTAACTTGTAACTTGTAACTTGTAACTTGTAACTTGTAACTTGTAACTTGAATCTTGAACTGGTAGGTAATCCATGCCACTGAATAGAAAAACCAACTTTCACGAGCCGGGAAAACGTTTCTTCCGGCCCTATCGTGCGGGTGATGATTTTTACGAGGCATTGATCAAGACACACCAGGATCTCAGTGATGAGCAGAGTGCCAAGGTCAATGCCCGGCTGGTTTTGATTCTGGCGAACCATGTGGGTGATCTGAGCGTACTGCGGGAAGCGATGGACATTGCGCGCCGGGACCTGTAGTTGCCGGCTGTCAATTGATAAACAGGGACTGTGGCGCCTTCTTTACAGAAACAGAGTGAGACCTGGACAAGGTTCGCTTGGTAGTTTCCGGGCAGGCGGGAGCAATGATGCATGGATGCACCGTCAGCGGAGCCGAGGCTGCGTTCCCTGCAGGATATAAACAGTTGAATAGCGGTCCCATTGAGGTCACCACTGAGTCAGCGGTCCCTAAAGTACCTTTGGGGTACGAAGGAAAAAAACATGTATGAACTGAACGAAACCCATGAGACCATCACCAGCTGGGTGGAGTCCGCCAATCTTCCAGACTGTGATTTTCCGATCCAGAATCTGCCATTTGGGGTATTTCGCCGACAGGGCAGTGATGAGGCGTTTCGGGGTGGGGTGGCTATTGGCGATCAGATCCTGGATCTGGCCGGTCTCCATGCCACGGGGTTGATTGCCGGGAGAGCAGGCGAGCGGCTCAGCGCCTGTCTCGGTGAAACGCTGAATCCGTTCATGGCACTGGGCCCGGAGGCCTGGTCGGAACTACGTCTGTGTCTCTCCAGAATCCTGCGGGCGGATACCCCGGACAGGGCACGACTGGCCCCGTGCCTGGTACCTCAGAATGATGCCGAGTACAGGGTGCCCGCCCGGATCGGCGATTACACCGACTTTTATACGTCCATCCATCATGCCACCAACGTTGGACGGTTGTTTCGTCCGGACAATCCGTTGATGCCAAACTATCAGTGGGTGCCGATTGGCTATCACGGGCGAAGTTCATCCATTGTCGTTTCGGGGCAGCAGATTCGCCGCCCCCAGGGGCAGACCCGGTCACCCGGTATGGAGGTGCCCGTTTTCGGACCCAGCCAGCGGGTGGATTACGAGTTGGAGCTGGGGATATTCATCGGACCGGGCAATCCACTCGGCTCATCTGTCAATCTCGCCCAGGCCGAGGATCAGGTGTTTGGTATCTGCCTGCTGAATGACTGGTCAGCCCGGGATATTCAGGCCTGGGAGTACCAGCCACTGGGGCCTTTCCTGTCGAAGAGTTTCGCTTCCAGTATCTCTCCCTGGATACTGACTGCCGAGGCGCTGCGTCCTTATCGGGTACCCTGGAGCCGACCGGAGGATCATCCCCAGCCGCTACCCTATCTGGAGTCAGCTGGTAATCGGACAGCGGGGGCATTCGATATCAATCTGGAGGTGCTGCTCCAGACCCGAAAGATGCAGGCATCGGGGGATCAGGCAGCCCGTTTGTCTCTGAGTAACTTTCGCAATGCCTACTGGACGGTGGCCCAGATGGTGACCCATCACACGGTCAACGGTTGTAATCTGCAGCCTGGGGATCTGCTGGGCAGTGGAACCCAGTCCGGCCCGGGGGAGGGGGAAGGCGGTGCACTGCTGGAACTCACCCAGGGGGGCAAAAACCCATTGGCGCTGAACAACGGGGAGACTCGGAAGTTTCTGGAAGATGGTGATGCGATCACCCTGCGTGGCTGGTGTGAGAAGCCCGGGCATCCCCGTATCGGCTTTGGCGAGGCGGTGGGCGAACTCTTGCCGGCCCTGGATTGACGGCGGTTACCGATCGAGGGGGCGGGAGCCTATCACCGTCGTTCTTTGGAGGATGGAATGAAAATTGACAAAATACACCACGTGGCCTACCGATGCCGGGATGCGAAAGAGACGGTGGAGTGGTACGGCAAAAATCTCAACATGGATTTCGTGCTGGCCATCGCTGAAGACAAGGTACCCTCCACCAAGGCTCCCGACCCCTACATGCATGTTTTTCTGGATGCCGGTGAGGGCAACATACTGGCATTCTTCGAGTTGCCCACCCAGCCTGAGATGGGTAGAGACCCCAACACCCCTGAATGGGTGCAGCATATTGCGTTCAAGGTTAAGGACCGGGATACACTGATCGCCTTCAAAGGGCAGTTGGAGGCCAACGGGGTGGAGGTGCTGGGGGTGACCGACCATTCTATTTTCCACTCCATCTATTTCTTCGATCCCAATGGTCATCGTGTGGAACTGGCCTGCCCGGATCCCCGGGAAGCGGAAAAACTGGCGCGTCTGGACCAGGTCAAATGGGAGATGCTGGAAGAGTGGTCGAAGACCAGGAAGGCACCCAGGCATGCGGCCTGGATGCATGAGTCGGAGTTTTCGGACCAGCCATAAGCGGGACACCGGGACAGGTTGGGGATTGTTCCAGGATAAAGCCCAGCGGCTCGTTCGCAGAATGTGTTAAAATGCCCGGTTTTACCCGTGGCGAAACGGGGTGTGGATTGTGGAGCGAGTGTCATGCCTTTTTATGAATATCGTTGCGAAGACTGCGGTCACGAGTTGGAGGCCATGCAGAAAATGTCTGACGCCCCTCTGATGAACTGTCCCGAATGCGGTAAACCGGCGCTGAAAAAACTGATTTCGGCTGCCGGATTTCGTCTCAAAGGCGGTGGTTGGTACGAAACCGATTTCAAGCACGGAAAAAAGAAAAATCTGCACGAATCGGGCAGTGGTGACTCCAAGTCGACCGCTGGCAAAAGTGATTCCAAGAAAGGGGCTTCGACCGGCCAGGAGAAGAAAGAGTCCAAACCGGCCAAGGCGCCTAAATCAACTTCGGCGAATTGAACTTATCCGGGAGTGGCCTTCCCCGGTGTGCCTGGGAAACGTCGTCGATTGGTGGCCGGTCAGCGGCAAAAGTGCCACCGGGCAAATAAGGACGGCTGCTGCGGTTTTTTAGGTTGTCACCAAGGGCACGAGCTTGCGCCCCTGGTGGTCAGAACGTAACATCTCCGGGTTTCTGCAGCCGATGCAGACCGGCTTCATCTATATCATTACGGGACAGATTTCATGCGCAGCCACTATTGCGGACAGCTGAATGCTTCTCATATCGGCCAGGAGGTCGACCTTTGCGGCTGGACACATCGTCGTCGCGATCACGGCGGGGTCATTTTTATTGATCTCAGGGATCGGGAGGGGCTCATACAGGTCGTCTACGATCCTGATCTGCCGGATATATTCGCCACCGCCGAGCAGGTGCGTAACGAGTTCGTCCTGCGGGTTCGCGGTCGGGTGCGCGCTCGTCCGGAAGGCACGGTCAATACCGATCTTTCCACCGGCGAGGTGGAAGTGCTGGGGTTGAGCCTGGAGATTCTCAATCGCTCTGAGACCCCACCCTTCCAACTCGACGAGCACGAGAATGTTTCCGAAGAGGTGCGGCTGCGCTACCGCTATGTGGATCTGCGTCGCCCCGAGATGCTGCGTAATATCCAGTTGCGCGCCCAGGTTACCCAGAGTCTGCGCCGCTACCTGGACGATCAGGGTTTTCTCGATATCGAAACCCCCATGCTGACCAAGGCGACCCCGGAGGGCGCCCGGGACTATCTGGTGCCTTCCCGTACCCATCCCGGTAAGTTTTTTGCGTTGCCCCAGTCGCCTCAGCTGTTTAAGCAGTTGCTGATGATGTCGGGAATGGATCGTTATTACCAGGTCGTGCGCTGTTTCCGGGATGAGGATCTGCGTGCCGATCGCCAGCCCGAGTTCACCCAGCTGGATATCGAGACTTCGTTCCTGAACGAAGACGAACTGCTGCAACTGATGGAGGAGATGATTCGGCAGACCTTCAAAGAAGTGCTCGGCGAAGAACTGACCGACCCCTTTCCCCGCATGAGCTATGCCGAGGCGATCAAACGTTTCGGATCCGATCGGCCCGATCTTCGCTGTCCCCTGGAACTGGTGGACGTGGGGGATCTGATGCTCGAGGTGGAGTTCAAGGTGTTTTCCGGTCCGGCCAGAAGTGCCGACGGACGTGTGGCTGCTCTCAAACTGCCCGGGGGTTGCCGTCTTACCCGCCGTGAGATCGATGCCTACACCAAGTTTGTAGGGATTTATGGTGCCAAGGGCCTGGCCTATGTGAAGGTCAATGAGGTTGCCAAAGGGCGGGAAGGGCTGCAATCGCCGATTTTGAAATTTTTACCCGATGAGGCCGTCACCGAAATAGTGTCGCGCACCGCTGCGGAAGATGGCGATCTGATTTTCTTCGGCGCCGATAAGGCCACGGTGGTCAACGAGGCACTGGGTGCCTTGCGAGTGAAACTGGGGGAAGACCTCGATCTTATGAAGCCGGGCTGGTGGCCGGTGTGGGTGGTGGATTTTCCCATGTTCGGCTGGGATCCTCAGGGGAAGCGCTGGAACGCCTTGCATCATCCCTTCACAGCCCCCAAAGAAGACCATCTGGACCGGCTCGAGAACGATCCGGGCCAGTGCGAATCCCGGGCTTACGATATGGTTCTCAACGGTACGGAACTGGGTGGTGGCTCGATTCGTATTCACCAGGAAGCGGTTCAGGAGCAGGTGTTCCGACTGCTGGGAATCGGTGACGAGGAAGCCCAGCAGAAATTCGGTTTTCTGCTGGAGGCTCTGCGTTACGGTTGTCCCCCCCACGGGGGCATCGCCTTCGGTCTGGATCGGCTGGTTATGCTCCTCACCGGTGCTGACTCCATCCGGGACGTGATGGCTTTCCCCAAGACTCAGACCGCTGCCTGCCTGTTGACGGCCGCCCCGTCGGAGGTGAATCAGACCCAGCTTCGGGAACTCTCGATCAGGGTGCGCAAGCCCCAGGCAGAAGAGCAATAGCCGGTTTCAAACGCCCCGAGTCGGTTCTGGTGGTGGTCTATACCGCCCGGGGTGAAGTATTGTTGCTGCGGCGCACCCACCCCAGCCGTTTCTGGCAGTCGGTTACCGGTAGCCTGCGTTGGGGTGAGACCGCCCGCCACGCCGCCCGCCGGGAACTGTTCGAGGAGACCGGGCTGCATGCCGGTGGCGGGTTGGTGGATTGCCGGCATCGGGAAAGGTTCCCGATCGTGCCTCCCTGGCGCGATCGGTATGCCCCGAGTGTGTTGTATAACACCGAACATCTGTTTCACTTCAAATTACCGGCCCGGCGTATTGTCCGGCTCAATGCCCAGGAGCATACCGCTGCGCGATGGATACCCATCCGAAGGGCGGTTAAAATGGCGACTTCCTGGACCAACCAGGAGGCGATAGCAGATCTGGCGGAACCGGAAGAATTCTGAACCTCCCGCTTCCGATGGGAAGCGCCCGGCGCCAGTTCGTACCCTCCCGTCATTTTCCATCACTCAAGGCGGGTATTGGGGCTGCGGTGAGGGGGGCGCGCAGGCAGCCCAGAGGGCTGTGGCCAAAGACCCGGGCAGGCAACGGAATAAAGTCCGTTACCCACCCGCTCAGTACATCGAGTTCAATCGCCGTGCGGTACGTCAGGCAACGCTGGCCGTCTGCAGTTGATCGTCCCCACTCTGTTCCTTGTGGTCGGTGGTGAGGTCGAGTTCCAGATAGACCTCCCGGGGACTCTCCGAGGGCATACGGCGGAAGTGGTGGCTTTCAAACACTTTCAGCATCGGCCTGTTCTCCGCTCTCACATAGGCGTTCATGGTTGCGATGTCTCGCTGTCTGGCGACCGAGATCATTTCATCCAGCAGTGCCGTGGCCATCCCTTTTCCCTGATGGATTTCTCTGACCACGAATGCGGCTTCCGCAGCGTTGTTCTGCTCGATGAAATAGTAGCGTCCGACCGCCTCGAGTTCCTCTTTCGGGCCATTTCGTTTAACGATACACAGGGCCAGGTCCTTACTCTGATCCACCGCAACCAGGGCTGACGCCTTTTCTCTGGACATCTGTTTCGGGTGATGGCTGTAACGCATCAACAGTGTCTCTTTGTTGTGGGAGTAGAAGAACTCCTGCAGGAGTCTTTCATCCGCAGGGTGCAGGGGCCTCATGTTGTACTTGGCTCCCCCGAAATCCATATTGCGCAACTCCACGGGGCCGAGTTCCCGGACGGGGAGGGGTTTCTGTTTCTGGTAACTGGGTACCCAGTAATGCTTTCTGACCTCTGACAGGAGTTGTTCCCGGAAATTGGGATGGGCTATCTGTATCAGTTCCAGTGCCCGTTCACGGATACTTTTACCCCTCAGGGTCGCGATACCGTACTCGGTAACCACATAGTGCACGTCACCCCGTGACGTGACGACGCCACCCCCTTCGGTAATGAACGGCACGATTTTGGAAATGGTGCCAAACTTAGCCGTCGAGGGTAAAGCGATAATGGGCTTGCCGCCTTTGCTCATGGCAGAACCCCGGATGAAGTCGACTTGCCCGCCGATTCCGCTGTAGAACTGATAACCCACCGAGTCGGCCACTACCTGTCCGGTCAGATCCACTTCGATGGCACTGTTGATCGATACCATTTTGTCGTTGCGGGCAATGTTGGCGGGGCAGTTGATGTGCTCCGATGGGTAAAACTCAACGTGGGGGTTTTTGTCTACGAACTCATAGAGGGCCTGGGTTCCCATACAGAAAGTGGTTACCGTCTTACCCTGATGAAAGGTTTTCTTTCGGTTGTTGATCACACCCGATATCATCAATTCGATGATGCCATCGCTGCACATTTCGGTGTGAACCCCCAGGTCCCGGTGATTACTCAGATACTTGAGAACGGCGTCCGGGATTTTTCCGATGCCCAGTTGGAGTGTGGAGCCATCTTCGATGAGCATGGCGACATACTGGGCGATCTTTTCGGTAATGGGATCCATTTCCCCGGGAATCAACTCTGGAATGGGTTCTTCTATTTCCATCCACGCATCGACTTCGCTGATATGGATGAAACTGTGCCCATGGGTTCTGGGCATGTTCGGGTTGATCTGGGCGATAACCTTGGGGGCCGATTTAATGGCGGCCGACACGATATCAACCGATGTGCCCATGGAGCAGTAGCCGTATTCGTCCGGTGGGCTCAGGCTCACCAGCGCGGCGTCCAGGGGCAGGATTCCTTCCCGGAACAGTTCGGGTATTTCAGAGAGGAAGCACGGCGTGTAGTCTGCGTAGCCGTCGGCTACTGCATTTCTGATACCCGGGCTGATAAACAGTGAATTGATTTTAAACAGGTCGCTGTGTTCTTTCCGGGCCCAGGCGTTCTCCCCCATCGTGAAGATGTGAACGACCTCTATGTCATGGAGGTTTTTTGCGTTGTCGATGAGGTTGTTGACCAGGCCGTTGGGGACAGCAGCGTTAGAGCCAATGAATATTCTGTTACCGGATTGAAGGAGGTTTTCCCATTCGAGAGAGGATTGAGCGTACATCTTTAGATACTGCCAATTACAAAAATAAGAATTAAAAAAATAGCTTACGGATAACGAGGTGAATCTGAGGGTCGTTTAGGACAGGCGTCGGTTTTCCTGGTTGAAAGGATCACGATGATGCTGTTTTTTTCCGGTAAGCCCACATAGGATGATATCGGCTGCTTCTACCGAACTTGAGCACTTGAAGCGAAGAATTTTTCACACCACTTTGAGTACTGCTGTGACTGTTGGTTCCGTCTCTGGAAAAGGTTGCATGAAAAAATATTTTCATTCCGGAGGACGGCATTCCGGGGTCCGTTGAGGACTGCCCATTCTATCACTTTCTTTCATTGCTATTGGTGTAGCGCCGGTTCATGCCCACCGCGGAGCGGTAAGAGCTTCGTCCCTACACTGAGCGTGGGGACGAGGAAAAAAACAGTGTGAGGGAGGTGGTGGGGGGAGACGGGGACTGGGTTTCCACGCTCCGCCCGCCAGGGGAGTCTCCTGGCTCCCAGGTGTACTGTTATTTTGAAGCTTTTTTCAGTTTCGCCTCGGCCTGGGAAATTTTTTCCTTTGCCCGGGCCTGGGCATCGGCGGTTTTGGCCTGGGCTTCCGCGGTTCTGGCCTGGGCCTTTGCGGTTTCTGCCTGTGACTTGGCGGTCTCTGCTTGAGTGCGAGCCTCAGACTGGAGTTCCGCCTGGGCTTCAGCGACCTCGTTGTGGGCTTCTTCCCTGATTTTTGCCGCCTCCGCTTTCGCCTGTTCCCTGACTTTGGTGATCTCTACCTGATTCTCGCTCTTGATAGATTTTATCTGGGCATTCGATTGCTTCTTGAGCTTGTCGAGCTCTGATTTGTGCTGCTTCCCGAATTTCACCATATCCTGTTCCAGTTTCTGGATGGCTTCCTGGGTATCTGCCAGTTCCTGTTCCATCTGCATGGCCTTTTCCTGGCTCTTGGCTGCGCGTTCCTGGGCTTCCGCTTTGATCTTGACCGCCTCCGCTTTAGCCTGTGTGGCTTCTGCCTTGGCTTTTGCGGTCTCAGCCTGGGCCTCAGCCTGGGCCATGACGATCTTTTCCTGTACCCGTGCCACTTCGATTTGTGCTTTCGCGGTTTCCAGTTGCGCTTTGGCAACCTGCAGCAGACTTTTTGGTTCTTTCCCAGCCATGATCGTTCCTCTTGTGGATTTATCCTTCAGCTTGTAATTATGTCGTTCCGGACAGGACAGTGATCGGTATGTCAGGATTTCCCCGGAGTTTCAAATGCCCAATACTACCTGCAGATACGCGGGTTGCCGAACATTGAACCTGACGACGCAGTGATGAAATTCAAGGTTTCGAAAAAATGGTCCCGATCGCGACTGCCGTCCGACCGTTTTCTGTCGGGTGATGAGCAAACTCAGACTGGATCATACCAGACCGTATGACATACGGGAGGCGGGGAATTTCTGACATTGCCTGTCTGTTTAACAAAAGAGCCAGACAAGACCGCGCATTGTGGTATCTTTTGATGAAACAGGTCGGATTGCATCCTCGACCCGCCGGCAGTACATCGTTGCATCACGCTTCCCGCCCCGGTGGGAATGACCGGTGGGACCTGCTCAGATTTACGGGCACTGAAGCAGTCGCAGGTTATTCTGACTTCTTGCTATAAACAGATATCGTCACAGAAGGATAACATCCTGATGCAAACTCAATATCTATCGATTCGAGCTTGGTACAGCATTTTCTGGTTTACTCTGTTCTGGTCTTCTGCAGTATTTGCCTCCCAGACATTGGAGCCAACGATCGCCGACGATCGCGGATTCCGGGTAGTGACGGTCGCCGGGGGGTTGGAGTATCCCTGGGGGCATGCATTCCTGCCAGATGGCAGGATTCTGGTGACTGAGCGGTCCGGTAGATTGAGGATTGTCGAAAAGGGTGTCTTGAACCCCGAGCCGATCGACGGTTTGCCCAGGGTGACCGTGAGCGGCCAGGGCGGGTTGCTGGATATCACTCTGCACCCGGACTACCCGAAGAACGGCTGGATCTATTTCTCCTACGTGGGGTCAGGCCCCGGGGGAAAGGGAACCGAAGTGGCCCGCGCCCGCTTGACCGGGAACGAGCTGTCGGATCTGGAAATCCTTTTTCGTATGGAACATAAGACCCACACTTCCAGGCATTTTGGCTCCCGTCTGGTGTTCGACAAGCAGGGATATCTCTACGTTTCGCTGGGAGATCGGGGTGACCGGTCTCGTGCTCAGCGCCTGGATGACCACGCCGGTGCTCTGATTCGACTTCACGATGATGGCCGGATACCCGAAGACAACCCTTTCCTCTTTCATAAGGGGGCAAAACCGGAAATATTCAGCTATGGCCATCGCAATATCCAGGGTATGGCGCTGCATCCGGAGACCGGGGACGTCTGGACCCATGAGCATGGTCCCCAGGGGGGGGATGAGATCAATATCGCCAGGCCGGGTGTCAATTACGGATGGCCGGTGATCACTTACGGGGCCAACTATGGCTTCGGTACCAGTATTGGCGAAGGAACTCAGAAAACAGGAATGGAGCAGCCACTCTATTACTGGGTACCTTCCATCGCACCCTCGGGGATGGCCTTTTATACCGGTGACCGGTTTCCCCAGTGGCGGGACAGTCTCTTCGTGGGGTCCCTCAAATTTGATCTGCTGGTCAGGCTGACCCTCAAGGGCAACATCGTGATGGGGGAGGAAAGGTTACTGGCGGATCGACTGGGTCGTATCCGGGATGTGAGCGCGGGACCCGACGGGTATATCTATCTGCTGATCGATTCCAGTGATGGCAGTCTGGTGCGGCTGGAGCCTTAGGGTTGCGGTGGGAAACCGGTATCCCTCAGCCCGGTTTCACTCCATGATGGCCGCCATCATTATGGCTGGACGAACCGGTGCCGCCTTTTCGGCTCAGCTGGGTACCATGCAGGTGAATGAGGAGATCGATGCTTTTCGGACCCTGGGAATTTCCCCCATGGATTTTCTGGTACTGCCGCGGATACTGGCCCTGACGCTGATGATGCCGCTGCTGTGCATCTATGCCGATGTGCTGGGGATCGCCGGCGGTATGCTGGTGAGTGTCTCCCAGTTCGATATATCGGTTGTTCAATATCTGGAGCAGACCCGGTCGGCTGTTCACTTCACCGATATCGCCGTGGGGGTTGCCAAGAGCCTGGTGTTCGGGGTTCTGGTGGCGGTAGCCGGGTGTATGAAAGGTTTACCTGGGGTCGTCGGGATTCGGCAGCAACTGGTACCAGTTCAGTATCTATTTTCAGGGTAGCGCATCGGGTCTTCAGATCGGGGCCCCGGTGGTCCTCAAGGGTGTGACCATCGGCCGGGGAGGTTCTCCCCGGCAGGCGAGTTGCGCCGGGCCATGAACACTGACAAACTCACCGGACCCGTCATTGTCAAATCGACGGAGTACTTGTCGAGGTGCGAAAGATGAAGCGAGTTCCCGGTGGCTGCTGGTTGATTATACTATCCCTGCTGGCAGGGTGCGCCGCGACACCCCCTTCACGTTTTTATCTGCTGACCTCCGGTGAGGCGGCAGCGGAAGGGGCGGCGCTTCAGGATCTGGTGCTGGGCGTCGGCCCGATCCGGCTGGCCGCTTACCTGGAACGTCCCCAGATCGTTGCCCGGCACAGCAGTAACCGGCTCAAAGTTGAAGAATTCGACCGTTGGGGGGGGGCGCTGGAAGCCAATATCGCCTGGGTGGTCGCAGAGAATCTCTCTCACAATCTGGGTACGGATTCCGTACTCACCTATCCCTGGGAGCGGGCATTGAAGCCAGCTTATCAGGTCGCTATCGACATTCGCCGTTTCGATCTTGTTCGACCCCGGGAAGTACGTCTTACCGCGCTCTGGCGCATACTCGGCGATGAAGGGGGGGAGCTGCACATGATCAGTAAATCAGATATCACCCAGCCGGTCTGGGGCGATGGGTTCGAGTCTCAGGTGGCGGCTCAGAGCCAGGCACTGGAGCAGATGAGCCGGGAAATCGCCACCGCCATCAGGTCGCTCGAGGGTACCGGGGACTGATTCTTCTTCAGCGGCCGGGGTTGCCGGCCATCTGATCGACAGGGTCTGCCGGGTACCGGCTGCGCGGGTTGCAAGACGTGTCTTGGGGCGGGCAGCCGCAGATGAGCAGGTCCATGCTCAAAGCGGGCGACCGGACGTGATAGCATATCCCGCCTCAGAATCATCAGCTATCGGGACTCGATATCAATGGACAACCAAACACCTTCATTCATTACACGCATCGTCCTTGCCCTGTCTGTATTTTTCCGGATCCTGTTCGATCCCCGGTTCGCCCTGGGGGTGCTGGGTCTCAAGGAAGGTAAAGGGCCTGCCGCAGTGGCATCTGAGTCTACAGACAGTAAGGCCGATACCAGTGCGCCACCCCCACCCCCGCGGTTGAAGGAGGCGGGTCCGGACGCAGCACTACAGCTGCTCGGACTGCTGCAGCAGGAGGGCCGGTTCATCGATTTCATCGAAGAGGATGTGGTCAGTTACGCCGATGCGGACATTGGTGCTGCGGCCCGTGTGGTTCACGAAGGATGCCGCAAGGCAATGCGGGAACACCTGACTATTGCCGAAGTGCGCTCGGATGCGGAAGGCAGCCGTGTCACGTTGGCGAAGGGCTTTGATGCGACGGCAATCCGCTTAACGGGCAATGTGGTGGGCGAGCCGCCGTTTACCGGGGTGGTGACCCACAAAGGGTGGCGTGCAACCGAAGTGCGGCTGCCCAAACTTTCCGTCAACCATGATGTAACCATTCTGGCTCCTGCTGAGGTGGAATTATGAGCGAGGCGGATTTTGCCATTGGTATCGATCTGGGTACCACTCACTGTGCGCTTTCCTACGTCGACCTGAATGCCGAGACGGACGGCGAGGGGGGCATTCAAGGAGTGTTGCAGGTGCCGCAGCTTACAGCACCGGGGACGGTCGGGGAGTTGCCCCTGTTGCCATCGTTTATCTATCTGCCCCATGAAACAGAGCTGGCAGCCGGGGATCTCACCCTGCCCTGGGTTGAACAGCCCGGGTATGCATTGGGGGATTTTGCCCGCTCCCGGGGGGCACTGACCCCGATTCGGATGGTCTCCAGTGCCAAGAGCTGGTTGTCCCACAGCGGGGTGGATCGGCGCGCCGGAATTCTGCCCCACGACGCACCGGAAGAAGTGAATCGAATCTCACCGCTGCAGGCATCGACCCGGTACCTCGAGCACCTGAAGGAGTCCTGGAACAACCAGTTTCCCGACAAGCCGATGGATCGGCAGGACGTCACCATCACCATTCCGGCCTCTTTCGATCCGGCTGCGCGGGAACTGACCGCAGAGGCCGCGGAGCTGGCCGGTTTTCAACGGGCCAATTTACTGGAAGAACCCCAGGCGGCGCTTTACAGCTGGATCCAGGGATCCCAGGGAGAATGGCGCAAGCAGGCAAACCCGGGGGACATCATACTGGTGGTGGACGTGGGCGGCGGGACCACCGACCTGTCCCTGATTGCGATCATCGATCGGGAAGGTAATCTGGAACCCCACCGGGTAGCGGTGGGTGATCATATCCTGCTGGGTGGGGACAATATGGATCTTGCCCTGGCCCACGTGGTGGGTGCCAAACTGGCCGGGCAGGGTACTCAGCTCGATCCCTGGCAACTGCGGGCACTCACCCATGGTTGCCGGGCTGCCAAGGAAGTGCTGCTTGGCGATGCCGACCAGGAAAGCATTCCCCTGGTGGTGCCCAGCCGGGGCTCCCGTCTGATCGGTGGCTCCATTCGTACCGAGCTGACCCGTGATGAAGTCAGAAATACCATACTGGAGGGCTTCTTCCCCCAGGTGGATGCAGCTGCCCGGCCCATCTCCCGTCCCCGTGCCGGATTGACCCAGCTGGGTCTGCCCTACGCCCAGGATGCCGCGGTCACCCGCCACCTCGCGGCATTTCTGGGGCGACAGGCCCAGGCTACGGAGGAGTTGCCGGGGTTTGAGGGGCGGGCCCAGGGTGCTTCATTTCTCCACCCTACAGCGGTACTGTTCAACGGTGGGATTTTCAAGTCTTCGCTATTGAGTGAGCGGGTCATGAAAAACCTCAATCTTTGGCTGGAGGCCGAACAGGCTCCGCCGGCGCGACTCTTGAGCGGTGCGGATCTGGATCTGGCGGTGGCCAGGGGATCGGCCTATTACGGGAAGGTACGTCTCGGCGGCGGTGTGAGGATCCGCGGTGGTACCGCTCAGAGTTTTTATGTGGGCATCGAAACCAGTATGCCGGCGGTACCCGGCCTCGAACCGCCGGTGATGGCCTTGTGTGTTGCCCCGTTCGGCATGGAAGAGGGTACAGAGGCGGACCTGCCGCCCCAGGAATTCGGTCTGGTGGTCGGGGAGCCGGTGAGGTTCAGGTTTTTCGAGTCGTCAGTGCGACGCAAGGACGAGGTAGGCGTCATGCTCGAGTCCTGGCTTCCGGAAGAGTTACAGGAACTGGGCGAGATCGAAGTAACCCTGCCAGCTGAGGGAAGAAGTCTGGGTGAGGTGGTACCGGTAGGACTGCATGCCGCGGTCACCGAAACCGGTACCCTGCGTCTGGAGGCCTCCCCGGTTACCGGTGAAGAACGCTGGAAAGTCGAACTGGATGTGCGTCAGCCCTGAGCGGCAACGGCGAACCCGCCTCACCCCCAGGTCATGGATGACAGGGGCGCCGGAATGAGCTCATCTCGCCCCACGCTGCGTGGTGACGCCGTTGTTGCCGCTCTGCGGCGGTGGGTGCCGGCTGTCACGTACGCTCACTATTCTCTGGACCCCGGAAAGCGTGTCACAGATCGCCTTTCCCATTCCCAGACCGGAGCGGTAAGATTACAGATTATTTTCTGCCGGTAATTCAGGTCCAATGGCACGCTTTATCGTAGGGATCGATCTGGGCACGACCAACACGGTTGTTGCTTTCGCAGAGCCAGGTAAAGGCTCGAAAACCACTATCGAGCTGTTTGAGGTCGAACAGTTGGTGGCACCTGGCGAAGTTGCGCGCCGTCCGATGCTACCTTCCATGGAGTACCATCCTGCTCCAGGGGAACTCAATCACGATGATATCCGCCTTCCCTGGCTGCCTGGCTATTCGGGGAACGTGGAAAATCCGGTAGTCGGTGCATTGGCGCAGGCACTGGGCAGCCAGGTTCCCGGACGCCTGGTGGCCAGCGCCAAAAGCTGGTTGTCACACCCCACTGCGGACCGAAGCGCACCGATTCTCCCCTGGGGAGGGGACGACAGCCTACCCAGGATCTCCCCGTTGTCGGCCAGCGCCAACTATCTGGCCCATTTACGGGCCTCCTGGAATCAGACCTATCCCAAGGACCGGTTGGAAGATCAGGACGTGGTTCTGACCGTGCCCGCTTCCTTTGACGAAGCGGCCCGGGGCCTGACCCTGGATGCGGCGAGGATGGCGGGCATCCGACAACTGCAGCTGGTGGAAGAACCCCAGGCGGCTTTCCACGACTGGATGTTTCGCAGTCGTGACCATCTGGGGGAACAGCTGGGTGATACCCGGCTCGTTCTGGTCTGTGACGTGGGCGGGGGCACCACCGACCTGACCCTGATCAAAGTCCAGTTCCAGGATGAGACACCGGTGTTCACCCGTATCGGCGTGGGCGATCATCTGATGCTGGGTGGCGATAACATGGACCTGGGCCTGGCCCATCTCGCAGAGGGAACGTTCTCGTCTCCGGGTAACCCGTTGAGCAGCGCCCGGCTTTCCCAGTTGATACAGCAGTGCAGGCAGGCCAAGGAGCGGCTGCTGGCGACCGATGCCCCGGAAAAAGTTTCGGTGACCCTGCTGGGTGGAGGGTCCAGGTTGATCGGTGGCACACGTTCTATGGATCTGGAGCGCCAGGCCGTGGATGAACTGGTGGTCGACGGATTCTTCCCCTCCGTATCCCGGGAGGATCATCCCCGGCGGAGCCGGGCCGGCATCGTTGAGTTCGGCCTGCCCTATGCATCGGATCCGGGGATCACCCGTCACCTCGCACGGTTTCTGGACAGGCATCAAGGGGTATGCCGGGACGCCATGAACGAAGCGGGGGAGGGCTCCACCGGTCCGGTCATACCCGATACCTTGTTGCTCAATGGCGGTGTGTTCAACGCGCAATCGTTGCGCGATCGGCTTGCCGGTGTGCTTGAGCAATGGCGAGGAGGTCCGATCAAGGTCCTGGTCAACGAGCACCCGGATACCGCGGTGGCGCGAGGCGCGGTGTCTTTTCGTCTGGCGCGGCTGGGCAGGGCACCCCGTATCGGTGGAGGATCTGCAAGAAGCTACCTGCTGGTGATGGATGATGATAATTACCGCACCGGTATCTGCCTGCTGCCCAAAGGGACGGACGAGGGTCGAAAAGTTGCTCTGGACGATCGGGTTTTTGCCCTTCGCGTAGGACAGCCCGTGCGATTTCATCTGGTGTCTTCCACAATCGATGAAGCTTATAAGCCGGGTCAGGTGGTGGATATCAGCTGCGACTCCTTCCTTCATCTACCACCTTTTGCAACGGTCATCGGCACGGAAAAGGCCACCGGGGCAAGAGAAGTTCCTGTCCAATTGGTCACCGAGTTAACGGAAATCGGCACCCTGGAACTGCACTGTATCGAAACGGATAACCCGGACCAGAAATGGAAGCTGGAGTTTCAGACCAGAAAAGCTTCCCAGGCGGGAGGGGATGCCCAGGTAGCCCTGGCAGATCTGCCGCCCAACCTGCCCCAGGCCCTGGAAGCCATCGGGCTGATGTACGGTGAACGATCCCAACGGGTGGGACCCAAGGAGATAAAGCTTCTCAATAGAAAGCTGGAGAAACTGATCGGATCCCGCGAGAGCTGGACCACCCCGTTGCTAAGGGAGTTGTTTGGACAGCTATGGGAGGACAAGCGCCGGCGCCGCCGCTCCCAGGATCATGAGCGGGTCTGGTTAAACCTGGCAGGATTCTGTCTGCGCCCGGGCTTTGGCCACCCCCTGGACGACTGGCGGGTCCAGCAGCTCTGGTCAGCTTTTTCGGAGGGGATCCAGTACACCGCTGCGGGCCAGAACTGGTCCGAGTGGTGGACGCTGTGGCGCCGGGTAGCCGGAGGATTGGATGAGCGGCAACAATTGCTGCTCCTTGACGGTATCGCATTTTCACTGCAACCCCCGGGAAAAGGTGCCCGCAAGCGTCCCAAGGGGCCTAAAATGCAAGGGTACGATGACATGGTTCGCCTGGCGGCAACCCTGGAAAGGGTACCGGTGGAACGGAAAATCGAGGTGGGCCACTGGTTGTTGCAGCGATTAAGCAAGTCCGGAGAGAACCCCCACAGCTGGTGGGCGGTAGGTCGGATCGGTGCCCGGGTACCGGTGCACGGCAGCAGCCACACCGTGGTGCCGGCGGATGAGGCAACGAAATGGCTGGAAGCACTGCTTCAACTCAATTGGCGAAAAGTCGAGCAGGCCCCTTTTGCCGCGGTGATGCTATCCCGCATGAGCGGAGACAGAGACCGGGACCTGGATCTGGCGGTTCGCGAGCGGGTGATCTCCAAGCTCAAGACAGTCAAGGGTTCCGAGCGGTGGGTATCGTTGGTACGGGAGGTCGTGGAACTCGATAAAGCCGACGAGCGTCGTGTCGTAGGGGATTCCCTGCCGGTGGGTTTGAAGTTGATGGACTGAATGCCCGAGGCCATTCACTGCATTTAATCCAGGGTCCAGTTGGGTCGAAATGGGACCACATAGAGTACGCCGTATTCCTCACTCAGCTGTCTGGAGGCTTTCAGCTGATCCTGACTGAGTCGTTTTTCCAGCATGGCTTTAGCGCTGATCGCCGCTTCATCACCCTGGGCGGCTGACAGGCTGTACCACACATGGGCCAGTACCGGATCGGATTTCACCCCCTTTCCCTCCAAGTGCATACGGGCGACCATGTTCTGGTAAACAGGATAGCCCCGATCAGCCAGCTCACGAAGCTCCCGGTAGGCCGACTGGTAGTCACCGGCCCTCATGTGGGCGAATGCCACCGCATAGTCTGCAGTGGCGGTCGCCCAGAAGAAAGTAAGCATAAACGCCGGTAAAGCGCCTTTCAGAATCATCGCCTGCCGCTCCGTGAATCCATCGTGATCGACGCAGATAGTATGGAGTAAGTATAGACAGTGCCAGCCATTCCCGATGGAATCAGAGAAATTCTGTCTGGAAACACCTGTTTTGGAAGGGATCGGGGATCTGGCGCATTGACAGCGGGAGCACCGAATACCGGGTGCTATCGTTGCCAGGATTCAGGGGAGGTTCCCGAACGGGCTGCCAGGGGACTGGCAACCCGTTCCTGGCGCGGTGTCAGGGCTTGCTGGAACCGGTTGGTCTGGGTTTGAGCAGGACTTTGGCATCCGGCCCCATGGGTACCGAGAAGTCTGCCGTGGAAATAACGGTTTCCGAAGCAATATCCACCATCCGAATAGAAACATAGGCGGTACGGCGGCCGGGCGCGAACACACCCACTATCAGAGCCGATGCATCGTTGGCTCGCAGTACGCGCTTGGTTTCATCAGAGAGATGAACCATGCCGCTCTCTTCCCTGATGAATAGATCGGTGGGGAGCTCCATGGCTCTTATCCGATACCCGGCTCGATTGAAAGCGGAGGCGATCTGTGCCGAGACGATGCGCCCGAAAGAGGCGGTCTGTCCCAGTTCATCCACGTTTACGAAGGTGCTGACCACCACCATGCTGTCGATAGGTAACGGTTTTCTGGAAAGTTTGATGAGTTTTGCTGTGGCATCGAAGCTCATCTGAATAAGGTCGACGTCTTCCGGTTCCTGATAGCGCGGCTGCGTAGTGGTACATCCTGCCAGCACAGCCAAGGCCAGAATCAAAGTAAAGGTTACCGCCAGTCTCTTCATTCCTGTATATCTCCTGATTTTGGGAGTTGCAGGGCGACAGGCCCTCTATTACTCGCCACTTAAAAATACCGTACTAAAAATCGAGTCAGACCACCAGATTTGTTGCTGCTGACATCTCGGCCGGACCTTGATATCGAATCGCAGAGATTAACCCGGACGTCTGCCATTGCCAGTATACGTTTTAATTACCGAACATCCCACCGGGTATCGGGCCACCTGCAGGCTATGGCCTGATCTAATTAGGTCCCAGCGACCTGGATTGATTCGCGCGACCGACGGCGTGGGTGTCTGGAAGTTGTCATCCGTATTCTTCCACGCAACAGTCAGATGCTCCAGCCACTGTTGCAACGATCAGCAGCGGTAGGGTCCAGGGTTGCATTTTTATCGTCTTATCGGGGGTTTGCGACCAACCCCCGGGAAACCTGATAGTTTCAGCCAATAATCTGGACACCGAGCCCCCCATTTCGTAGAATCACCGCCAATCCTGCCGATGCCGGGCTGCAATACCCGAATTCTCAGCGGCAGTGACGGTTTCGACTAAGCCCGGGTGGCGAAATTGGTAGACGCAGCGGACTTAAAATCCGCCGGTTATTGCAACCGTGCCGGTTCAAGTCCGGCCCTGGGCACCATTCAAAACAGACAGATTATCAGAGTATAGAAGCAGTCCGTTATCTGTCTGACATATCGGGTAAGGCGCATTCATGGCGCACTTCGTAACAACAAACCACCACGAAAGCTCATATTGTCCGCGGAAAGAGCGCTTGCGCTGCCAGCTGAGACCAACCGGTGTAACAGCTGTTTCATCACATGTGGCCGCCAATTACGGATTGAGCAAATAGTTGGAAACTGAAACCTGCGTATAGTTGGCAAACCCCGATGGTTTTGGCAAAGCGATTATTGATAGCTGTTATTCACCGGTAGAACCGTCACAGAAAGTGACACCAGGGGTAGCTCTGAATAGGTCTCCATCCGGCACCCCTGCAAGAAGGAACAGCAAGAAAGGGCTGAAGTGGAACTGCATCAATTTGCGTGATCCAGCACCGGCAACAGATTCAATATCATCCTATACTTCAACTGTCACTCAATCACAGGCTCCCTGAGTGTGATCTCTACAGAAAAAGTCGTGTACCGTCTGGGGACAGGAGAAACGGAATGCCGATCACCGAAGGAAACATCACTATCCATCTGGGTCCAACTGAACAGGGGGCACCAGACAGTCTGATCGAACCGATCGTTGATTTTATCGATCGCACAAGGAGAAGGCAGCGGTTGATGATCGCTGTTCAGGAAGTGGATCACCGGCCAATCGCGGAAGCCATCATCAACGCGAGAAAACGCGGCGCTTCGATCGATCTGGTGATCGAGCAGGACTACCTGCTTGGTGGGAGAATGCCGGATGATCCTTTTGCCTCCGAAGGCAGGAATGAAGCTAACCGATTTCTTTTCAACGCAATACTACGTTCGACAGTCGATGTTAAAAGTGATTTCAACACCTCAATCTTTCATCAGAAGTTCATGGTGCGCGGTAACTCAGTTTTGACCGGCTCAACAAATTTCACCACCACGGGTATCAGCAAAAATCTGAATCATGTGGTCGTCATCAACGACGCTGGAGTTGCGAATTCGTATAAGCGGGAGTTTCGGGAAATTCAAAAAGGAAGTTTTGGCAAGTACAGCGTTGACAGGGATGAAAAGCCGAAAGAGTCTCGGGTTTCGAATATTCGGATCAAACCACTTTTTGCCCCCGATCATTCTCCAGAAATGGAGATAATGAAACAGATATTGAAAGCGAAAAAGCGCATCGATATCGCCGTGTTCACTTTTGCCCAATCATCCGGCATCGACGATGCGCTCATCGCTGCCAGCGATCGTGGCGTGAAGGTGCGATGCACCATGGACAGCAGGCAGGCCAACCAAAGGTGGGCCGCATCCCATGGCCTGAAGGCAGCAGGTATCGAAGTGAAGCTTGCAGGTAATAAAGGAACCCTGGGTAAGCTGCATCACAAGCTGATGACCATTGATGACAACCTCACGATATTTGGCAGCTTCAACTATACAGGGCCGGCAAACAGCTCCAATGATGAAAACATCATCATCGTTGGTGACCTTCAGGAAAGCGGGCAGGCTGCCAAAGCAGCGCAAAAGCGGATAGCAACAGCGTCCCGGAAAGAAATCGATCGTATCATTGATGTGTTTGGCAGGGATTTTTGAAAGCCTGGTTTGACTGCTATCCCAAGCCAGCGCTTGCCCGGCGATTGTCCTTCATGTGCTGAAAAAGAGTGGGGTATATTGGTTTCTAAAACCGGCGGAGACAAACTCCTGCAATGCCCCATTGCACTTCATACGGGATGGGACAGCGATTCGATCCACCTTACTCGAGGACTGTGTGGGGTCAGGCGTTATTGACGGGGCTACCCCTGCCCTTTACCCATAAACCACCTGGCAATCTGCACTTTTGGCCAGCAGATACCCATCGCATAGGGCTTGAAGATAAGCCGTTGCTTCGCTTCTTCTTTGGTCTCAGAGTTGACATTACCTTGCGCTGTCTTGGCCAGCGGCGGGAGTTGATTGAAATCGTACAGCGCGTTGTAGTAGTCCGATGCGAATGACCGATAATCTTCCCA